>JAAXGX010000092.1:0-34183 GCA_012271165.1 Vicinamibacteraceae bacterium | reverse complement strand
GATCCGGTGCTGCTGTCGGCCGCGGCGGCGGTGTTGGGCCGGGTATCGGATGAGCGGTACGTGGCGGCTGGGCTCGACCGGGCAGCGCAGTCGGTGGCGTTGCGGCACGTCGACGCGTGCGTGCGCGATCCGTCCGGCGCGGCGGTGGTCGAGCGCGCCTGGGCGCGCGAGCGGGAGGGCCTGGGCCTCGAGGGGCTGGATCCGGGAGGCGCGAACTTCGAGGCGTGGTTCGAGCGGACGCGAGTCGTAGCCCAGGTGCACTACGCGGTGGGCCTGGATCCGCTGCGGGACCCGTTGCCGACGTCCGCGGTGGAGGCCGTCCTGGCGTCGGGCGGGTCGCTCGCGGAGGGCGTCCGCGCGGTGGGCGGCGAGGGCGAGGGTTGCCATCGGACCGCCCGCGCGGTGCACCGGGGCTTCGCGGTGGTGCGGCGCCTGGATTCGTGGATGGTGGCCGGCGAGACGGTCCTGGCGGGCGTGATGACGCCCGTGCTGGAGCGCGCGGGGGTGAGGTGGCCTCCCGCGGACAGGGCGCCGGTCGTGGAGCGCTACGACCTGGGGCCGGGGGCGCCGGCGGTTCGGCCGGCGGGTCCGGTCGCCGAGCCGGCCCCCGCGGCGGCGGACTTGTTCGATGGCGGCCGGCCGTTCGCCGGGGCCGTGTGGCCGGCCGGCGGTACGCGATGCCAGGCCATGCCGGCGGCGCAGGCGCTGGCGGCTCACGCCTGGCGCACCCGCGCCGGCGTGCGGGCTGAGGTGTTCTGGGACGAGGCGGAGGCCGTGCAGCGGGGCGGCCGGGTCGGTCCGGGCGTGGTGGGCGTCGTCGTTCCCGGTCTCCGCGGAGATGACGCGGGACCGGTGTTCCCGGTCGAGGCGCTCGGCGTTCCGGTTCCGGCCCGGGCGGACGCGGGCATCGTGTCCGTCGACCAGTTGGTTCACGGGCTGGGCGTTCGCGTGGCGGTCGACGGGGCCGGCGCGGCGGCGTATCGGCTCCGCGACGACTGCGCGGTGGTCCCGCGGGACTGGTCTCCGGGTCCCCGTTATGCGTCGGCCGTCGCGTTGGCGGCGGCGGCCGCCACGGGCCATCCGTCGCGGGAGGGCCGCCGTGACGCGGGCGCTCCCCGGGACTCGATCGGATGGGTGCGGGAGCAGATCCGTTGCGATCTCGCGGCGGCGAAGCTGGTCGGCGCGCTGGGAATGCGCTACGAGCCGCCGGCTGGCGTCCCACTGCCGGCGGAGGCGCGGCAGGTGTTCGTGCGGCACGGGGCCGATCTGTGCCGGGACGCGGACCGCATGGCGTCGTTCGTGATCGCGCGCGGGCGCGCGGCCGAGTTGCCCGCCGGCTATCGCGCCGGGTGGGAGCCGGCGGCGGTGGAGCCGGAGGCTCGGTCGGCGGCGGTGCGGGAGCCCGGGCGCGATCGTTGACGGTCCCGGGCGGAGCCGGGACCTCGCTGTGGAACCCAACAGGGATTCGTGACGGGAAGGAGTGAGTCATGCCGGGTGCAGGAGGCGGGAACCAGCGGTTTCAGGAACAGCGGCAGGCGAAGTCGGAGGCCCGGCTCGCCGAGTCGCTGCAGCAGATTCCGGACGACATCGCCGCGGGGCGGTCGTACCACCAGGTGGCGTCGCTCGACAGCGGTCCCATCCGCACCCGGAGCTCGAAGGCGCCGGTGAGCGAGGGTCCGCTGTGGAACAACGACGGCAACGCGTTCGGCCCGAAGGTGGCCACCATTCTCCACTCGCAGATGGTGGCGCGCGGGATGGCGGGCGCGGAGGTGGTGCATCCCGTCGAGCTGAGCCGGATGGGGCATCAGAAGCTCGAGGAGAAGCGGATGGACGCGCCGCTGGTGGCGGTCCGCGCGGGCTCGCTCGGGTTGACCACCGATCCCGCCGTCGTGTCGGGCGTCGTCGTCCGGCCGTCCTCGTCGTACGACCTGCTGCACGTGGATACGCAGACCAGCTTGCGGGCGGTGCCCAAGCGGCTGATGGACGGGCGGAACGCCGACGAGCGGGACGCCATCTACAACACGGTGCAGCAGCTCGTGCGCGGCTCGGGCGTGCAGCTCAAGACGCATGGCGGCGAGCGCATCTCGGTGACCTCGGGGTCCAGCGGCCCGCAGGTGGCGCATCCCGGCCGGGAGAAGTTCGGGATCGCGGCCGAGTATGCGACGTCGGTCGTGCGGGCCGTGTCCACCGCGATCGCGCGGTCGGACGAGCTCAGCCAGCACGTGCAGGACGAGGAGCTCGGCCGCCGCGCGGTGGCGTCCGCGCGGAGAAAGGAGCGCCGGCAGATTCCGGCCGGCAGCACCCGCTACGCCGAGGTCCACAGCGACGCGCTGGCGCAGGTGGCGAACCGCGCCGTCAAGACGTTGGCCGCCCGCGAGAACGTGTATCTGGCGACCGATCAGCCTCGGGAGGCGGCCGAGTTCGACAAGGAGACCCGGGCGTTCCATCCCCGGCGGAAGCCGCTCAGGGCGCCGTATCCGGCGCCCGACACCCGCGAGCAGGTCTTCAACGAAACGATGCTGCTCGATTTGGCGGCCGAGGTCGGCACGCCGGAGGAGAGGAAGGCGGCCAAGGCGGGCCACAGCCTGGAGGTCGCGCGGCTGGCCGGCGTCCAGGTGCCGGGACTGAACCCTCGGCCGGACGGCCTCAGTGCCGGCCAGGAGAGGGCGCGCACGTCGATGGTCGCGGACCTGGCGGCGAGGACGACGCTCGAGCGGCTGGGGATCGAGTACGCACCGGCGCCGCCGGCCGAGCAGATGCGGAAGGACCAGTCGACGTACGCGCGGACGCCGGGCGCCCTCGACCAGGCGTGGCGCGAGGCCGCGTCGGTGCGCGCGCATCTCGTCTCGCGGGACTGGGAGCACGAGCGCAAGCCGGAGATGCTCGAGCACTCGGCCCGCTCCACGTTCGAGGCGCCGTCGCGCGCGCGGGACGCGAAGGCGCAGGACCGGGCGGCCCCGGATCTCACGGTTCCCGAGGGCAACGGGCCCGGGGCCGGCGATAGTCCGGCCGAGCCGCCCCGGTAGCCATTCGCCCGCCGACGTGCGGGGCCGGGGGGCTAGACGTTCGCCAGACCCGACGCCCCGCATGGCCCGCCGGCGCGCGGGCTGGGTCATGGCGTGCGGTTCGGCCGCGCGCCGTCTTCGAGGGAACGCAGTGCATCCCGAGTTTCAGGAAGTGCTCGATCGTATGCCGGGGGAGGTGGCCGCGGGCGTGTCGTACCACCAGTCGGGCGGGGAGTCGTTGCGCTCGCGTTCCATCGCGCGGGCGACGGGCGTGGAGACGGTGCGCCCGTACCAGGCTTTCAACGCGGCGGTGCTGCATTCCCAAATGACGGAGCGGGGTCTGGCGGACGGGTCGGGCGAGTTCGTCACCGAGCGGCAGTGCGGGTTGCTCGGCGGCGAGGTCAGGGACGTGGCCGCGGCCGAGGAGGCCCGGTTCGTGCTGGAGACCGGCGACCGGCGCGGGATAGGCGTGGGGATCGCGGGCTCGCCGGCGGTCGTGCTGCGGCCGGGCGTGTACCGGGTGTTGCACTCGGGGTCGCAGACGACGTTGTCGCCCGGCCGCGATCCGCGGCTCGTGAAGGGCCGCGCCGGCGAGGCCGCGGCGCGGGACGTGGTGTCGCGCGCGCTCGCGGGGGCGGCCGTCCGGTTGGAGCCGGCGGACGTGATCGAGTACGGCCGCGACGGCGACGGCCTCGTGCTCTGCCATCCGGGCGTGGCGGGCTTCCCGTCGCCGGCGGCGTGGGCGTCGTCGTCGGTCGGTGCCATCGTGGCGGCGGTGTCCGACGACTCTCGGGCGCATGCCGACGTGCGCGTGGCCAGGTTCGAGACCGATGCCCTGCGGGATCACCGGCGGCGCTCTCGGCGCGGCAAGGGCGGCGCGGCGGCCGAGGCGGCCGGCGACGGCGCGGACCGCGCGGTGAGCCAGGGGTTTGCCGCGCTCTACGCCCGGGCGTCGGGCGTGGTGGCGCGCCGCGAGAGCGTCCGCATCGACTGGGACAGGCCGGCCGGCGAGCCGCTGTTCGATCCGGCCGGTCGGGTGTTCCGCCCCAAGGCGCCGCGGCTCCTCAAGGAGCACGGGGTGCGGCAGTGGGAGGCGTTCCAGCGGGCCGCGCTCGCGGGCCTGTGCCGCTCTGTGGGCAGCGAGGCCGAGCGCCGGGCGGCGGGAGCCTCGGGCGCTCTCGACCGTGCGGGCGGCCTGGCCCTCGTGGAGGCCGTCGCCGGCCCTCTCCCTGGGCTCGACTGCCGGCGGCAGGCGGGCGCGGACGACCGGGCGGCGCGGGCGGCGATGGTCGGCGCCCTGGGCGCGCGGAGCATCGTCGAGGCGGCCGGGCTGGCGTACGTGCCGCTTGTCCAGGGGGAGGAAACGGCCGGGAGGCAGGGGGAGATAGTGAAGGGCGAGGGCTTGCGGAGCCTTTGCGCCGACGCATCGAACATCGGGGCGTGGGCGCTCTCGGTGGATCGCCAGCGGGAGGTCCCGGTCGAGAGAGCGGACGTCCGCGACCATGACGAGCCCGCCCACGTGTCTCAACCGGCCGCCCGCCCGGCTGCCCAGCAGGAGTTGTCGTGGTGACGCTTTGCGCGGCGGAGTCGCGGGCGCGGAGCGGTTCGGCGCCGCCGGAGCCTCGGGTGCGCGGGTTCGAGGACGCCGTCGGCAAGCGTTTCGCGGACGAGATCGTGCGCGAAGCGGCGTGGTTCCAGCAGGACGCGGACGGGAGGGGGGTGACGGCACTCGTCGACCGGCCGCGGCCGGCGGCGTTCTCGTGCGACCAGGACCTCGTTCTCCGCCAGGCGATGGCCGAGCGGGGTTGGGCGGCGCCGCAGTTCGTGGAGCGGGCGGACACGCCTGTTCCCGCCGTCGAGCTGCCGCGGCATTCGATCGTCGGGGCCCTGGGCGGCGCGGTGGACGAGCCCGAGAGGCGGCGCGTGTGGCACGTCAGCTCGGTCGGTCTCGCCTCGCTGCCGCCCAGGGCGTTGGTGTCGGGCGCCGGGGCTGTCGAGCGGGTCGTCCGGTCGGTGGCGCGGGCCGCCGGCGTGCAACTGGCCGTCGGCGGCTCGGTCGACGTCTCGCCCTCGGTGGCGGGCCGCGGGCTCACCTGCGTCGTGTCCCATCCGGAGCGCGGTTCGGCAGAGAGCCTCCGCTGGGCGTCGAGCCTGCTTGGTGCCGTCGTGTCGGCGTTGGCCGCCTCGCGGCTGGTGGGCCAGGTGGTGCAGCTTTCGGCGTTCGAGCGTTTCGTGCTGCGCGCGATGCGGCGCGGCGGGGAACCGGGCGGCTTCCTCGGCGAGGCGTACCGGGCGGTTGCGGTGGCCCTGGCTCGCCGGTGCTCGGTGGCGCTGGCTCCCGGGTCGGGAGACCGCCTCCTGTACGAGCCCTGCACGCGCACGCTCGTGGTGGAAGCCGGCCTGCCCGGGGTGCGGCGCTCGCTCGAGGCGCTGTTCCGCGTGGCGGAGGTGTCCGGCGACCGCACGCTCGAAGCGGCGGCCGCTCGGTGGGACCCGGTGGCGCTGCTGCGAGCATCCGGCGTCGGCGGCCCCGTGTCGCATCCCGAGCGGTCCGAAGGCGGGTGGCACGCGCGGGCGGACCTGGTGGCGGCAGTGGCCGCGAAGCGGGTCGCCGAGCGCCTCGGGCTGCCGTACGCGGCCGGGTCGTTCTCGCCGGAGTTCGCGGCGGGCGCGGCGCGGGTCCTCGAGGCGGAGGGTTGGCGCTCGGTGTTGATCGAGGCCGGAAATCTGGCGGGCTGGCTCGTCGACGGCGTCCGGGGGCGCCCGACGTGGCCGGCGGCGCTGGAGTAGCCGGCGTGGTTTCGCTCGAGACGCTGCTGAAGGCGGCGGAGGGCGCCGAGGCTGAAACGGAGGCTGTTCGTGCCGACTTCGAGAAGCGGGGCCTCGGCGGGTGGTTGCGGCTGGCGATCGAGCGGCGGCTCGACCCGGCGCTGGGCGCCCGGGTCGTTCCCCGGGCGCGGTCGGCGGACGTGCTCCGCGCGCTCGAGGGCTTCTACGCGCTGTGGGGCCGATGGTTTCCCGCGGAGTACCGGCGGGTGCGGCGCGAGTGGGTGGTCCTGCAGGCGCGCTGGCGCGGAGCCGGGGAGGTCGATCCGTCGTCCCTCGTCGGGCGCTTCTTCCGGGAGGGTCTGGCTGAGGCGGGCCCGCTGCTGGTGCCGGCTCCGGGCGGCGGCTTCGAGGCCGGGTTGGAGGAGCTGAACGTGTCCGGTGATGACCCCAAGGCGGGAGGACAACGCGCCCCTGGCGCGGCCGGCCAGACCCGGGCCGATGGTTCGGAGCGCGAGCGGGCGGCGCCTCCGCGGGAGCCGGCTCCGGTGGTTCGCGCGGGGGACGCGGTGGGAGGAAGGATGCCGGACGGCACGGAGATTCTCGGCGACGCGCTGGGCCGCCTCTTACCTGCCGCGGCCTGCGATCGGCTCGATCGCGCGGTTCGCGGCGGGGTCGGCGAGGTGGAGAAGGTCCGGGCGGCGTGGCTGTCGGGCCGGGGCTTCTGGTGCGTGTGGCCGGAGCCGGGCCGATTTCAGG
Organism: Vicinamibacteraceae bacterium; assembly: GCA_012271165.1. Taxonomy (GTDB): domain Bacteria; phylum Acidobacteriota; class Vicinamibacteria; order Vicinamibacterales; family UBA8438; genus JAAXGX01. Next base: position 27,653 of record JAAXGX010000092.1, on the reverse strand, counting down.
AGCGTTCGCGGTGATGGAGCGAGTTCAGGCGTTGGCGCGGTCCGAGGACCGGGACGGCCGCCGGGTGGTCGAGCTCGCGCGGGCGCCCGCCGACCGGGACGGCTCGGCGCGTTGGGTCGGGCGGTTTCTGGACGTCGGCGAGCTCCGCGGCCAGCGGGCGCGGGCGCACTCGGGCCGGCGGGACCGGGTGCGGGACCGGTCGGCGCGGAGGTCGCAGGCCGAGCGGCTGTGGGACGCGCTGGAGCTGCTCGGCGACCTGCGGGTCGTGTCGTACCGGAACGTCCAGGAGGAGTGCTTCGACGGGCACGGCTTCACGGCGGGCCGGGGCGTCCGGCAGTTGCTGTCGGAGGGCTTGATCGAGGTCCGCGCGGTACAGCCGCGGCGCGCGCGCGCAGGGTCGCACGGCCGGGGGTTCAAGGTGCTGTCGCTCACCGCGGCCGGCGCCGAACGGGTCCGCGGCCGGCGCCGCGCGCGCGGTTCGGATCGGCGCGTCTGGCAGGGCTTCGTCAAGCCGCGGGAGATCGAGCACGACGCCGGCGTTTCGGAGCTGGTGCTGGAGACCGTCGACCGGGTGAAGGCGCTGGGCGGGACGGTTCGGTCGGTCCGCCTGGAGGCGGAGCTCAAGGGCGAGGTCGCGCGTTCGGTCTCGGCGGCAGAGAGGAAGGGGATCGATCCGGCGGTCGCGCGGCGGCGGAGCGCCGTGGCCGTCGGGGTGCCTGTCGACGAGGGCGGGACGTGCCACTTCCCGGACGCGCTGGTGGAGGTGACCGACGCCGGCGGCAGGGAGTCGACGCTCGCGCTCGAGCTCGTGACGGGCAGCTATTCGAGGCGGCAGGTCGAACGGAAGATGCGGATGGGGATGGTCCTGGCGTCGCGCGGCGGGAGGCTCGCGCGGTTGGCGAGATCGATTCTGTCGGGCGACCCGGGCGGCAGGGTGCGGCGCGCGTGGCGGCCGGGCACCGAGCTCGAGGAGCGGTTGTTCGACATCTTGAGATGAGCGTATGGACCCCGGGCGCTTCTGCGTGGGGATGACGCTGGTGATCGTGACGCTCACCGGGGTCGCGCTGGCGTCGCGGTTCGACTACCTCGGGGAGTTCTGGATTGTGCTGTGGGCCGATCACGCGCCTCGTCTCGTTGTGATGGCCGCGGCGTGGGTCCTCTCGGTCGTGGCGGGCACCTATCAGTTGGCGCGCGTTCTGGTGCTGGGCGAGGTCGGTCAGAGGGTGGGCCTCCTCGAGCGGGCGATGCGGCGGGGACAGGGCGGGGATCCGGAGCTCCGGCAGGCGCTGGATCGCGAGGAGAGCGGTGAGTACTTGCGCTGATTGGTGGAGGGAGGAAGCGATGCGGGGGGCGAGGAAGCGAGCGCGGTTGTCGAGCTGTGCGGTGGTCGCGCTGAAGGCGGCGTTGGTGTTGGTGTTGCTCGGGCTCGCGGACCAGGCCCTGCACGCGGCCGCGGCGGATCCGTGGTCGATGGCGGCGAGCCAGCTCTGCACGTTGTTCACCGGCATCGTGGGCCGCGGGCTCGCGGTGGTCGCGGTCATCTACGGGGGGCTGACGTATGCGTGGGGCGAGGGCGGCTCGAAGAGCGCCCTCGCCGGGCTGGTGTTCGGCGTCGGGATGGTCCTGCTCGCTCCCCAGTTTCTCGTCTTCTTCTTCGGCGGGATCGCGATCACGTGCTGATCGCGGTCGAAAGGAGGCTGGCGTGCGCATTGTTCGCGGGGACGGCGTGTGCAACGAGTACGGCGCGCTCAACGATCCGCTGAAGATTCTCGGCGTCGAGCGGACGCTGTTCTTTCTCAGCCTGATGTTCGCCCTGGTGCTGTTCGTGGCGATGAGCGCGCTGCTCCTGGCGGTCGTGGGGTTCGGGCTGTTCTGGCTGCTCGCGCGCGTCACGACCGCCTACGACGACCGCTTCTCGGAGGTGTTGCGCGAGACGATGCGCAATCCCGGCGGGTGGTACGACGCGGCGGACTACGGCGCGCGGGCCTGGTACCTCGTCGTGACGGACGGGGGCGGGAACCGGGCCGGGGAGGCGGCGGAGGAGTGATGCCGCGCGTTTCCAGGGCCGGCCGCTCGCTGTCTAACCAGTTCCCGTGGTGGGGCTTCATCGACGAGCGCCTGTGCATCACGAGGGCGGGGCGGCTGCTGGGCTTCTCCCGTCTCGTCCCGTTGCCGGCGGACGGGTTGTCGGGGGCGGACGTCGACCGGCTCATGACCGTCTGGTCGCGGGTCCTCCAGGCGCTAGGGCCGGACGTTCGGCTCTGGTGGGTGGTGGAACGGTGGCGGGCGCCGCTCGGCGGCGTGGGGCCGGTGGACGGCGTCGGGCGGATGGCTGCGAACAAGCGCCGGGCCCACGTGGCGGAGCGGGTCCGCGAGTACGCGGTCTATCTGGTGTGGGAGTTCGACCGGGGCCTCGCCCGCCGCGTCGGGGGCGGCGAGACCGGCGTGAAGTGGCTCGTCCGCCATGCGCGGAGCTGGTGGCGCTCGCGCCGGACGCCGCACGTCACGACGGTGATCGGCTCGGTTCTTGATGACGTCGCCCGGGACGTGCGGAACCAGCTTGCGGGCTACGAGGCGCGGCTGTCGACGGGGACCCGCGTCACGCCGATCGGAAAGGCCGAGGCCGTGCGGGTGCTGCATCGGCTCTGCAACGGCGGCCAGGGGGAGTGGGTGGACGGCCTCGAGACGCGCTATGGACTCAACTGGCGCCTCGCGTCCCGGGACCTGACGATCACCCGGGCCGGGGTGACGGTGGATGACCGGCTCGCGCGGGTCTGGTCGCTCGCGTCGGTGCCGGGGCAGGTCGTGGGCAACTGCCTGGACGGCTTGTACGGCATGGGCGCGGACTTCTCGGTCGTGCTGGGGTGGCGCGGCCGGGAGAGGGAGGGCGCCCGGCGCGTGATCGCGAGCGCGCAGCATCACTACCACCAGGCCCGGCACTCGCTGGTGGGCGCGATGGGCGAGGGCGGCGAGGCGGCGAGCCTCGAGGACTTCGGGGCGGCGAGCGAGGTCGCGTCCATCGGGCAGGCGCTCGTCGATCTCCAGTCGGGCGAGGTCTGCTTCGGCGAGATCCACCTGTCGGTCGCGGTCCGCTGCGCCCACGAGCGGGAGTTCGCCGACGTGGGGACGACGCTGCAGCGGGTCGTCGGCGGGATCGACGGGAAGATCGTCGAGGAGACCCACGGGCTGCCGCCGGTGTGGTTCGGGCGGCTGCCCGGGCAGACCGGCGTGAATCCCCCGCGCCGGTTCTTCGTCAACTCGAAGCTGGCGTCCGCGCTCGCGCCGATCGTCGGGCCGCCCCGCGGCCACGACAGGTGCAAGCACCTCGACGCGGAGCCGCTGACGACGTTCGAGACCTCGTGGGGCACGCCCTACGGGTACGACCTGTTCGGCGGCTCGGACGTCGGCCACACGCTGGTGCTGGGCGCGACGGGCAGCGGCAAGTCGTTCCTGATCAATTTCCTATTGGTTCAAGCGCTGAAGTACGACCCGCAGGTCCTCGTGCTGGATCTCGGGCGGAGCTACCGCTACCTCACGAGGTTCGTGGGCGGGAGGTATCTCGCGTTGGTCGAGGGCAACGAGCTCGACCCGGCGTCGGCGGCCACGATGGGCCTGCAGCCGTTCGGCCTGCCGCCCTCGGTCCGCACCCGGCAGTTCCTGGTGGCGTGGATCCAGCGCCTGCTCGCGATCGGCAGCTACCAGTGCCGGGCCGACGACCTCTCGGATCTGGACCGGCGCGTCGACGAGGTGTTCCGGCGCGCCCCGGCGAACCGGACGCTCAGCGCGCTCGCGCACCTGCTGCCGAAGGACATGTGGCCCGCGATGTCCCGGTGGGTCGACGACGGGGTGTGGGCGCCCTGGTTCGACGGGCCTCCGGGCGAGCTCGAGGCGTTCGCCCGGTGGCAGGTCGTCGACCTGGCGGGGGCGTCCGAGTATCCCGACTGGTGCGAGGCGGCGCTCTGGTTCTTCCTCGAGCGGATGCGCCTGGTGATGGACGACGAGTCGCAGCGGGGCCGATTGAAGATTCTCGTCGTGGACGAGGCGTGGCGCTACCTGAAGGACCGCGCGGTCACGGAGAAGCTCGTCGAGGCCGCCAAGACGTGGCGAAAGATGAACGGCGTCCTCATCGTCGCGACGCAGTCGGCCAGCGATGTGCTGGGGACGGTTCCCGAGCTGCTCGAGTCGATGCCGACGCGCCTGCTTCTCGGCAATCCGGTGTTTCCCGAAGAGGCGGCGCAAGCGTTGGGCCTCACGCCGTCGGAGGCCGACACGGTGCGCGAGCTGGAGCAGAAGCGGGAGCTCTACGTGCACCGCTCGGGCCACTCGGCGGTCGTGACCCTCAGCGTCGATCCGGAAAGCTACTGGCTCTACACGTCGGACGCGAGCGATGCGGTCCGCCGCGAGGCGGCCGTCGAGAGGTGGGGGCTTCCCGGCGCGCTCATGCGGCTGGCGTCGGGGGTGGACGGGGACGTCGGCGACGCGCTGGGCCGCAGCGAGAGCGTGTCGTGAATCGGTTTGACGGGAGGTGTGGCCGTGAGGGTTCTGATGCTCTGCGTGTTGCTGTCGGGCCTTGCCGTTCCGGTGTGGGGCCAGGAGGGGGAGCGGGCGCCGATCCGGTCGGTGGCCGCGTCGCCGTCGCAGCCGATCGTGGTGTTCACGCGCGTGCGCACGGTCACGACGGTGCGCCTGCCGGCGGGCGAGGAGATTGTCCACACGGTGGCGGGCGACGCCGAGAACTGGGACCTGACGGCCCGCGGCCGAGAGCTCAGCGTCAAGCCGTACGTCGCCGGGCTCGTCTCGAACGTGACGGTGTCGTGCGCGTCCGGCGCGGTCTTCACGTTCACGGTGGTGGAGGATGCCGATGCGGTGACGGACTACGTCGTGACGGTGGAGGCTCCCGAGACCGAGCCGGAGTTGACGGCGCTGGCCGCGTCCGCGGTGGACGTGCGGTATCGGCCGGCGTCCGCCGTCGCGGGCTTCCGGGAGCGGCTGGAGGGCTACCGCGCCGAGCGCGAGCGGGTTCTCGCGCAGGCGCGCGCCGAGGTCGATCGGTTGTGGGCGGACGCCCAGAGGCGCCAGGAGGACTTCGTGCGCGATTTCGTCGGGCGCGTGCGACTGCCCTACCAGGTCACCGACGAGGCGTACGGCGTGCCGTTCCTCTTGCGCGACCTCTGGACGGACGGCGAGTTCACGTACTTGCGCACGGAGGGGCAGGAGATCCCGGCCGTCTTCGTGTGGCGCGGCGACGCCCTCGAGGTCGTGCATACCGACGTTGAGCCGGAGGGGCTGCTCGTGGTCGAGCAGGTGATCCGCCACGGCACGCTACGGCTGGGCGGCCGCGAGGCGTGGTTCGGGCTGGCGGCCGAGGGCGGGGCGATGCCGCAGCGGCGCCCGGGGCTGTTCGAGCGGACGTTCGCGACGCCGCCGCGCATGTACGGGGTGTGGTCGGCGATCGGCGCGGCGGTGGTCGTGGCGTTGGCCGCGGGGAGGTGACGTGGTGGCCAAGCGGCTCGGGTTCGCATTGCTCCTTTTCTTGATCGCGTCGTCGGCCGCGGGGCAGGTGCCGCAGGGGTCGCTGCGGGCCGGCGTCCGGGCCGGGGTGGCGCAGGCGGAGGTGGTCACTCGGGTCGGGTTCGAGACGACCGTGGTGCTCCCGCCCCACTGGAACGTGGTCGAGCGGCGCCTGGGCGACCCGGATCGGTGGGTGGTCACGGGCGGGGGGCACCTGACGATGGTCCGGCCGCTGGCCCGCGGCGCCGCGACCAACCTGGCGCTCGTCCTGGCCGACGGGTCGGTGGTGTCGGTGGGACTGCGGGAGAGCGACGTGCTGCCGGTGCATACGGTGGTGCATCTGGCGGCCGGCGGTTCGGCCGGTTCGGCCGGGGACGCGGCGGCGGGCGTCGCGGAAGAGGACATCGCCGCGGGGACCGGGGTGGAGCCGGCGGTGTTCCTCTCGGCGGTGGACGTCGAGGCGATCCGCGAGGAGGAGCGGCGCGCGCTCGAGGCGCTCCGGGCTGCGCAGGGCGAGGCGCGCGCGCGCGTGGACGATGCGGTATCGGCCGCGGGCGACGCGGTCGAGGCGTTCATCGCGGACTATCCGCGCCGCCTGCACTTCGTCTTCGAGTTCAACCCGGAGGTGGACGTCACGGCGGAGCCCTACTGGGTCGAGGGGATGTGGCACGACACGCAGTCGACGTTCATCCGGTTCCGCCGGGTCATCGAGGACGAGATCGTCGTGGCGGGACTGCTGCCGGACGGCACCGCGCGGGTGCTCCCGCACGAGGTGCTCGGCGTGGGCCTGGTGATTCGCGTCGACGGTGTGGTGCCGGCGGGGATTCTCGGGGTCGGCGACCTCGGCGCCGGGGCGCCCTGGCGGATGCGGGGGGAGGCTGAGCCGTGGCAGGAAGCTGGGATCTGAAGGTTCCGGCGGGGGTCGTCCCGAAGAACCTGCCGGTCTACGTGGCGCTGGGGATCGCGGCGGTGCTGATTCTCGTGATGCTGTTCACCGGGTCCGGGGTCCCGCCCGACGAGTCGGCGGGCGCGAGCGGAGAAGCGGCGATCGAGGCGGTCGTCGCCGACGTCCGCGGCGTGGTCGCGCCGGTCCTCCGCGAGGGGGAGCGGCTCCGCGAGGACCTGGCGCGGCTGGAGGAGCAGCGCCAGGCGGAGGCGGCGGCCCGCGAGCAGGAGGAGGAGCGCGCCCGCGAGGAGAGCATGCGCGATGCGCGGCGCGAGCTCGAGGCGGCGCGGTCGGCGCTTCTCGAGACCGAGCGCATCCGGGAGCGGGCCGACGCCGCGGGGTTGCCGCCGGGCACCGTGGCTGGCGACATCCAGGACACGCTCGAAACGGTGGAGGAGCGCGAGCTTCGCGAGGTGATGCGCCTGGAGGAGCTGCAGCGCTTCACGGCCTCGTTGCGCGCGCCGGCGGTGGTCGGGGACTCGGGTCCGCCGCCGCCCGTGCAGCCGCGGGACCCGGGGCCGGCGGCCCTTACCGGCGATCCCGCGTTGGACGAGCAGCTCCGGGCACTTCTGCGGTCGGAAGCCGCCGGGCCGGGGGCGCGGGTGCGGGCGCCGGCGGAGCGGCCGGCCGCGCCGGGCGTGGTGGAGCCGGCAGCTCCCGGGGGCGCGCCGGGGCCGGCCAGGGAGGCGCTGGGCCCGGCCGGCGGCGCGGCGGAGACGGTCTCGTTGACGGAGTTCTACGTGCCGGGACCGGACCTCGGCGTCTCGGACTCGAGCGGCCGGGGCTCGGCGGCGGTGGTCCGTTGGCCGGACGTTCCCGAGGGGCTCGACCTCGTCTACGAGGGCCGCATGATGCAGGCGGTTCTGGAGACCCAGCTCGCGGGCGACTTCACGGGGCCGGCGCGCGCGCGGCTGACCGTCGCGGTGCGGACGCCTGATCGGACGCGGGTGGTGATTCCCCGAGGGACGTTGGCGCTCGGGCAGGCGCAGTCGGTGGAGAGCGGCTTCCAGACCCGCCTCGCGGTGACGTTCAACCGGTTGCGGTTCCCCGATGGGCGGTCGGTGCGCATGGGGTTCGAGGGGCTGTCGGCGCTCGGCGAGACCGGGCTGACCGACGAGGTCAACCGGCACTACCTGAGCACGATCGGCGCGGTGGGGGCGGTGGGCCTTCTCGCGGGGCTCTCCGCCGGCGGCGGTTCCGAGGGGTACTTCGATCCGGCCCGGCAGCAGTTCAGTGTTGCCGCCATCAGGTCTCTGGACAGGTTCATGAACCGGCTGCCGGAGGTCCGCGTGCGGGCGGGGCATCCCGTCCGCATCTACCTGACGCAGGACCTGCTCGTGCCGCGGGGCTGAGTCAACGAGGAAGAGGAGGGCGCGATGAGTCGATCGGCGCGTGCGTACGTCGTCGTGGTGATGGTGGTGCTGCTTGTGGGGGCGGCGGCGCGCCCGTCGCGGGCGTTCTTCGGGTTGGACCCGGCGAGCTGGATCGTGGTCGGGCAGATGGCCTCGGTGGTCAGCAACCTGATGGCCATGCGCGACACGATGATGCGGCTCAGGGACGAGGCGCTGAGCTCGTACCGCGGACTGGTCGATCCGATCGACGACTTCGCGGGGCAGATGCGGCGCGCGCTCGGGCAGGGCGCGTCGATCGACCTGAGCGGCTTCGGCGGGACGGATCCGCGGTCGCTGGAGCTTGCCCACTGCGTGTCGCTGCCGTCCGGCGAGCTGGGCGCGGCGCCGTGTGTGCCCGAGGCGTTGCCGGCCGCGGGCACGGTCTACGCGGATCTTCCCGGAATGGACTACGTCGCGGCCGAGGCGCTCGAGGAGCGGCACGCGATCCGCGCGGCCGACTTCGAGCTCGAGCTCGCCGAGGCGGACCACCGCGATCAACTGGCCGAGGAGGCGCTGGTGGCCATTGCGCTCTACCTCGGGTGCGGGCGGACGCAGGCCGATGCGGACAGCCGGGGCGTGGTCGTGTGCCCGGCGTCGCGCACGTGGACGGCCGACGAGCGTGAGGGGCTCCGGCAGAAGCTCGCGGAGTCGGTCGAGGCGCTCAGCACGGCGGACTGTCCGGCGCGGGGAGACGGGGGCGCGGGCCAGGGCGTATGCGCGTCGCGCGCGCAGCACCGCTCGCTCCTGATCGCGGCCGGGCAGGCGCAGGCCAACATCGACGCGCTCCTGCTGAAGCTCGACGCGGAGGAGGCCGACCGCGTGCGGCGTGCCCAGGAGCGCGCGCTGGTCGAGGCGGGCCGCCAGGAGCAGTTGCGTCTCGATCAGCTCCAGGCGCTGGCGTCGCTGGATGTGTCGCTCGACACGCCGGCGGGCCGCGCCTACGTGCTGACGCCGGAGCTGCACGCGCGCAATGCCGACGCCGCGCCGTTCGGGCGGGGGCTCTTCGTGGGGCGAGGGGGTGGGTCGTGAGGATGAGGCAGTTGGTGGCGGCGGCGGTTGCCGTGCTGTTCCTGCTGGGCCGGCCGGCGGGCGTCGATGCCGGCTGGGCCGGGATGCTGGTGCAGGTCACGGCGATGCTCTCGCAGATCAGGTCCATGGTGTCGACGGCGGAGGCGTACGTCGTGCAGGCGCACGCCGAGATGCGCGGGCTCCTCGACCCCGGCGGGTTGGCGTCGTCGGCGCGCTCGCTGGCGGACTGGCGGGGGATCTTCTCGGACCTGACCGACCTCGGGCCGCTCTGGGAACCGGTTTCGGAGTCGAGGGCGCTCGTCGATGACGCCGTTACCAACTACCAGGCGGCGCGCGGGATCGGGAGCTACGACTTCGGGTCGGTCGGGGGTTTCCTTGAGTTTCTCGACTCGCGGCCGCTGGGATGGACCGCGGGCAAGGCGTCGGTCTGGCAGGCGCTCGTCGACGACGCGGGCCTGCCGGCGGAGCTGCGGGACGAGGTGCGGGGGATCGAGCAGCTTCGGCGCCGCGTGCTCGACCTGCGCCAGGCGGGCACCGTGGAGACGCGCTTCGCGGCGGCCGCGGTTCTCGGTGATCACGTCGCCGGCGAGTACGCGGGCCGCGGCATGCTCGACGACGGGCAGCACGTCCTGGACTCGACGCGGCGGCTGATGGGCGGGCCGTCGGATTCGGCCCCGGCGTTGAGCCAGGCGGAGGCGGACGGCGTCGCCACCGAGCTCGCGGCGCTTCGCGCGGGGCAGTCGGCGGGCGCGCTTGCGCTGCGCGCCGCGCAGCTCCGGGGGGAGGCGCGGGGCGCGCGTCTCGACGCGTACGAGAGCGCAGCCGATACGCAGCGGACGTTGGACCGTCTGGCGGAGCTGTCGGGGATGCAGTTCGGCGCCATCGAGGACGACATCGGCAACGACCCGATGTCCGCGCTCGGCTCGGGTGGCTTCATGGGGGCGTGGGTGGATTGATGAGGGGCAGGTTCCGCGGGCGCCGGGTGGCGCTCGCCGCCCTCGTGGCGGCGGTGGGCGCCGGCGTGCTCGCGCCGGCCGTCCGCGCGCAACCCCCCGTCGACCCCGACGGCTCGGCGACGAGGTGGTCGTTCGACTACGTGCAGGCGGCGGTCGAGTCCCTGGTGGACGACCCGCTTCCCGCCGCCTACGGGGGCGTGACGATCCGCGAGTACTTCTACAACCTGGGGCTGCGGTTGTGGGGTGCGATCGCGCTGATCATGGTCGTCGTCCAGGGGCTCAAGGTGGCCATGGGCAGCCGCCTCGACATGTGGGGCCTGGTGACGTTCCTGCTCTGGATCGCGTTTCCGCTGATGGTGCTCGAGGGCTTCTACACGCCCTATGCGCTGTTCGGCAACCAGACGTTCATCGAGCTGGTGGTCGGGCAGGGGCAGGCGCTGGCGGCGGCGATGAACGGCGCCGGCGGGGCGTTCGCCCGCATGCACGACCTGGTCTACTCGACCCTCGCCAACGTCTACCGGCAGCTCGGGATCGCGTTCACGGCGATGCCGGGCGGGATGCTGGCCGTCGGCAGGCTCGCCGCCGCGGTGTTCGCGATCAGCCAGGCGGCGGGGGTGGTGATTGTCAGCGTGCTGATACTGCTTATCGCGACGCTCCTGGTCTACACGCAGGTGGTCTGGGCCAACGTCGCGATCGGGATCCTCACGCTGCTCGGGCCGGTCTTCGTGCCCTTCCTGCTCGTCGAGCAGCTCTCGTTCCTGTTCTGGTCGTGGGTCAAGGGCCTCGTCCAGTACAGCTTCCAGGTGGTCGTGGCGGCGCTCATCCTGCGAATGATCGCCGAGCTCGCCGCCTATCCCCTGGAGGGCATCAACGAGTTCGTCGAGAGCCTCGCGACGGTGGGCGTCGAGGGCGGCGAGGAGGCGTTCACGCAGTCGTTCGTCGAGGTGATCAAGCGGACCGGCACGTGGGTGCCGGTGATCCTCGCCGCGCTTCTCATCAGCTTCAAGGTCGGCGAGGTCACGCAGGTGATGATCGGCGGCTCGCAGAACCTCAGCTCCGGGTTGACGGCGGTCGCGGCGGGCGCGGCGGCCACGGTGGCGAAGGGCGCGGCGGCGGTCGGCGGGGGCCTTGCTTCGGCGGGGCTCTCGATGGCGGCGAGGGGCGCGGCCTCGGCCGGCATGAAGGGCACGGCGGGCGCGCTGGCCCGCGGGGCGCAGGCGGCGGGCCGGATGTCGCGGGGAGACGGCGGCGAGAAGTAGGCGGGAGGGCCGAGGGGCGTGGAGATCGAGAGCGAGGAGCTGATCGAGGTCTGGGCGGAGCACGTCACCCGGGCGCGGCACTATCGGGCCGTCGTGCTGGTGATGGGGCTGTGCCTGATGCTGGCGCTCGCGGCGCTCTGGGGCGTATCCCGGCGCCCGTTCCCGCCGCCCGTGGTCGTGCGGGTGAACGAGGTCGGGAGGGCCCAGGTCGTCGACTACGTCCCGGAGGCGATCGAGCCCGCGGGCGCGGAGGTCTCGTACTTCCTGCACCAGTTCGTGGTCGGGCAGTACAGCCGCCAGCGGGCCGTCGTCGAGGCGCGCTGGGAGGACAGCTTCTGGTTCACGAGCGACGAGATTGGCGCGCAGCTCTCCGAGGAGTACGGGGCGGAGGTTGCCGAGTTCATCGCGGGCGCCGGGGGCGACGGGGACATCGTGCTCGAGAACGTGCGCATCCGCGTGCTCCCGAACCCCTCGCCGCCCCACGACGCGGAGATCGCGTTCGACCGGGTGCGGATGGCGGCGGGCCGCGCGGTGGAGACCGAGCCCTGGTCGGTCAACCTCCAGTTCGCTTTCGCCGAGGTCACCGAGGACTTGGTCTTCGCGAACCCCATCGGCCTGGTGATCACGTTCCTCGAGGACACGGTGGTCAGGACGGCAACGCAGGAGGAGAGGTAGCCGGTGGAGCTGGAGCGGGCGGAGAAGGCGTTGATCGAGGCGGGCTTCGCGCCGCGCGCCGCGCGGTTCGTGGCGCTGGTGGTGCTCGCTGGCGGCGTGTTCGTGCGCGAGTTCGCGGCGCGCTGGATCGGGGACGAAGACGAGCGCCGGGCACGCACGCAGCGCTTCCTGGACGTCGAGGTGTCCGGGGCCTGGCGCCGGGCGTTCGGCCGCGACAAGGGGCTGGTGAATCACCGTCTGCGGTCCGCCGCGGTCTACCACTGCAGCGGCAAGGGCCTCTACCGGGCCGTGGGCGCCGAGAACAGCCGCTACCGGCGTCCGCTCGACCCGTCGGAGTGGCCGCGCATCGTCGAGCGCGTGCTCAAGGTGTGGGCGGCGCTCGCGTCCCCGTCCTGGCCGTGGGTCTTCTCGATCGACGCGCAGGTCGCCCTCGCGGAGTCTCTCGGCGCGGCGCGCTCGGCCCTTCCCCTGCGGTCCTACGGCGCGTCGAGCAGCCAGGACGTCTACTTCCCGGACCGGCCGCTGATGGCCTACGCCGCCGACCGGCTGGTCCTCGTCCGGCCGCACGTCGACGGCGACCTGGCGGACGACGCGGCCTCCCTGCGGACGTGGTGGCGGCACTATGCGCCGCTGGTCACGGCCCTGGGGGCGGCCGGGGTTTCGGTCTCCGTCCGGCTGGTCCGGTCCGGGGCGCGTGCCGGGGACCCGGCCGTCGATCGGCTGCTGGCGGCGTGGAAGGCCGAGGGCGCGGCCGTCGAGGCGGTCCGCGACATCTGGTTCAGCCGGCAGGAGGCGCGGCGCCTCGAGGGCGGCCACCCGCCCGTGGTGGCCGCCCTCGGCGGCGCGGAGCAGGTCGCCGGGCGTCTCGGGGCGCTGGCCGAGCGCATCGAGGAGCGCCGCGCGGGTCTTGCGGCCGGCGCCGCCGACACCGAGGTGTGGGAGGCGGAGGGGATGCCGGAGCCGTGGTAGCCAGGCTGCTCGCGGCGGGCTCGGTGACGATGTGGTGGGTGTGGTTCCACCCGCTGCCGCTCGACGACCGCTTCCTGCTGTTCATCGCTGAGCAGTCTCCGCGGTGGTACTGGCCGGTCGTGGCGTGGTCGGCGGTTTCCCCCGGAATGATCGTGCTGGTGATCGGGTTCGTCGCGCAGTCGGTGTGGCGGGTCTGGTTCGAGCGGGTCGGCCCGCGGGGCGCCGGTCTGACGCGGCTTCCCCCGTGGCCGCTTTCTCCCGACGACGAGGAGCCGGGGATCGTGATCGGCGAGGTCCACCACCCCAACCAGGTGCGGGAGGTCCGCGAGCCCAAGTGGCTCGTGCTCCGGGACAAGGCCCTCTATACGGGCACCCTCATTCTCGGGGCGGTGGGCACGGGCAAGACGACGTCGTGCATGAAGCCGTTCACGCGGCAGCTGTTGAGTTGGCGCGCGCACGACGAGGAGCGCCGCGCGGCGGGGCTCATTCTGGAGGTGAAGGGCGACTTCTGCCACGAGGCGAAGGAGGTCCTCGAGGACTGCGGCCGCGGCGACGACTACCTCGAGCTGAACCTGGAGCGGGACGGGCTCGCGTGGAATCCGCTCGATGCGCCGTGGCTGCCCTCGTCGGATCTGGCGCACACGATCGCGTCGCTGCTGAACCAGCTCTACGGGCGGTCGAAAGAGCCCTTCTGGCAGCAGAGCTACTCGAACCTGGCGCGTTGGGTCATCGAGCTCAAACGGCTGCAGGACCCGCCCTGGGTCACGCTCCGGGACATCTACCGGTACTCCCTCGACCAGAAGACGCTCGGCGAGGACGTCGACGCGCTCAAGGCGACGCTCGACGCGCGGTGGAACTGTCCGGACGTGTGGGAGGTCGTGGTCGGCTGGCGGGAGTACCGCGAGCATGCCGGGAAGCTCGAGCTGTGGACGTGGCGCGACGTCGGCAAGGGCCGGATGTGCACGCGCCAGGACGCGCGGGAGGACATCGAGCCGGTGGCCGCGGCGCTTCGCGAGGCGGGCGTGCCTTTTCGGATGGAGGAGAGCTACCGGGGCGCTCCGTGGGGGCTGGACCGGGAGGCGCAGAAGCACCTCAAGGTGGATCAGTACGCGACTCGCGACAGCCTCGTGCGGTGGTACCGCCAGGACTGGATGGGGATCCCCGAGCAGACGAGGACCAACATCGTCACGGGTCTGGCCGTCTTTCTCGCGGTGTTCGATCTGCCCGAGGTCGGGCGGAAGTTCGCGCCGCCGTGCCCGCACGACGAGACCGGGGTCGCCATCGGGGGGCCGCCGGCCCTGCCGCCCCTCTACGACCTGATGGAGTCGGGGAAGGTCCTGGCCCTCAACATGCCGGCCGGCTCGTCGCCGAACCTCTCCCGCATCCTGGGCGTGATGCTCAAGCAGGCGTGGCTCTCGACGCTCCTGCTGCGCCCGTCCCGCATGAAGGAGGCGTGGAACGAGGGCAAGTACTGGCGCCCGGTGCTGTTCGTGGTCGACGAGTACCAGCGCTTCGTGACCGGCGCCGAGGGCGACTCGGGGGGTGATGCGGACGCCTTCGCGCTGACGCGGCAGAGCAAGTGCATTCCGCTCCTGGCCACGCAGTCGCTCTCGTCGCTGCGCTCGGCGCTGGGGGCCGGCGAGGGCTGGCGGACGCTGATCCAGACGCTCAGGACGCGGGTGTTCTTGCCGCTGGCCGACGACGGGTCGGCGAAGACGGCGTCGGACCTGTGCGGTCAGGTCTCGCGGATGGTCGCCTCCTACAGCGTGAGCGAGAACACGGCGCGCGCGGGGGTCAGCTTCCTCTCGGGCCGGGCGGGCGGCGGCGGCTCGTCGGCGGGCCTCTCGAAGAGCTATCAGGAGCGGCGCGAGGCGCTGTTCACGCCGCGCGACTTCGTGGTGATGGGGAACTTCCAGGCGATCGTGCAGGCGTTCAACGGCCGGGAGGTGGCCGACGCCGTGCGCTGCTACCTGTTCCCCGACTTTCTGGTGAAGAAGCTCGGCACGCGCATTCCGTGGTGGCGGGCCAAGGAGCAGGGGCACTTGTGATGGTCGAGACGCAGGCCAGCCTGTTGGAGGTGGGCGAGCACCTGCCGGACCTTCGGCAGTTCGTCGGCGACGATTCGGTCTCCGAGATCATGGTCAACGGGCCTGGGCGCCTGTTCGTCGAGCGGGACGGGCGGCTCGAGCGGGTCCCGGTCGGCGAGGGGCGGCTCACCGGGCGGGACCTCGAGGCGGCGACGGCGCTGATGACGCGCGGCTGCGGGCTCGACCTGCGGCGGCAGCCGATCGCCGACCTCCGGCTGCGCGACGGCTCGCGGGTCGCGATCGCGGCCCCTCCCGCGTCGACCGCGCTGGCCATCAGCATCCGGCGGTTCAGCAAGTGCCTGCTGTCGGCGGCGGATCTCGTTGGGATGGGCTCGCTTCCGCGCCCGGTGCTCGCCGCCGTCCGCGACACCCTCCGCCGGGACGGGAACGTCCTCATCGCGGGCGGCACCGGGTCGGGGAAGACCACGCTCCTCAACGCATGCGTGGGCCTGCTTCCCGAAGAGGACCGCATCGTGGTGATCGAGGACACCATCGAGATCCGGCTGACGCACGGGAACGCCCTGCGGCTCGAAGGACGGGCGGTCGTCACGGGCGAGCGGGGCGTCACCATCCGCGAGCTCGTCCGGCACACGCTGCGCCACCGCCCGGACCACGTCGTGCTCGGGGAGGTGCGGGGCGCCGAGGCCGCGGACGTGATTCAGGCGCTCGTGACCGGCCACGGCGGGTCGCTGAGCACGATTCACGCGTCGACGTGCGAGGGGGCGCTGAACCGGCTCGCGACGTGCGCGCTGCAGGCGGGCGACGGGCTGCCCTGGGACGCCGTCTGCCACTCCGTGGCCGCCGCGTTTCAGCTCGTCGTCCGCCAGGCGCGGGAGGACGGCCGCCGGGCGGTCCGGGAGGCGGTCGCGGTGCTCGGCTACGAGCCGCGGACCGGCGGCTGGCTGACGCGCACGGTCTGGGAGGAGCGGCGGGCCACGGCGGCGGCCGGGGAGGCTGCCGGTGGCCGGCCCGCGTGGAAGCGGGTGGCCGGCGTGCCGGGCCTGTATGTGAGTCCGTCCGAGCCGGTGACGGTCGCGGATCTGCTGCGGTCGCTGGGTGATACCCGGCGGAGCCCGGCGACGCGCCGCCTCTGGCGCAGCCGCGCGTCGCGACGGCGTTCTTCTTCGGTTCCTTCTACTTCTTCTTCGGAGGCGGCATGAGTCTGGTCGAGAGCGAGCCCGCGATGGACGTGGATGCGGCGACCGCGCTGGCGGAGGCCGAGGCGGTCGCACAGCGCCGCCGCGAGGAGGAGGAGCGCGGCAGCGAGTCGCCGGCGGCGGAGTCGCCGCCGCCCGGCGAGTCCCGGGAGGGCGCCGAGGGTGCCGAGAGCGTCGGGGCGGCCGTCGCGGCGCTCGCCGAACGGCGTGGTCGCAGCGCCGCGCCGAGCCCGGACGCGGGCCGGGCGGCGGCGGTCATCGCGGAGCTGCTTGCGATTCGCGGCGTCGGCGACAAGGCCGTGGCCGATCTCGTGGTGGCCCAGTTGGCGCACGCCGGCGTGGACGTCGGGCAGTTGGCGCGCGACATCGAGGCGGCGCGGGACCGCGACCGCGTGTCGGTCGCTGCCGAGGCGCTCGCGGGGCAGCTCCGCGGCGTCGTCGAGCAGGTCCAGCGGACCGCGGGGGCGTCGGGGGCCGCGGTCGAGGTCCGGCTCAAGCAGATGGAGTCCGTCGCCTACGTGCTCATCCAGACGGCGCTCTCGGCGCAGGCGAGCCTGGAGCTCTCGGAGCGGTCGGGCGGGCGGATCGGGACGAGGCTCCAGGACATCGTCCGGGCTGCGGACGAGTTTCTGAACACGGTGGGCGGCGCCCATGCGGAGGTGCTCGCGGCCGAGAAGGCCGCCGCGAAGTGGGTCGAGTACGCGTCGACGGTGGGCCGCGGCCTCTGGTGGTGGTCCCTCGCGGGGGCGTTCGCCGGGGCCGTGGTGGGCGTGTTCGTCTCGCTCGTCTTCGTATGGGGAGGGTAGGACGCCGTGGCGCTGTCCGAGGCCGACGCAGCTCGTGAGCGGGAGCACCAGCTCCGGGCCGACAGGCGTGTCGAGGCGCTCCTGGGCTCGGCGGAGGCCCGCGCCGCGCGGGCGGAGCCGGGACCCCGGTCGAAGGCCCTGGCCGCTGCCTTCGAGGTGCCGGCGCCCGGCGCCTCGCGGACGCTGCAGGACGTGGTGGACGAGTACGTGGCGGCGAGGTGGCAGGACCGGCTGGGGCTCACGCGCGGCTTCGAGCACGTCCGGGAGGTGGCGTCGGACGGCTCGTGGGGCGAGCAGGTGGCGTGCGTCCGGGCGCTGTACCGCGCGGCGGATCACGCGATTGCCGCGGACCGGGACTTCGGGGCCGACGTCGCCGACGAGGTGGGGGCGCTCTGCCGGAAGGCGGGGGCCACGGAGTTCGACATGGCGCTGGTCCAGGTGAAGCCGATGGCGGCGGCCCTAGACGTTCTTCACCGCCACGCGGACGGGTCACCCTGCGAGCTGCCGCGCTTTCCGCCGCTTCCACCTCGGCAGGAAGCGTTTGACGAGGCGACCTGGGATTCCCACCTCGAGAAGTCGTCCCGGGCGTGGGAGGAGAGCCGGCGCGCGGCGTACGGGCCGGACGTCGCCGGCGCCGACCGGGCGGTGCGCGACGGCTGTCTGGCGTTGCGCGGTGCTGCTTTCTTCTCGGGCGGTTCCCACTACTCGTCTGCGGCGGATCGAGAGCCGGATCGTGTCGCGGCCGACGGTCCGGGCGACTCTGGAGGGACACGTTCCGCCGCTGCCGGGCCAAGCCGGTCGGCCCCGGGCGATCGGCCGGCGCCGGGCGGCGGCGCGGAGTCGCAGCCGGGCGTGGAGAGCGCCGCGGCGGGCGAATCCGACGGCGCTGGGGGCCGGCGCGCTCGGCGCGGCGGCGAAGAGGAGGGCCTGGCCAGCCGGCTCGCGCATGCGGCGGACCACCCCGATCGGGTGGTCTGCGAGTACGTCGTCGAGTGCTTCGACGGCGCGGTCCAGAGGGCCGTGGCCAGGTTCGACAAGGGCCTCGACAGGTTGAGGGGCGTCGGCGATCCCGCCGCCGTCGCCCGCGGCGTCGAGGAGCAGCTCGCCGCGGGCAGGGCCGAGTTCCGAGAGGAGCTCGAGGCGGTCCGTGAGCAGGTCGTCGGTGAGGTGAAGGATGCGCTTGGCGACGGGTACCGCCTGGGCTTGGCGTCCCGGTCCGTCCATTCGAGTACGGAGGGCGTAGGGGCGGCCGGCGACGTAATCGACGCGGCCCGGCGGCAGTTCAGGGCGGAGGTCGATTCGGCGAGGGAGGAGAGCGTCCGGTCGCTTCACGATGCCCTTGGCGGGCGGGGCGATTTCGGCCCGCCGCGCGAGGTCGTGCCGCCGGTGCCGTCGCCGGGCGAGGATGCGGCGGCGCGCGAGGCGCGGGCGGATTTCGTCGGAACTCCTCGCGCCCTGGTCCTTGGCCACCTCACCCGGACGTCGGCGATGGTCGCGGCCGCGCGCGGTCCGGAGTCGTTGGCGAAGCTGGCCGAGTCGATCGACGTCTCGCCGCTGCGGCAGGGCGCACTAGAGGCGGTGGGATGCGACCCGGTGCTGGTGGAGTTGTGCGCGGACGTCCGGGACGCAGAGTGCCGGGCGCGGGGCGCGGAGCCGCCCCCATCGTCGCCGCTTCGCAGTCTCGCGTCGGATCTTCGGGATCGCCACCTTGCCCGGTGCCGCGAGGAGCCCGCGGCGGCGGACCGGGACGAGGCGCGCTGGGCCGCGGGGCGGGCCGCGCTTCGGTCGGGGGCCTGCGCCGGCCGGGCGGTCGCGCTGGAGCGTCCGTACGGGGCCGCCTGCCGGGTCGAGATTGACGCGCGCCTCGATCGCGTTCCGTCGAAGCTGCCCGCGGATGCCGATCTCGGTGGGCAGCCGCTCAGTCTCGGTGGGCGGGCTTGGCTCGAGCGGATGCGCGGCCACGCCGTGGTTCCCGAGGCGAAGGGTCCGGATCGCGCGGTGGTGGAGGGCGCCCGGCGGGGCCTGGTGCGAAGTCTCCTCGGCCGGCGCGCCCAGGGCTTCGACCGGGTTCTGCAGCTCGCCGACACGCGGCGCGGGCGGGTGGCGGCCGCGGTGTCGTCGCGGCTGCTGAGCTGGGGGACATCGGGCGGGCCGGGGCGCTTAAGGGCGGTGGGCCGCCTGCTGGGGAGCAGCCGGCACCTGATGGCGGGGCTGGTCCGCTCAAGCGCCGATCCGCTGGCGGTGGCCGCGGCGTCGTCTCCCGGCGCGGCCCGCGCGGTCGCCACCGGCAGCGCGGCGTCTGTGGCGGACGGCGCCCGCGCGTCGGACCACCGCCGCCTCGTTCAGGTCGCCGAGGAGCTCGACCGGCGCCAGCGCGGCGCGGAGCTCTCGTCCGGCGTCTCCGGGCGCGAGCGTGCGGTCCGGCTGGAGCGCTGGGCGGCCTGCCGTGGCCGCAGCGGCGCGATCCCGGAGCTGCTGAAGGAACTTCACGGGGACCGCCACCAGGCGATCACGCGGCAGGCGGCGCGCGAGAAGGACCGGGCGCTCGAGGCGCGGCAATCCGGTGATCGGGACTTCGACCTCGTTCGGGAGCGGGTCAGGGACCGCGGCGTCGAGGTGTGGGCGCAGGCTTGGCGCGGCCGCGGGGTCCAGGCTTTCGACGGCCGCGACTGGAGGTTCGACGGGAAGAGGACCCATCCCGACGGCGTCCCCCGGCCGGGCAGCGTTGCAGACGGCGTCAAGGCGATGCTCGCCCTTTCGGGAGGGCAGGTCCGCCACGGGCGCGACGGCGCCCTCCGCGTCGGGAGGGACGGCGTGGTCGAGGTGCCGCAGGGTCTGGGCGACGAAGAGAGGCAGTCGGCGCTCATCTACGGGGCGGCGAAGGCCATCGTCGTCGGCCGGAACCCAAGCCTGGCGCCGGGGAACCGGGAGACGGTCGCGTTGTCGGGAATGTTGGCCTCGGCGATGGCGCGGGAGATCGACGCGACGTACGAGCCGCCGGGTGAGACGTGGGGGGTGGACGCCGCCCGGGTGAGCGATGACGTGCTGCGGCGCGGCAACGCGTTGGTGCAGGAGGTCGGCGCCCAGGTGCGGCAGCGCACGGAGACGAACTTGGACAGGGAGTTGCTCGAGCGCGACAAGGAGGTCGATCACCAGGTCGACTTCGTTGCGAGGCACAGCTTCGGTGAGGAGCCCCGGCGCGCCGTGAAGGAGGAGAGCCGCGAGCGGGAGGGGATGGAGCTGTCCGTCGGGGCGCGGGCTGTCGATCTCGGTCGAGGGAGGGGGTAGTCGGATGCGGATTCGGATGTGGATCAGGTCGTTGGGCTCGGCTGTCGTTGCCGCCGCCCTCGTCGTGGCGGCGTCGCCGCGGGCGCCGGTGGCGGCGCAGTCGCCGTCGCTCGTCTGCGACGCGCCGTTCCCGGCCGGGGGCCGGGCGGTCGCTGCGTCGCGCCACAACTGCTGGATGCCCGAGTCGGGCGGGCAGTCGGCAGTCCCGTGGCCGGCGAGCGGGTCGTTCGCGGAGGAGTCGGTCGTGACCGTGTACAGCCTCCGGTGGGAGGCGGCCGGCGCGCCGCGGCTCTTCTGCTCGGCGCAGAGCTCGCAGGGGGCGGACTACGACCGGTGGTTCACCGCGGCGGCCGTGCGCGGCAGGAGCACGATGGAGAGCGGGTCGTTGGGGGTCCGGGCCGGGAGCGTCCCGGCGGGAGACAGGATCGTGTCGGGCTTCGTCGGGGGCCGGCCGTCTCCGGTGCTCTGGCATCGCGGGTCGCGGTATGACGCCGAGAGCAGGCGCTGGGTGTCGAGCGCCTGGCAGCCCCGGCGTGCGGCGGCGCCGGCGGCGGTCGAGGAGGGGGTGCCGGCCGCCGCGCGCCGGCCGCCGCCCCGGCCCGGCTACACGTGTCCGGAGTTCGGGCTGATGCCGCCCCGGCTCGGGGATTGGGTCGACGGCGCCATCGGCGGGGCCGACGCTGCGGCGCGCTGTCTGGGGTCGCCGGTGGTCGGGGGCGAGCTCTCCACCGGAGACGACTCCTCCGGCGTTGGCCTCGGGGGCGGCCCGCGGATCGCGGACGCTCCCCTGGTCGCGGCGTTCAGTTCGGGTCTCGCCTGCGTGGAACGCGAGAGCGTGGTGCTCACCCGCTACCTGCGCGAGAGGTGGGTGGACGAGAGCTACACCGAGTACGACCCCGGCTGCGATCTGAGCGGGGCGGGCCTCGGGCCGGGCCAGAGTGCTGTGGGGTTGCGCCCACAGCACTGCGACGGCGAGGGCTTCGATCTCGGGGGTGGCCGTCTGGTGGAGTCGGGCTACTGGGAGCAGTGGTGGGACTACCGTTGGGAGGCGAACCCGGCGGAGACCGACCCGCACCTCCCCTGGGCGCGCGTCTTCTGGCACGACGGGGGCGGCCGCACGGGGTTCGAGTCGGGCGGGGTGCTCGTCGGCGACGACGGCACGGCCGCCTGCCTCGTCGATCGGGGCTTCGTGCGCAGTCCCGCCCTGCCGGGCGTGGTGCCCTCGGTGGCGAGCAGTCTCGATGGCGGGTGGGCCGACTACGCCGCCGGCACGGTCTCGGTCCGTTGCCCGAAGGAGGACGGCTCCGCGGGGTTCACGTCGCCGCCGGCGGGCGGTCCCGCTCCCGGGTTCGACGCGGTCGTGTCGGTCGACTTCCCGCCGGCGATCCACGAGGCGGCTGCAGCGGAGTCCTACGCGCTCGCCCGGTACGAGTCGTCGAGGCCGTGTTCCCGCTGGCCGGCCGATACGGACCCGGCGCCGGTCTCCGGGGTGGACTGCGACGTCGAGCTCGGCGTGTCGGAGGCGCGGCGCGCGCGGCTCAGCTCGTTCGAGCGGCAGGTCGCGACGTCGGCGGCCGCGGGCCGCATCTCATCCTTCTTCGTCGACGACGCCGCGCGGATGATGGCCCACTCGTGGGACCTGCGCCGCGCGGCGGGCCTCGCCGGGCGCCTCGAGCTCGATACGCCGTGGGACGGCGGAGCCGACGTCGGGTCCGGGGTGGCCGCCGAGGCGAGACGCTTCGGGCCTCCGGTGTCGTCGTGGGCGGACTGCGGCCGGCGGGATTTCCTGATGGGGTCCGGCGCCGATTCGCTTTGGGGCGCGTTGGTCGCGAGGGCCCGGACTCACGCGGCGTCGGAGGCGGCGGGGTCCGCGGGGCTGCTCGGGCTCGCGGCGGGCTTCGACGGACGGACGTCGGTGTCGTGCACGGCGGGAGGCGACTGCCGTCCGGTTCCCGAGGCGTTTGTCGCCCGCCACGCGGCGATCGAGGCGGAGGCGCGCCGGCTCGGCGATGAGAGCGCGGCGAATCCGGTGCGCGTGTGCGGGATAGGCGATCGGGTGTCTCCGCCGGGTCCGTAGGGGAACCCCGCCGTGAGGGAGCAGGCCGAGGATCGGCTCGAGCATCGGTTCGACAAGGCGTTGCGCATCCGCGTCTCGCAGGCGATGTGCGAGCGCGTCGATCGGCTCGCCACGGACTTGAACGAGCCGCGTTCGGAGGTGCTCAGGGAGGCGCTCCGGCGCGGGCTGTTGTCGATGCTCGGGCGGCGTTTGCCGAAGTAGGCGGCGTGGTGCGCCGGTCGGAGCCGCGTTGAAGGGCGGGAGGTGCTGATGACTCGGAAGCTGTTGGTGTCGTTGGCGTGTGTGCTCGCGGTCGTTCCGGCCGCGGCGGCTCAGGAGGAGCCCGGCGCGGCGGAGGCGTACGTCCCGGCCGAAGCGCATTTCGCGCCCGGGTTGATCGACTGGGCGGAGCTGTACGCCAACCCCGCGGTTTGAGCTTGAGCCGGTGGGATTCGGGACGGTGGCGGTGGAGCGGCGCTCGTTCGAGCGGTCGGTGGCGTCTCTCGTGCTGACGGCCGTGGCGGCGTACGGCGTGTACGCCGGCCTGAGGTCAGGCGCACGCGGGAACGGCTGGGGCGGCGCGCTGGCTGTCGCCGCGCCGTCCGGGATCGGCGTGGCGGCCGGCGTGCAGGGTTTCACGCGCTGGTCGAAGGTATCGGTCGTCCGGCGGGTCGGTTGGTAGGCGGGAAGGGCGCTTGTGCGTAGACGGCATCGGCGCGCGGGGCTCGCATGATGCGGCTTGGTGGAGGTTTTCGGAGGCTCGCGGCCCTCGTGGTCGGCGGGCTGCTCATCCTGGCGGTCGTCGCCACGCGGCCCGAGTGGCGCTGGGCCACGGGGCGGGTCTCGCCGGTGCCGGCGGGGGCTCGTCCGCATCTCGTGGAGGTCCTTGAGCCGCGGGCGTGGCTGAAGGTCACGGGGTGGACGGACCGGCAGGGCCGGTTCGTGCTCTTCATGGCGGCGGCCGGGGAGGACCACACGTTGCGCGTCGAGCGCTCGGGGTGCGGTCCGGCCGTCGTGGGCGGCGTCCGTTTCGAGCCGGGCCGGGACGCCGTCGTGCGTGTCCCGGCCTGCTAGAGGGGGTGGAAGGTGTACGCGCGCATCCGGACGTGGTTGATTGTGATCTGGGCGGCTCGGTTCGCGTGGACCCTGCTCCCGATGGCGCTGGTCGCGGGCGCCGTGCTGTTCCTCTCGTCCCCGCCGGGTGCCCGGGCCGTCCGGTCGCTCGACCCGGTGCTGGACTCGTGGCGCGGCGTGGGCCGCTCCCTGTCCGTGTACGAGCCGAGCAGGATGGAGGTGGTCGACGCGGTCATGGAGCTGCTCGCGCTCGGGGACCGCGACGTCCTGGTCGACGTCGGTTCGGGCGACGGGCGGTTCGTCGTGGCGGCGGCGCGGGCCGGTGCGACTGCGATCGGCGTCGAGCGCCAGGCGCCGCTGGTGGCGCGGGCGCGCGACAACGCCCGCATGGCCGGTGTCGGCGGGAGGGCCGCGTTTCTGCATGCCGACGTCATAACGCTTCCGTCGGTGGTGTCCCGGGCGACGGTCGTCACGATGTTCCTCACGCCGGCCGGCTTCGAGGTCCTCATCCCGTGGCTGGAGCCCGTCGTGCGGCCCGGGACGCGCATCGTCTCGCACACGTGGCCGGTGCCCGGCTGGCGTCCGCACCGGGTCGTGCTCGTGGACGACGCCTCGGGCCGGTCGTGGCCCATTTATCTGTACCGGGCGCCCGCGGCCGACGAGTACGTCCGCACGGCGCACCAGGAGTCGTGAGGGAGGGACTGAGCGTGCGCTTGGCAGTTGTTGTCTTGGCCGTGGTGGCGGCAACGGGTTCGGCGGCCGCGGGGTCGCGGCCGGGCGGCGAGGGGCAGCGAAGCTGGTGGGACATCGGTCCCGGCCCTCTCGTCGAGAACGACTTCGCGGTTGGGATCACGTATTCGCCGGTGTGCGTGAGCCTGGCCCGGGTGGAGGAGGGGCCGGCGACCCGCGCGGTCCATGCGATGTGGCGCGAGGCGCTGCCGGGCGCCGGTTCCCCTCTTCCGGGCGGCGCGCCGTGTTCGTACGGGGTCGGCGTCCGCCTGGAGGGCGTGCATTGGCTCGCGCCGCTCGCGGCGTTCCGGGCTGCCGCCGAGGGCGCCTGGAGCTGGGATCTCGAGGCGTTCCCGGCGTCGGCGCGCACGTGGCGTTTTCGGCGCTACGGCGTCGATCTCGGCGTGCGGTTAGGCCGCGCGCTGGGCTTCGTCCGTCCGTGGGCGGACGTCGGGCTCGTGCTCGGTGCGGCCTCGCACTTCGTCGAGCGGCCGGCGCTGGTCACCAGGGAGGTGCCGGTCTTCGATCCGGGCTATCCGGCGGTGGACGAGCTGCTCGCCCTCACGCGCAGGCGGTTCGGGGCCGCGGCCATGGTGGGCGCTGGCGTCGACGTCGGCGGTCCACGCTACGGCGTCCGGTTCGCCGTGCGCAAGGCCCGCGCCGTCCTGGGGCCGGGCTACGGCAGCGAGTACCTGGAGGGGGCGGGTCTCGCCTGGGAGGTCGGGCCGGTGATCCGGTTCTGACGCCCGGAGTTTTGGGTCCAGGTCATGAAGGCTGCGGTCGGGAGCCTGGTGATCGTCGCTTGCGTGTTCGGCGTGGCCGGCTGGCCCTTGCTGGTGCGGTGGTATTCGGAGCCGGAGGTGACGCTCGCGGTGGACCCGTGCGCGTTTGAGGAGGTGGCGTGCACGGCGACGGCGGCCGGTCGTGTCGTGCACGCGACGTTCCCGTCCATGGAGGCGTCGGGCGATTCGCGGGCGGCCGAGCTGTCGGTTTCGTGCATTGGGCCGCTGTGGGACGTCGGGATTCTGTTCCCGGAGTCTCTGCCGCCGGGCTGGTACGCCGTGCGGTGGGAGTCGCTTGCGGTCGCGTCCGCGACGGCCCCGGAGGACTGGTCCGCATCGCGCGGGTTCCTGTCGAGCCGGGAGCCCGAGCGCTTCGTGGACGTGGGCCTTGGTCGTGCTCCCTTGTCCGGGGGGCTTCTCATGGCGGCTTTCGGGGCGCCTCCGGGGCTCGTGTTCAGCGTCAGCCGGCTCGCTGAGTTCGAGGCGATGGTCGTTTTCGACGCGCTTCGCGTCTGCGCGGTGGTGCGTGGGATCGCCCTCGGTTGCGGCCGGGCGGAGGCCGCGGATGGATGAGCCGGCGCTGGAGATCGCGGGCGCGTTGCTGCTGTGGCTCGTCGTCTCGGGGCTGCTGCTCTCTCTGTATCTCGTGGCGGCCGCCGGCGCTCCGCGCGCCCGTCGCCGCCGCCGGCGGCGGTGAGTGAGGAGGTCGGATGGGTCGGCCGAGGCGCGTGTCCGAGCCGCATTCCGGTGGGGGATGGACGACCCGGGTCGTGGATGCGCCTGCGCCCGAGGTCCGGGTGGGCCGGGCGTGCGTGCCGGTCGATCACGAGAACCTCGAGCGCTTCGGCTGGTCGGAGCGCACCGACGAGGGCCGGCGCCGCGTGGTGCGGTCGGCGCTCGGTTTCGCGGCAGATATTGGCGTCCAGGTCGTGGTCCCGCCGGCCGAGACCCCTTCCGGTTTGCGGGAGGGGGCCGTCGTCGTCAGCCAGCCGCCGCCCGCGGCGTTCCGAACGAACGGCGAGTGGGCGGCGGACCTAATGAAGCGGGTGGCCCGTCACTACCTCGCCGATGCCGAGGAGGGCCCCCGGGCCGTCGAGTCGCTGCTCTTCTACGGTCTTACGGGGCGGACATCGGCCGATTACGCGGGGGCGTTGGCGCACGGGCTGGGGTATCTACGCGACCGACAGCAGGTCCCCGCCGTCCGGACGGGGAGGCCGTGGCTCCCGGCCGGCGTGGCGGAAGGCGATCACGCCGCGCTCCGCGCGGCGCTCCTCGATCGCGTCGCCGCGGCCGGCGACCTGTGGGGCTCGCCGGAGTCGCCCTATGCGTGCGCCCGCGTGCTGACGCGCGCCCATACGGAGCGTTTGTGTTCGCCGCTCGCGCTCGATGCCGTGCGTTCGCAGCTCCAGCCGTTGCCACCGTCGCCGTACGGCGACACGTTGGGCGGCTGGTTCGCCTGGCACCTAGCCGAGACGCGGCCGCGCTTCCGGGAGTTCGACCCGGCGGAGCTCGCGGCGGACTGCGACGAGTGGCTCGCCGCCCGGGCGGCCGAGGACCTCCTAGACAAGGCGGACCTACGCGGCGTCGTCGACGGCGCGGAGGCGCGCGTCTCGTCGGGGTCGATCCGGGACGCGCTGGAAGCCCTGCCCGCCCCGCCCGACGATCCGGCTGTGTACGGCATGCTCGTCGGCGATCAGGCGGCCGGGTGGAACCGCCATCCTCTCAACAGGCCGCGGCCGCTGCTGGAACCCATCGTCGGTGTCGAGCCGGCGGCGTTCCGTGAGCTGGACTCCCGGCGCCCGGAGGACGCCGTCGTTCTCGAGGACCGCATCCTGGGCCTGTGCGCCGGGTCCGGCGTCGGAGTGAAGCTCCACGACTCGGACCGGGTGCGCTCGTTCCACGCGCCGGCGGCGTCTGGCGGGGGCCTCGCCGCCCGCGTTGTCCACCCGATTCCGGAGCGGTTCGGGAGCACGGAGGACTGGGGCCGCTCGCTGCTGGGGGCGGTCGCCCTCGCGGTCCAGACGCATCCGCGGCTCTATGATCATGCGCGCCTCGACCGGCTGTTCGGGAAGGACCCGGCCGAGGGCGCGAGGGTGTTTGACGACGCGACGCGAGTGGTGTGCGACCGCTATGGCCTTGATCGGCCCGGCGTGGTCTCGCGCGCCCGGGCGTTCGAGGCGAAGCCGGTCGGCGACCGGGCCGGCGCGTTGGCGCTGGACGAGATCGAGGACCGGACGGGCGTGCCGCCGCCGCGGCTGGAGGTCGCCCGGCGGGCGTTCTGGACCGCGCTGGGAGACGCCTGCGAGCGTGAGGGCGTGGCGCGCGGGTGGGCGGACGCGGCCATCGCCTCTGCCGATCACGACCACGTCATGCTCGAGCGGGTCCGCCGTGCGGCGCTTCCGGACGTTCCGCTGGTGGTCCGCGGCTGCGACCGGGTCCTCGATCTCGCTGCCGGGCGCAGTTGGGGCGCGGTTCGGCCGGCCGGCGCCGTCGAGCGCTCGGTGGCGGACGTGGTCGCCGATCGGCTCCTCTCCAACGTTGGCGCGGCGGAGCCGAGGATGGATCTCGACCACCGCGGCAGCCCGCGTGTCCGCGAGCTCCTCGGCCGGCTCGCTGCCGCGAACCGGCCGGCGGACGCGGTGCTCGCCAAGGTCGCGCCGGGTTTCGCGGTGGGCGGGGACCGCGATGACGCGACGGTTCTCGACATCGTCCGCGAGCGCGCGGAGGCGGTTACGGAGTTCGTCCTGGATCCGACCCGCGCGCGGCGCTCGGACCGCGCGGGCGACGTCGAGCACTCGCGGTCAGCGACGCCGTGGAAGGACCTGGAGAGCGCCCGAGCCTGGCGGGCGAGCGGCGTGGAGCCGGACGCGCCAAGGCAGCGCGGCACAAGCCGCGACCGTGCCGTGCAGCCGTCGCGCTAGCCCATGTTTACCAACGG
>JAAXGX010000139.1 GCA_012271165.1 Vicinamibacteraceae bacterium | reverse complement strand
AGGCCTTTTGCCACGGGCTGATAGGCGCCCTCGCGGTCCTGGAAGTAGCGCAGCGTGCCGCGCTCGTGCTCGCGCGGCTCGCGGACGCGGAAGACGAAGAACGTGTTGTTCGAGGGGACGTACAGCATGCCCGTCTCGGGATCCACCGCGGCGCCGCCCCAGTTCGCGCCGCCGCCCGCGCTGGGGCGTCCGAGCGTGCCCTGGTTGCCGCCCTCGACCACGAGCGACGGCGGGGTGTACAGCGGCCCGATGCGGAACGGCTCGATCACCTCCAGCGCCATCCGGCGGATCTCCGGCGTGAAGTCCACCAGGTCGTCGACCGCGACGCCCTGATACTCGAACGGCGCCGGCCGCGTGGGGAACGGCTGGGTCGCCGACGCCCGCTCGCCCGGAATGTCCGACGCCGGCACGGGGCGCTCCTCGATCGGCCAGATCGGCTCGCCGGTCACGCGGTCGAAGGCGAACACGAAGCCCTGCTTGGAGATCTGCGCCACCGCCTTGATCGGCCGGCCGTCGACCACGATGTCCAGCAGGTTGGGAGCGGCCGGCAGGTCGTAGTCCCACAGGCCGTGGTGGACGAACTGGTAGTGCCAGACCCGCTGACCGGTCTCGAGGTCGAGGCAGAGCAGCGTCTCGGCGAACAGGTTGTCGCCCAGCCGGTGCCCGCCCCAGTAGTCCGGCGCGGCGGTGTTGAGCGGGATGTAGAGGTACCCCAGCTCCGGATCGGCGCTGTAGATCGTCCAGCCGCTGATCTTGCCGGTGTAGCGCCAGGAGTCGCCCTCCCACGTGTCGTTGCCGAAGCTGTCGGCTTGCGGCACCGTCTCGAAGGTCCACTTGCGGCGCCCAGTGCGCACGTCCCAGCCGCGCGTCCAGCCCGGGATCTGCTCCCTGTTGATGTTGTAGGACGAGATGGACGCGGGCGTCACCACGGTGTCGCCGACCACGATCGGCGGCGACTGCACGGAGTAGGTCAGCGCGTTGAGCCAGTCGCGCGTGCCGCGCTCGGCCTGCGGCAGCCCCTCCATCAGGTCGACGCGCCCGCCGTCGCCGAAACCCTCCACCGGCCGCCCGGTCTCCGCGTCGACCGCCACGAGGTAGCCGTTGCTGGTGCCCCAGAGGATCCGCTGCTCGGCGCCGTCGGTCCAGTAGGCAACCCCGCGCTGGTTCCAGCGGGCAGTCATCGTCGTGGTGCCGGCCTCGTAGGTCTTGGGGTTGTAGACCCAGACCGTCTCGCCCGTGCGCGCGTCGATGGCCGCCCCCACGGAGGTGGGCATGTTCACGTAGAGCCGCCCCCCGACCATCAGGGGAGTGGCCTTGAAGTTCGCCAGGTAGGGCGGCTCCCGGTCGCGCCAGCGCTCGGGGTCCTCCCGGTCGAGCTGCTCGAAGATGAACCGCGAGCTCGTCCACAGCTCCCCGCCCGCCGGGTCGCGCTTGCTCAGGAAGGCATCCGCCGACTGCCAGCGCCAGGCGATCTCCAGATCGCCGAAGTTGTCCCGGTCGATCTGATCGAGCGGCGAGTACTTGGTGTTGCCGAGATCGCCGCCGTAGGTGGGCCACTCGCCGTCCGCCCGCGCGCCGTGCTGCGCCTGCGCCGCGGCGGCGCCCAGCAACGCCAGCATGCAGGCGATGCAGGCGGCCCGGTTCCAGACTTGGCGTGCAACCACCATCCTCCCACTCCTTTCCTTCGCGCAACCCGACGGGTGACGCCCGCCGGGCGTCTGCGCCGTAGCCCGCGCCAGACTCCGCAAGGCGCGCACGGCCTTACCGGGACGCCGGCGTCAGCCGTTCCCAGGTGATCATGCCGCCCCAGTCGGCCTCGCCCTCCGCCGGCGCGGGCAGCACCCCGGCCGTGGACAGGAAGCGCAGCACCATCCGGTTGTCGACGAACTCGTAGAACCGCTGGGCGTCCGTGTCGAGGCCCGTCGTGCGCTCGGCCTCCGGCCGGTCCGTGAGATCCAGCGTGTGACCGATGCGGTGGTGGATGAAGTAGCTGCCTTCCTCGTCGACGCTGAACGGACCGAAGTAGCTCATGTAGGAGCCGACGGCCGCCTGCGCCTCCTCGGGCGTGGGCTCGTCGCCGGCGTAGGGGGGGCGCTCCGGGTCCAGCAGGTGCACCATCATGCGGCCCGCCGGCGTGTAGATGATGAACCCGGGCCGCAGCGGCGGGTCGTCGTCGGTCGCGCCCTCGTTCGGCACGTGGTGCCAGAAGCCGAAGACGCGCTCGTGCGACGGCGTGACCTCCGCGAGGTCCGGCACGCGCGTCCACACCGCGGTGGGCGTCGCACCGGCCGCGGTCGCGGGCAGCTCCAGCGTCAGGCGGTCCGCCGACGCCTCCACGGCGCCGCTCCGGCTGGCGCCCGCCAGGCCCGGATCGCGGCTGCCCTGGATCTGAACGGTCAGCTCCCCGCCGGCCTCGTCGACCGTGTAGGTGCCGAAGAACGCCGTGAATCCGTCCAGATCGGCCAGCGCCTGCGCGGGGGTCGGATCCTCGTAATGCGGCCGCCCCTGCTGCATGATCGAGAGCCCGATGTGCCCGTCGTCGTCGAGGATGAGCTGTCCGATGGCGCCGGGCGCTCCGAGCGCCGGCCCTTCCGGCGCCGGCAGCGGCGCGCCCCCACCGTCGTGCAGCTCGACCGACGCGAGCTCCCACGTGCCGACGACGGCGGCGCTCAGCGAGGGCTCGGCCGGCGCCTCCGGCATCGCTTCCTCCGCCGGTCCGCCGCCGCATCCGGCCAGGCCCGCCACGAGTCCGAGCAATCCCAGCGTGACCGCGCAATTCGTTCGCATCGTCGGCTCCTTCAATCAGACGGGGCTGCGCCCCGAGCCCCCGGGTGCTAGGATCATAGCTTCCGCAAGGAGGGGCAGCAATGCAGCGCCGAGACGTTCCCGGAGCCGCGCGAGCGGCGCTCGCCCTGGCCGTCGTGTCGCTCGCGGCGGCCGGCGCCGCGGGCCAGGGTCCCGGCGGCCAATCGGACGTGCCGCGGACGCCGTGGGGCCACCCGGACCTGCAGGGCGTGTGGAATCACACCACGACCGTGCCCCTCGAGCGCCTGGCGGCGCCCGGCGAGAGCCCGGCGGCGGAGGCCGCGGCCGCCGGGTCTGCGCCGCTGGTCGTCGATACGGCCGACGGCCGCCTGCCCCCGCTCACCGCACGGGGGCGGCAGCGGGCCGACGCCGGCGCCCACGACTTCCCGGACGGCAACGTGCCGGTGGCGTCCTGGCAGGAGCTGTCGCTGTTCGACCGCTGCATCACGCGCGGGCTGCCCGGCGCCATGTCGCCCGGCGTCTACAGCCAGAACTACCAGATCATGCAGACGCCCGCGCACGTGGTGCTGATCGTCGGGATGATCCGCGACTCGCGCATCATCCCCATCGACGGCCGGCCGCATGTCGGCGAGGGGATCCGCCAGTGGCTGGGCGACTCGCGCGGCTACTGGGACGGCGACACGCTGGTCGTCGAGACGCGGAACTTCTCCCGCAAGACCAACACGCGCATGACCACCGTGTTCGGCGGCAGCGAGAGCCTGCGTCTGGTCGAGCGGTTCACGCGCGTCGACGCCGACACGCTCGACTACCGCTTCACGTTCGAAGACCCCGACGAGTTCACGCAGCCCTGGACGGCGGCGATCACGTTGACCCGGAGCGAGGGAACGGTCCTGGAGCACGCCTGCCACGAGGGCAACTACGCGCCCGAGGGGGAGGTCATCACCGGCTCCCGGGTGACCGAGGACCGGACGGCCGCCGAGAGCGGCCAGAGGTAGGCAGCGGCGCCGGCGAGCGCGGGACGGGACACAAGTCCCGCCCCGCAAGGCGCGCACGGCGCGCCTCGGCGGGAGCGGCGCGGGGCGAAGGGTCCCCGCAAGCGGACGCCGGGGGTTCGGGGCGCAGCCCCGTCTGAAGTTAGTACTCGCCGAGACCTTCCGTCAGCTCGATGCGTGTGCCCCACGGATCGGTCACGAACGCCACACCCAGCTCGAGGGCCTCGGCGTAGCGGTACTCGCCGTCGAGCTCGATCCCCTTCGCCTGGAGCTGCCTCGCGAACTCCTCCAGGTTCTCGACCTCGAACCCGATGTGATCCAGGGCCTTGAAGCGGGTGGCCTTGACCGGCGTGGCCGAGGGCGAGAACGTCAGGTTCACCCCGGGCAGGTCCGCGGCCTCGAACGAGCCGCGCATGCCGGGGACGGCGCCGAACGCGTTGGCGTACCATGCCTTCATCGCGTCCACGTCCGGGGTCGCGAAGTGGACGTGGTGCAGGACGATCGACCCGCTCATCGACTGGTTCTCGAGCAGCTCCACCTTGACGCCGTCCGGCGCCATGACGAAGGAGATGTAGGTGTCCTGGTTCTCGACGCGCACGAGACCGTCCTCGTCGACCGCGACCGAGGGCGGCATCTCCTCGCGGGTGATGTTCTGATAGCCGGCTTCCTTCACCTTCCTGACCATCGCCCGCAGGTCCGGCACCTGGAAGCCGATGTGGTTCACCGAGGTGCCTATGGTCCCGCCGCCCGGCACCTGCTCGCTGAACAGCATCTGCACGCCGGGGATCCTGACCACCGCGACCGGGACCGGTCCCAGGTTGCCGGCGTCCACGCCGCCGAGCGTATCGACCCAGAACTTCTTCTGCGCGTCGATGCTGCTCGTGTAGATGTGATGATGCCCGTAGACGACGGGACCATCGGTCCTGAGCTGCGCCGTAGCTGTCGTCGAGCCGGCCAGCAGCAGCAGTCCCACGAGTACGCACACGGTCTGTCTCTGCATCGGTATCTCTCCTTGCTTCCGGAACATGCCCGCTAGAACACGGCCAGCGGGTTGATGGCCGTCCCCGCGCCGTTCGGCACGCCGTGCGGCGAAGCCATGAACAGGAACTCCCAACGGTTCAGCTCGTTGGCCGTCTCGGCGAGCGCCTCGAGGCCCAGGTTGTCGAACAGGTGCACCCCGAGGGCGACGAGCGTGAAGAAGTGCACCGGGATGGCCACCCCCTCGATCTGGCCGCCCTCCTGCGGCACGTCGGCGCCGAGCAGCGCGATGTCGCGCTCCTTGAAGAACGGGAGCAGCGACGGATGGTAGCCGCCGCTCTGGCCGACGTCGCGGCCCGTGCGCAGGAACAGCGCGTCGCCGGCCGAGATCGTGATGCCGGTCTCCGCCTCCCAGGCCTCTATGTCCTGGCGGCGCACGGCCGTGCCCGGCATGTCGATGAGCACGCCGCGCGTGACCAGCCCCTCCTCCTTCAAGTTGACGACGCCCATGGCGCTGCAGCCGTCCTCGAGCGACGCGACGTCATCGAAGTCGCGGCCGTTGTACACCTTGCCGTTGTACGCCACGTGGCAGAAGGCATCCAGGTGCGTGACGAGGCCGCCGTGGTACTCGATCTCGTAGCGTTCCCAGAAATAGCCGTTGTCGGTGTCGATCCCGAACACGTTGCGGACGGACCCGGCCAGCACCGGCGGCCGGTTCGCGCTGGTGCTGGCGGGATCGTCCAGCCGCTCGATCGTCATGTCGCGCGCCATGGAGACGACCCGGCCGGTCTCAACCAGCTTCGCCGCCTCCACCCGCTTGGCGGGCGTGATGAGGTTCAGCGCGCCGAGCTGATCGTCGTCGCCCCAGCGGCCCCAGTTCGACAGCTCGGTCATCCAGCGGTCGTACTGCTCCTTCGTCACCTCGTCGCCCTGGGCCCGCACGTCCGTGCCGGCCCCGATCAGGATCGCGGCCGCGATGGCCAGACTGCCTGCCGCAAGCATCACTCGCATGGTCTCCTCCCGCACAGTTCCCTGCCCCGTCAGTCGTGGTGGCGCTCAGGACGGCAGCGCGAAGGCGATGAGCTCCGGCACGCGCCCCCCGACCGTGAGCGCGATGTACTGCCGGCCGTCGAGCATGTACGTCATCGGCGTGCCGAGGGCGCCGCCCGGCAGATCGACGGAGCCGAGTATCTCGCCCGTCGTCTTGTCGTAGGCCACCAGCCGCGGCCCGC
Organism: Vicinamibacteraceae bacterium; assembly: GCA_012271165.1. Lineage (GTDB taxonomy): Bacteria > Acidobacteriota > Vicinamibacteria > Vicinamibacterales > UBA8438 > JAAXGX01. The sequence goes on along the minus strand of JAAXGX010000139.1, from coordinate 8,182 downwards.
CGTCGCTGCCGCCGGCGGTCAGCGCGTTGATGAGCAGCGTCGTGGTCAGCAGCGGCCCGCCCCGCCCGTCGCCGCCGAGCGGCGGCAGATCCAGGTCGCGCAGCAGCGGCAGGTTGCGGTAGCGGTCGCCGTCGCCGAGCGGCGTCATCCAGACGTGCTCGCCCCGGTTCATGTCGATGGCGGTCATCCGCGAGTAGGGCGGCTTCCACAGCGGCAGCCCCTGCGGCATGACCGGCCCGCGGTCGCCCTCCCCCCAGCGCCAGATGTAGCGCATCGTGGCCGGGCCGTCCGGGTCGACGTCCGCGAACGGGATGACCGAGTGCGTGTTCACCGACGGCACGTAGAGCAGCCCCGTCCCGGGATCGACCGCCGCGCCCGACCAGTTGGCCCCGCCGCCGACGCTGGGCCGGATCAGCGTCCCCTGCGTCGAGTTCGGCGTGAAGAGCGGCCCCAGCCGGTAGCCCTCGACCGCCTCGATGGCCAGCTGCCGTATCTCGGGCGTGAAGTCGACGAGGTCGTCGATCGACGTGCCCTGATACTCGAACGCGGGCGGGCGGGTCGGGAACGGCTGCGTGGGCGACGGCACCTCGCCCACCAGGTCCGTGTCCTTCGGCACGGCCCGCTCCTCGATCGGCCAGACCGGCTCGCCCGTCACCCGGTCGAAGGTGTAGATGAACCCCTGCTTGCTCGGCTGCGCCACGGCCTTGACCGGCCGCCCGTCCACGACGATGTCGATCAGGTTCGGCGCCGAGGCGAAGTCGTAGTCCCACAGGCCGTGGTGCACGCCCTGGAAGTGCCAGATCCGCTCGCCGGTCTCCACGTCGACGCAGATCAGGCTCTCGGCGAACAGGTTGTCGCCCGGCCGGTGGCCGCCGTAGTAGTCGCCCGTCGGCGTGCCGGTCGGCAGGTACGCGTAGCCGAGCTCCTCGTCGCCGCTCATCAGCGACCAGACGTTTGCAGCGCCCGAGTAGCGCCACGACTGGTTCAGCCAGGTATCGGCGCCGTACTCGTCCGCGCTCTGCGGAATCGTGTGGAAGTCCCACCTGTGCCGCCCGGTCCGGACGTCGTAGGCCCGGACCCAGCCGGGCGGCATCTCCCTGGTGATGACCATGTCGGTCATCGACGAGCCGACCAGCACCGTGTCGCGAACCACCAGCGGCGGCGACTGCGACGACAGCGCCAGCAGGTTCTGCACCGTCCGCGACTCGCGGCTCGTGCGCGGCACGCCCGCCATGAGATCGACGCGCCCGCCGTCGCCGAAGTCCGCCGCCGGCCGGCCGGTCTTCGCGTCGACCGCGATCAGATACCCGTCCCCGGTCGCCCACACGACGCGGGCCTCGCCCCCGGCCTCCCAGTAGGCGACCCCGCGGTGGCGCCAGGGAATCACGGCCGGCGTGCCCGATTCGTACGCCTTGGGGTCGAAGGCCCACAGCGTCTCGCCCGTGCGCGCGTCGACCGCCGCGGCCTGGTAGAGCGGGGTGCTCAGGTACAGGACGCCGTCGACCATGAGGGGCGTGGCGACCAGCAGCGAGGTGCCCGGCCGGGAACTGTAGAGATCCGTCTCCCAGCGTTCGGGATCCTCGCGCGCCAGCGCCTCGAAGACCTCGCGCGCAGGGCCGATCCAGGCGCCCCCGGCCTCGCTCTTCGCGAGGTGCGTGTCGACCGACCGCCAGCGCCAGGCGATCTCCAGCGTCTCGAAGTTCTCCGGTGTGATCTGGTCGAGCGGCGAGTACTTGGTGCTGCCGGTGTCGCCGCCGTAGCTGCGCCACTCGCCGTTGGTGGCGCCGTGCTGCGCGGCCGCGGGCGCTGCGAGCAGCCCCGCCAGCACCAGGGTGGCTCCCAGTCGTCTCGGCATCTTCAATCAGACGGGGCTGCGCCCCGAACCCCCGGCGTTCGCTTGCGGGGACCCCATAGCCCCGCGCCGCTCCCGCCGAGGCGCGCTGTGCGCGCCTTGCGGCGAGCGTCCGCGTGCCGCGACGGGGTCGTGCCGCCGCCGCAGCCGCGCTGCGCAACTATAGCGGCTCGCATCGCGTCCGTCTACGGAGCCGGCCGGGCTGACGGCGCACGCGGGGGAACCGGCGCGCCCCCCGTCAGCGGGTCTCGTCGAGACCCCGGCGGGCGGGCCGGCTGTCGGGGTCCAGCTCCAGCGCCCGCTCGTAGCTCGTGCGCGCGGCGGCCGGCTCGCCGCGCATCCGCTGCACGCGGGCCTGGCCGATCCACGCGGCCGCCAGCAGCCGCCGGGTCACCTCGTTCGTACCCTCGTCGCGGAACGAGGCCAGCAGCGGGTCCAGCTCGGCCCCGGTGAGAGCCCCGCGAAACACCCGCCGCAGCCGGCCCTCGCGATCGAACACGAAGGTGGAGGGCAGCGCGAGCTCGAACTCGGAGCCGAAGAACGCCGTCACCACGTGCTCGTCCATGAGGAACTGCGCATAGCGGATGCCGAAGCGCTCGATCGACTCGCGGACGGAGTCCAGGTCGTCCAGCTCGACGCTGAGGCCGACGAAGTCGATCTCGCCGTCGTAGCGCTCCGCCAGGTCGACGAGCGCCGGCAGCTCGTCGTTGCAGGGCGGGCACCACGGCGCCCAGAAGTTGACGACCGACGGCCGCCCCCCGGCCAGCAGCCCGCGGCCGCCGTCGAGCGCCTGCGCCACGACCGCCGGCGACGGCGAGCCCATCATGGTCGGCCGCGACCCGTCGGACCACCGCGGCAGCCGGCGGGCGTCGACGGCGCCGGAGCGCTCGTCGACCACGAGCAGCCGGTCCGCCGGCAGGTCGCGCCACACGCCGGCGGCGCCCGACGGCCAGCGCACCTCGAGCCGCTCGATCGTCTCCGCCTCCGCGAGCCCGAAGTGGAGGTCGAGCGGCACCTGGGCCCGGACCCCCCCGGTCAGCTTCACGACGTCGCGCCGCGTCATCCCGCCGGCGCGCAGCGCCACCTCGCCGCCCAGGGCCCGCGCGTCCGGTCCCGCCGCCGTCAGCCGCACGCGCGCGAAGCGGCGGGGTGGCGACGTGTTCTCGAGCAGTTCGAGGCCGCGCGGCGTCAGCAGCGCCAGATCGAGGTCGCCGTCGCCGTCGATGTCGACCGGCGCAGCAGCCCGGCCGTCGCTGCCCGCGTCCAGCCCCGAAACGTTGGCCGCCTCGACTGACGGTTCGCCCGCCGCGGCCGGGTCGAAGGTCCGGGCGTCCAACTCCGCGGTGAAGCGCAGGCCGCCCTCGTTGACGAACAGGAGACTGTCCGCGCGGTTGGCCTGGTCGCCCCGCGCGACTAGGTCGAGCCGCCCGTCGCCGTTCAGGTCGCCGGCCGCCAGGAACTGCGCCTCGCTGCGCCGAACGCCGGGCGGGTTGTCGAACTCGAGCGCCCGCGGCAGGTACACCCCACTCGCCGCCGCGGCGCGTGTGGATGCCCATCCACGCCCGCGCTTCCCCGTAGACCACGCGGCTCCCGACCATCTCCTCGAGCCCGTCGCCATCGAGATCCACGAACAGCACCTGGCTGGGAACGAGCCGGTCGTCCTCGAACGGCAGCGGCTCGCGGACGAACCCGCCCCGGCCGTCGTTGCGAAAGAGGATGGCGTGGCTGGCGACCTCGGTGACCAGGACGTCCCAGTGACCGTCCCGGTTCCAGTCGACGACCCCCAGCGCGGAGTCGATCAGGCCCGCGCCGGCGGCGGTGAGGTCCTCGCGCAGCCGCTCGTTCTCCGGCGAGCGGTTGAAGTGCAGGCCGACCGCGTCGGTGATGGCGCGCAGCGGAGGACCCGGCCGCGACCCTTCCCCACCGCGGCCTTGTGCCGCCAGCACGGCCGCCGGCAGGCAGAACGCGACGGCAAGGCCGGCCGCCGCGCTCCGCCTCCGGGAGCGGTGTGCCCGCATGGTGCAATTCTAGAAGTCGAACTGGCCGCCGAACTTGAGCAGCCGGCCACCCATGACCTGCGCGACGCGCGGATACGGCAGACCCGGCGCAGAGTAGTTGGCGACCAGGTTGGTGGCGCTCACGTGGTTGAAGACGTTGAAGATGTCGAACCACCCGCGAATCCGCGCGTTGCCGACGTGGAAGATCTTCGTGAACCGCAGGTCGAGCTGGCTCAGCCGCTTCTCGTAGAACGTGGACCCGGTGAAGTTGAACGTGCTCCCGAGCGTCACCTCGCCGGTCCCGTTGCCGGCCGGGAAGAGCTGGATTTCTTCCTGCGAGACGGCCATGGGACGCCCGAGCTGCTCCTCGATGAGCGCGCGCTCGACCGGGTTCTGTCCCGCCTGATAGAGCGACTCCCAGGGTCTGCCGGCGAGGTTCTGGAAAACGAACGACACCTGCGTGTCGTACGGCAGCGGGACGGCGCCGTTGAACTTCACCTGCGTGCCTGCCGACCACGGCGTCCTCACGTCGCAGTAGCCCGGCCTGGCCTGCTGGGGATTGTCTATGACGAAGCACTCGTTGAAGGAGAGCGACCCGGTGCTCACGCCGCCGCCGAGCGTGACGCCGTTGTCGAGCCGGCCGTTGAAGGTGAAGTCCACGCCGTTGAACCACTGCCCCATGACGTCGCCGCCGGGCAGGTCCTTCGCCAGCATCACGAGGTTGTCCCGGCCGCGCGCCAGCGCCTCCGGCGTGATCGTGTACAGGCCGTCGAGCCTCTGGCCGCTGAGGCCGCCCAGCCGCGGATCCTCCGGTGCGACGATGTAGTAGGGATCGAAGTCGTCTGGACCGATGAGCTGGTTGTCGGCAGCGATGTGGTTCCTGTACCAGGTCCTGAAGTACCCGACCTCGACCGACCAGCCCTGGGCCAGCTCCTGCTGGAGCGACACGGACGTCTGCCACTGATACCCGCGCGTCCCCCACCCTTCGAGCACGTTCGGAGCGAACCGCTGCGTGCGGTCGGGCCTGCCGAACTGGGGATCCTCGATCGGCCCGCACTCGCCGTTGGCGTCGAAGTTGTCGAAGTTGCAGTCGGGCACGAAGTTCCCGTTGCCGCCCTGGAACGGCAGGTCGTACCAGCGGCGCCGCGTCTCGAGCTGCAGCGCGTTGAGCGGGTTGACCTCCTCCGCGATGGATGTGCCCACGGGGAGGACGTACTTGCCGAGGGTCGCCTTGATCGCGGTCCGGCCGTCGCCGAACAGGTCGTAGGCGGCGCCCAGGCGCGGGACGATGTCGTGGTAGTTGGGGACGTTGTCCCGCCGCGCCACGTCGAAGGCCGGCACGAAGCGCGTGGCGGACGCGCCGAAGTGCTCCAGCGCCAGATCGCCCGGGTGCGACTGGTCCGGATAGTAGGCGTTGATGTGGTCGTAGCGGACGCCCAGGTTCAGCGTCAGTCGGTCGATCGTCCACTGGTCCTGTGCGTAGATCCCGAGGTCGTTCGAAATGTGGTGCGAGTTGCGCGGCGTGCCGAACTGGGTCACGGCGAAGGGAAACTCGGGCGTCGCGAACTCGTAGCGCAGCGGGTTGTTCAGGAACGAGACGCCGTGGCTCTCCTCGCCGTGCCGCGTGTTGAAGCCGACCTTGAACGAGTGCGTCCCCGTGACGTACGACACCGACCCCCGGAACACGTAGGCCGGGAAATTGTGGCGGATGCCGTAGAGGCAGGGGTTGCAGGTGTTGAAGCCGATCGCCTAGTAGTTGACGAACGGACTGAAGATCATGTGCGCCACGTCGGTGGGCCGGACCGTCTCCTGGCGGCGCGGCGACGTGAGGTTGCGGAGGAACGACCCGCCGGCCTCGAAGAGCAGCCGGTTGCTGGCCGGGAAGGTCCACGTCGTCTGCGTCAGGTTGATCGGGAAGTACGTGTAGTCGACGGCGGCATCGGCGTCCGCCACGCCGTACTGCGTCCAGAAGTGACAGGCGCAGTTCGTCTGGAAGTTCTGCGACGCGGTGAACTTGTGCCGCTCGGTCGCCTGCACCGTGAGCCGCAGGCTGTTGTCCTGGTTGTAGAAGTCGGTCCAGGTCGGCCGCTCCGGGTCGGGCGTGTAGAAGGGCGTGTGCGGCGTCAGGTTGAAGTTCGTCGCTGCCTGGTAGTTCTGCGCCCCCCACCAGCGGTGCGCGGTGTAGAACCAGATCCGGTCGCGCACGAGCGGCCCGCCGACGCCGACGCCGTAGTCCCAGATCTTCTTGTTCTTCGCCAGCGGGTTGACGCCCCGGTCGACCATGTCCGGGCCGACGTTGTCCGCCATCAGGTCGCCGTTGGTCCCGCTCACGTTGACGTAGTAGCTGAACTGGTTCCCGCCGTCCTTCGGGATCGCGTTGATCCCGACGCCGCCGAACGGTGTCTCGGCGTCCATGTTGCTCGTCGAGACGACGATCTCCTGGATGGCCACCTGGTTCATGAAGAACTGCTTGGAGGATCCGCCGCCGTCGGTGATGTTGTTGTTGAAGCTCATCCCGTCCCAGGCGACGACGCCGTCCTGGGCGGAGCTGCCGTGGATCTCCACGTGGCCCCACGCATCGCCCATGCTCCCGCCAACGTCCTGGCCGCCACCGGCGATGTTGCTGGTCATGCCGACCGTGAGCGACGCGTAGCCCCAGTAGGTCCTCCCCGTGGGCAGGACGTCGAGCTGCTCGCGCGACAGGTTCTCCTGGGTGACGACGTTCTGCACGTCGATGATCGGGCTCGCCCCCGACACCGTGACGGTCTCCTCGATGGCGCCGACGCTCATCAGTCCGCCGACGTTCGCCGTGAACCCGGACGTCAGCTCGATGCCCTCCCGGACGAAGGTGTTGAACCCCGGCAGCCTGAAGGTGACGGAATAGGTGCCCGGGCGCAGCGCCTCGATCTCGTAGAGGCCGGCGCCGTCCGTGACGGTGCTGCGGACGCCCTCGATCAGGGCCGGGCTGGTCGCCTCGACCGTCACGCCGGGCAGCACGCCCCCGGTCTCGTCCGTGACCTCGCCGGCGATGCTGCCCGTCTGCGCGAGCGCCGCCGCCGGCGCCGCCAGCAGGCACGCGAGAACCGCAAGGCTCCTGCGCGTGAAACGCCGCCGCTTCGCCTGCTCCATCGCTGCGCTCCTTCGGAGAGGTTGTCGCCGCCGACCCTGCGAGACAGCCATCAGCGTAGCAGGTATTCCGCGCCCCGGCGCAAGTGGAAAGAGGCCTCCCGCGGCGCGGCCGGCCGGCTTGCCCGCCCACATCGCCCGCCCGTACCATGGCTTGCATGGAATCGATGCGCTTGCTTCGCTCGTCGCCGCGGCGCGGCCTTGCCGCCGCCGCAGGCCTCTGCCTCCTGGGCGCCGCCGGCAGCGCCGGCGCACAGGAAGACCGGTCCGGGTTCTACGTCGGCCTCGAGTTGGGCGTGGCGATCCCGTCCGGCGTCGACTCGTCGGTCAGCGGCGTCAACCACCCGACGCGCTGCGACCGGCTGCTTTATGCGGCCTCCATCAGCCCGCCGGACGACGCGGCCTGCCGCGACAGCACGCCGGCGGTCCTGTTTGCCAACGCGTTCGAGCCGGACCCGGGCTTCACGAGCGGCTTCACCTTCGGCTACGCGGCGGGCGGGCCGCGCTTCGAGGTCGAATACGCCAACCGCTACCAGGGCGACGACGTCAAGCCGCTCGGCGGCACGGAGAGTCCGGCCCTGGCCGGCAAGGACAACGAGTGGGCGAGCGCCGCGCCGCTCGAGGAGTGGATCGGCGACTACCATGCCCACCAGGTCTTCGCCAACGCCTACTACGATTTCGTGAACGATTCACGCTGGACGCCGTACGTCGGCGCGGGGGTCGGCTGGGCCGTCACCGAGCTGAGCTACTACACCCAGCTCACCCGCAAGCCGGACGCCGAGTACCTGCAGCTGGAGTTCGACCCCGACTGGCCGGAGGCCGCCAAGCGCGCCGCCGCGGGCACCGCCAGCATCCTCGATGACAAGGCCGGCCAGACCGTCTTCGGCTACCAGGTGCTGGCCGGCTTCAACTACGCGCTGACCGAGCGCACGTCGCTGGGCGCGAAGGTGCGCTGGACCCGCTTCGACGACGTGGTCGAGGACGTGACGTGGACGCAGATCCGCAGCCACGCGCCGGTCCGGGCGGACGGCGTGACCCCCTTCGACAGCACGCTGGCGTTCGGCGGCATCGGCTACCAGGCGGTGACCCTCACCCTGAAGCACCGCTTCTGACGGACCGCCCGCCCGGCGCAGACGCCCCGGCGGACACCTGGAGGGGCCACCGGAGCGACCGTCGCGGTGGCCCCAAGGCGCGCACGGCGCGCCTC
>JAAXGX010000083.1 GCA_012271165.1 Vicinamibacteraceae bacterium | reverse complement strand
CCGCCGCGCAGCCGCGCCGCCGGCGAGATCGACGGAATGACGGCGTTGTTGATCAGATCGCCCACCGTCGGATCGAACCAGCTCGAGATGTTGAAGCCGTTCTGCTGGCCGGGGGTCGGGGCCCGGAACCCGGTGCTCACGCTGCCCCGCACGAAGCGGAAACGGCCCGAGAGCTTGCCGTTCGTCGTCGTCCCGAAGTCCTCGAAGTTCTCGAACCGGACCGCCGCGCCCAGCGTCCACGCGTCGTCGGGATCGGTCACCTCGACGTCGCCGTAGGCCGCCACGTTGTGGCGGCTCCACGTGCCCGCGTGCCGCGGTCCGTAGGCGAAGAAGCCGTTGGAGCCGGGCATGAAGAGCTGCCGCGCGTAGGGACCGACCAGCCACCCCTCGCGGTCGCCCTGCTGCGTCCGGAACTGCTCGTCGCGCCATTCCGCGCCCGCGGCGATGTTGACCCTGTCGGTGACGGCGTACGACACGTCGACGTGGAGGTTGGTCTCCCGCTGGCGGTTCCTGCCGACATCGAACGAGGTGGGCGAGGCCGGGCCGAGCGACGCGTTGACGGTGTCGTAGATGAACAGCTCGCTCCAGTGCATGCCGAGCGAGCCGCTCACGTCCCACCTGAAGCCGCCCGCGGTCAGGCCGCGGACGCCGCCGACGAGCGACGCGTCCGTCGCGGTCCCCCCCATCTGCGGCGTGAAGCCGCCGGGGAAGACCTCCTGGAACGAGAAGCAGTTCGGGTCGTCGAACACCTGCTGCAGCGCGACGGGGTCGGGCACGTGGCCGGTCACGGCCACGGTCGGGCAGTTGGCCGAGCCGCCGCCGGCCGCGGCCAGCGCGTCGCCGATGAGCAGCGTACGGCCGCTGTCGATGCTGAAGACGCCGAGCCGGGTGTTCGGGTTCCGGAAGAAGAAGCCCTGGGTCACCGTCCTGCTGGCGTAGTTCGTGTGGCCGTAGAGCTCCACGCCGCCGGGCAGCGCGTAGCCGAAGTTGCCGAACAGCTTCAGGTCGTCGTCGATGTCCGGGTCGCCCCAGCGCTGCGGATGCTCGGAGCGGACGTGCGTGTTGCCGGCCGCGACGAGCGCGATGGCGTCGTTGCGCGGCGCGGCCCTGTCCGTCGTGTTCGAGCCGCCGTACTCCAGGCTGAGGTTGGCGAACCCGGCCGCGCCGAGCGGCAGGCCGACGTTGCCGGCCACCTGGAATCCCTCCCCGTCGCCTCCGCCGTACATGCCGGTGTTGAGCTCGACGGCGCCGCCCGACGCGGCGTCCTTGAGCTGGAAGTTCATCACGCCCGCGATGGCGTCGGACCCGTACTGGGCCGCCGCGCCGTCACGCAGCACCTCGACCTGGCGCAGCGCAATTGCGGGGATCGCGGATATGTCGGGCCCCTGCGAGCCGTAGGCCACGCCGTTGCCGCCGTGCCACTCGAGGACCGAGGAGCGGTGGCGGCGCTTGCCGTTGACGAGGACCAGCGTGTGGTCCGGCGCCAGGTTGCGGAGCATGGCGGGGCGGACTACCGTCGATGCGGACTGGATGGGCTGGGTGTTGACGGCGAACGAGGGAATGACCGTGCGCAGTTGATCCTTAAGGTCGCCCGCCCCCCGCCGGACCAGATCCGTGGCCGACAGCACGTCCACCGGGACCGCCGACGCGGTGGCGCTGCGGGGCCGGGCCCGCGTGCCGACCACCACCGTCTCCTCGGTGAACCCGGCGAGCAGGCCCTCCATCTCCGGGCGCGAAAGGCCCAGCGCCGCGACCTCGGCCGGCGTCATCCCGAGCGCGTGGCCGAGCTCCTCGACCAGCGCGTCCACTTCTGGCTCGGCCTGCGCCTGCGGGTCGTCTCCCTGCGGCGCCGCGAGGACATCGGACGGCAGCGCGGCCCGGACCGGCACGAGGACGGCCAGCGCCAGGACGATGGGCCATGCCGCGCCTGGACGCACGGCCGGCCGCGGGACGGGATCAGCGGTAGGCAAAACTGCGGGATGGCCGCCCCCCGGGGCCGCCCGGGGGGCGCTCCGTCTAGCTCACGCCGACCGGCTCGTCCTGCCGGGCCTTCTTGAGACCCTGGATCTGGACCACCGGAGGCGCCTCTTCCTTCAACACGTGCTGGCGGTAGAGCTGCTCCATCTGCCGGTGATAAACGGCATCCTTGCCGTCGGCGCCGTTGCCGTTCCCGTTGCCCTGCTTCGCTGCCTCGCGCGCGGCCAGCTTCTCCTGCCGCGCGTTCTTGGCAATCCCCTGCTCGTCGAGGTCGGTCTGGGCACCGGCAGCAACCGCGGCCGGATCGAGGACGAGGCTGTGGTCGGTGGACGCCAGCGCCACCTGCTTGCCGCCGGCGAAGATCTCGTGCCGGCCGTGCTCGTCGTACCACCTGGTGAGCGTGGCGGTCATGTGCATCTTCTCGATGATGTTCCGCCAGCCGATGCCGGTGTTGTACGCGCAGAAGGAGATCTCGCCCTCCTGCGTCGCATAGGGGATGATGCAGCGCTCCGTCCGCCGGAAGTCGTAGTTGAACAGGTCCTGGAACCACATCCCGGCCACGAACAGGAAGTTCCAGCGGTCGGCGCGGCGTCTCGAGATGTCGTCCGCCGTCCGGTCCCCGGACACCTTGCCGTAGTCCTTGCCGGTCGCGCCGAAGGTCTTGTCGAATTTCTGCAGCAGGTCGAGCAGCCGGAAGTGCTTCGGCGCGCGGAACGAGTCGTAGTTGCGCATCAGCGCCAGCGCCATCCCGAGCACGGAGCGGAACCGGCCGCCGGCGGCGTCGTTGACCCGCGCTATGTCCTTGGCCAGCCGCTCGCCGTTGACGAAGGCGGTGAACGGCACCGCTTCCTTCGTCTGCTTGTCGATCATCACGGCCATCCCGACCCCGCAGTTCGGGTGGCAGCCGCAGTTGAGCTGTCCCCAGTCGGCCTGCGGGCCGTGCACCAGGTCCGCCCAGTCGGTGAACGTGCCCATGAAGGAGATCGGGAACCAGTCGCGCGCCGGCTCGCCGATGCCGGTCTGGTTCTTGACGTCGTGCGCCAGGTGCGACAGCGTGTAGCGTTGCGCCTTGCGCCGCTCGTCGGTGATCTCCTCGTCCCGGCCGGTGAACGAGACGGGCTGGAACGACAGGAAGCTGATGGTCTTCGGGTTGTCGAGCGCGAACTGCACGACGCGGCCGACCTGCTCGTTGTTGATGCCGTTGAGAATGGTGATGACGGGCACGATGTCGACGCCCGCCTTGTGCAGGTGCTCGATCGCCTGCAGCTTGACGTCGAAGAGGTTGCCCACCAGGCGGTGCGAGTTGGCCGCGTTGCCTATGCCGTCGAACTGCAGGTAGGCGTAGCGCAGCCCCGCGTCCGCGGCGGCCTTCGCGAAATCGAGGCTCTTGGCGAACTCGATGCCGTTGGTGGCCGCCTGCACGCTGTTGTAGCCCACCTTGCGCGCGTAGCGCACCGCGTCGAGGAAGTACGGCGACATCGTCGGCTCGCCGCCCGAGAACTGCACCGACATCTGCCGCTTGGGCTTGATGGAGATCGCGTTGTCGAGCAGCGTCTTGATGTCGTCCCAGTCCAGCTCGTGGACGAACCCGACCTGGTTGGCGTCCATGAAGCACGGATCGCACATCATGTTGCAGCGGTTGGTCAGGTCGATCGTCAGCACCGAGCCGCGCCCGTACTTGATGGTGCTGCTGCCGTGGTTGTGCAGCTTCTCGTCGTTGTGCGCCCGGATGTCGCTGCCGGGGAACGACTCCTCGAGATGGCGGAAGAACTCGGTGTCGATCGCCATGACGTCCTCGAAGCGCCCGTGGAGCGGACACTCCTTGACCATCACGATCTCGCCGTTGCGCTCGATGATCTGCGCCTTGATCTCCCCCACCTTCTCGTTCAGGAGGATCTTGTAGTCCTTCTTGCCGTCGAGGATGTCCTGCCGCGCCTCGCGCACGCACTTGGGACACAGCGAATCGGTCTCGCGCGGCCACCCCAGGGGCGGCTTGACCTTCTCGTTCGACTTGAGCAACGGCTTTTCCGACCAGGACGGCGTGAACGACGGCCGCTGGTACAGCCGGTTCACCCCGTCGTAGACGACCCAGGCCCCGGCGGCCGCGTACGACAGCCCCTTCTCGATGTATTTCACAGGCTTGTGCATGTCCACTCCTTAGGAGCCCGTGGCAAAAGGCCCCGCTGCATTCGAGCGGCCATGCATCCCGGCTGGCCGCGTTGCTCCTCGGTCGAATATGGCCAATATGCTCCCTCGTCGCGCCTTGCCAGCCGGGCGCCTGGCCGCTCTCGGTGCGACGCGGGGTTTCACCACGGACTCCTTGCGGCCGACGGGGCGGGCGCCCCGCGGCCAAGCTCTCACGGCAGACAGGATAGTCGGGATCGGCCGCAAACGCTCAGAGTTTCTGTCGAGCTGGCGCATCGGCGGCCTGAGCGGGCGCCACCGTCGCTGAACGGCCCCCCGCGGGAAGCTGTCGCCGGCGCCGGACGGCCAGCCAGACCAGCAGCCCGGCGCCGGCCAGCAGGGTGTACTCGACCGGCTCCACCCACGCGGGCAGCACCCAGCCGGCGCCGCGGGCGCGCGCATCCCAGACGACGTAGGTCAGCACCACCGCGAGGCTCCAGGGCACGAGCGGCCACGTCCGCGGCGACACGAAGAAGGGTATCAGCCAGACGAGATACCAGGGGTAGACGGTCGGCATGAGCAGGAGCGTCGCCGCCAGGGGCCACGCCCACGCCTCCGGCGCCTCCCGCGGGAGCCGCGCCCGCGCGCAGACGGCCGCGGCGAGGCCGGCCCCGACGGTGACGGCCACGGCGCCGGTCACGCCGAGCGCGGCCTCCAGCCCGGCGAACAGCGGTCCGTTGAAGCGCCACTGCGCCGCGTAGACGGCCAGCGAGCCGAGCGGCGGCAGCAGCGTGCCGTCCATGAACGGCAGGTAGAGCAGCAGGATCGTCCCGGCGGCGGCCAGGGCGTCGCGCGGCCGCACGCGGCGCCACAGCAGCGGCACGAGCACCAGGGGCAGGAACTTGACGCAGATCGCCACGGCCAGCGCCGTCGAGGCGATCAGCGTGCGCCGCACATGGAGCGCGTACGCCGCCGTCACCACGAACAGCGTGCCGACCAGGTCGACGTGCCCGCCGCCCGCGCCCTCGAGCGCGACCAGCGGGTGCCAGGCATAGGCCAGCAACCACCACGGGCTCCTGCCCAGCGACAGGAGCCACCGCCACAGGACCAGCATGGTCAGCAGGTCGCAGACCACCACCGCGGCCACGAGCGCCGCCACCGACTCGTCGACCGTGGTCACCGCCCGAAAGAACCACTGCGCCGCCGGCGGATAGACGGTTGGCAGGACCGCGCTGGTGGGATCGATGCGGCGCGTCAGCCCGGTGTGCAGCGCCGCCAGCTCGGGATCGTCGGGCACCGCGGCGTACGGGCTGTGGCCGTGCTGCTGGACCCGCCCGTCCCAGAGGTAGCGGTACACGTCGTCGGAGGCCAGCGGCGGGCCGGCGGCGAGCACCACGCGCCACGCAATAGAGAGCGCGAGGCACCCCGCGAGCTGCCTGGCCGTGCCGTGCGGGCGCCGCGCCAGCAGGGCGAGCGCGGCGCAGTACGTGACCGCGGCGCCGCCCATGAGCCACAGGAACGGGAGGGCGGCCTCGCGCGCGTCGTAACGGGACAGGGCGACCAGGAGCAGGAGCTGCAGCACGCCGCAGGCCGGGATCAGCCAGGGCACGATACGCCGGCTCCCGGACGGCTGGCGTCCCGGCCCGCGCGCCGGGCGGAGCCGCCGTAGTAGACGCGCGCGAGCCGCTCCGGCGCGATGCCGAGGGCGTAGAGCGCGAGGATCAGCAGGTTGCCCGCGGTGCGGCGCACCCAGCCGTCGCGCTCCCAGCGGCGGGGCGACACGCGGATCGGCGCGGGCGGATAGGCCATCCGCCCCCGGCGCGCCACGCGGCGGACCAGATCGACGTCCTCCATGAGCGGCAGCGGCCGGTAGCCGCCCACCTGCTCGAAGACGTCGCGCCGCACGAAGATCCCCTGATCGCCGTACGGCAGCCCCAGCCAGCGCACCCGCCACGCCACGCCGCGCTCCAGCAGCCGGGCCCGCCGCGCCGCGGACCGCAGTGTGAACCGCAGGGCGCCGCCGACGGCGCCCGGATCGCGCGCGATGCGTCGCAGCTCGGCCTGCCAACCCGGCTCGGGACAGGTGTCGGCGTGGAGGAAGAGGAGCCAGTCGCCCCGCGCGAGCCGGGCGCCCGCATTCATCTGGCGTCCGCGGCCGGGGTCGCTCGTGACCCAGCACACGCCCGTCGATCGCCGGCGCAGCGCCGCGATGCCCGTATCCTCGCCGTCGCCGTTGGCGACGATTACCTCCCAGCGCGCGGCCCCGCCTCCGCTCTCGCTCAGGCCCTGGGCGGCCAGGGCGTCGAGCAGGCGCGCGAGCTCCGGCGCGTCGTGCAGCACGGGAACGATGATGGAGACGAACGGGGTGCTCATGCCGGACCGCCCAGCCCGAGAAAGGCCGCGGTCTCCGTCCACAGGCGCTCCAGGCTGCCGCCGAGCTGATGGTCGTCGTCGAGCATCACCAGCCGCACGTGCGGCCTGCCGGCAGCGAACTGCTCCACCATCGCCGGGTCGACCACCTCGTCGCGCCGTCCGTGGCAGACGAGCGTGGGCACAGTCGTCCGGACCGCGAACGAGTCGTAGCGGCCGGCGTCGCCGTACAGCGCGTAGTGCACCCGGCGCGGCGCGCCGTAGGCGTGGTGCTGCATCTCCAGCCAGCCGTCGCGCCGCCAGCGCGCGAGCCCCGCGGCGCCGAGTGCCGGCATGCCGGCCCTGCCGAAGTCGAAGGCGGGCGCCAGCAGCACGAGCTTCTCGACGGGATGCGCCGGCGCCTCCCCCGCGGCCCGCTCCGCGAGGTGCAGGGCCACGAACGCGCCCAGGCTCGAGCCGATCAGCGCAACCGGGGCCTCCGGCAGCCGCCGCAGCCGCGCGGCGACCTGTTGCAGCATCCGGGTCGTCGTCAGCGTGGCGAAATCGGGCTCGTTGAGGTCGGGACAGTGCAGGGTGAGGCCGTGCGCCGCCAGCCGGCCCGCGAGGTAGCGGGCCTTGGAGGACCGCGGCGACGATGCGAGGCCGTGCAGGTAGAAGAGGTGGCGCATCCGGCAGCCGGACCGGATTATAGCCTTTGCCTAGCCTGCCTATAATCGCCACGCGATGGGCTCGGAATGCCGCGAGGCCCCGCCCCCGCTGCTGCGGCAGGGCATCGACGAGTTCAACTGCGGCGCATGGTTCGAGCAGCACGAGACGCTCGAGGAGCTGTGGCGGGCGGAGCGGCGCGAGGTGCGGCGCCTGTACCAGGGCATTCTCCAGATCGGCGTGGCGATGCACCACGTGCGCAACCGCAACCACCACGGCGCCGTCTACATGCTGCGCCGGGGAACGATGTACCTGCGGCCCTTCGCGCCCTGCTGCCAGTCGGTCGACGTGGCCGACCTGCTGGTCCAGGCGGCCCGCGTTCTCGCGGCCGTCGAGGCGCTGGGCCGCACGGGGCTCGACCGGTTCGACTGGGCTCTGGCGCCGCGCGTCCGCCTCGTCGCCGCGCCGCCGGCGGCCGGGGAATGACGCCCGGCGCGCCGCGCGCCCGCTGCTATACTGCACCCGCCTCGGAGGACATCGCCACATGCCGGCGCCGCGCTTCACGGACGACACGCTGGCGTTTCTGAACGCGCTCGCGGAGAACAACGACCGCGAGTGGTTCCGCGCCCGCAAGGCCGACTACGAACGCCACGTGCGGCAGCCGATGATCGACGTCATCGAGCAGCTCGCGGCCGACCTGCCGCGCTTCGCCCCCGACCTCGTCGCCGCGCCGAAGGTATCGATGTACCGCGTCTACCGCGATACGCGGTTCTCGGCCGACAAGAGCCCGCTCAAGACGCACGTGGCCGCCGTCTTTCCGCATCGGGCGCTGACGAAGCACGGCGGGGCCGGGATGTACCTCCACGTGGCCCGCGACCACACGCTGGTCGGCGGCGGCATCTACGCGCCCGAGCCGCGGCAGCTCTACCGCCTGCGCGAGCACGTGGCGGCCAACTTCGAGCGCCTGCGGGGCATCGTCGAGTCGCCGGCCTTCCGCCGCGCCTTCGGCGAGATCAGCGGCGAGCACCTCAAGCGCGTCCCGGTCGCGTTCCCGAAGGACCATCCGGCCGCGGAGTACCTGAAGCTGAAGCAGTTCCTGGTCGGCCGGCAGCACTCCGCCGACTTCGCGACCGGCCCCCGCTTCTACGGCTCGCTCCTGCGCCAGTTCGAGCGCCTGGCGCCGTTCATCGCGTTCCTCAACGAGGCGCTGGTCGCCGCACGGCGTTGACCTGACCGCGCCCCGAGGGTCGGCGCCGGCCCGGCCTGCTAAGATACGGCTGGAGCAGCGCCATGCTACGGGAGATCATCATCAGTCTCCTGCGCGGATTCAGGCTGCGCTGTCCCTGCTGCGGCTACGGACCGCTGTTCGACACGGCTTTTCGGATGCACGATCAGTGTTCGTTCTGCGACGAGAAGTTCGAGCGCGAGCCCGGCCAGTGGCTCGGGGCCGTCTACGTGAACCTCGCCCTGACGCTCGGGCTGGTCGCCGTCGGCATCGTGCTCACGCAGACCTTTACATCGCTCTCCACCGCGCAGCAGATCGCCATCTGGACCCCGCTCGCCGGGCTCGGCCCGTTCGTGTTCTACCGCGCGTCCAAGGGACTCTGGACCAGCATCATCTTCATCGGTGAAGGGCTGTACATCCCGTGGCCGAACCGGTAGCCCGGCCCGGGACCGCGGCAGCCATCCTGCTGCGCCTCGGGGCCGCGTTCACCTACCCGGCGTTCCGCAACCTGTGGACCGCCGCGTTCACCTCGGCCGCCGGCACCTGGATGCAGCGCTTCGCGCAGCAGTGGCTGATCTTCGACCTGACCGGCTCGGCCTTCTACCTCGGGCTCGACGCCTTCGTGGGCGCCGTCCCGCTGCTCCTGTTCACGCTGATCGGGGGCGTGACCGCCGACCGCTACGACCGCCGCTACCTGCTGATGGCGTCGCAGATGCTGCAGATGGCGTGCGCCCTCGTCCTGACGCTGCTCGTGCTGTTCGACGCGGTTCACCTCGGCTACATCCTGGCGCTCTCGTTCGTCACCGGGCTGGCCCAGGCGTTCGGCGGCCCGGCGTTCCAGTCGCTGATCCCCGCGCTCGTCCCGCGCCACACGCTGCCGAACGCCGTGGCGCTCAACTCCATCCAGTTCAACCTCGCCCAGTCGATCGGCCCGGCCATCGGCGGGCTCGTGTTCACCAGCCTGGGGCTGGCCGCCTGCTTCGGGCTCAACAGCGTCTCCTTCCTGGTCGTCATCGTCGTGCTCGCGCTGATGCAGGCGCAGCCGGCCAACCGGGAGCGAAACAAGACGGTTGCGGAAGACCTGAAGGGCGGGCTCCAGTACGTGGGGCAGGGCGGCGCGCTGCTGGCGCTCACCATCCTCGCCATCACCACGACGTCGCTCGGCCTCCCGCTGCGCGCCTTCCTGCCGGTCTTCGCCGGCGACCCCGAAACGCTCAGCCGGATGATGACCACCCTGGGCACCGGCGCCGTCACCGGCGCGCTGGTCGTCGCCTGGCTGGGCAAGTTCGAGCGGATGGGACTCACGCTGCTGCAGGTGCTGGCCGCGTTCGGCCTGCTCGTGGCGACCTTCGCCTCGCTGCCGGTCGGCCCCTGGAGCTACGTGCTGCTGTTCCTGGCCGGCAACGCGCTCCTCATCGTCTTCTCGCTGACCGCCTCGCTCGTGCAGCTCACCGTCCCCGACGAGCTGCGCGGGCGGGTGATGAGCATCTACCTGACGGCGTTCCGCGGCGGCCTGCCGCTCGGCAGCCTGGTCAGCGGCGCCCTCACGCGCTACGCCCCGACGGAGACCGTCGTCGCCGTCAACGCCGGCCTGCTGGTCCTGGTGGCCGCGTACTTCCTGGTGCGCAGCCACGGCGTGCGGGAGCTGTGAGTTGTCGACGGGCAGGGCACTGCTGACAGCACTATGCTGTCGTTGATGGTATAGTGCTGTCATGCCGGTGCAGATCACCATACGGGACGTCCCCGAAGCGGTTCGCGACCAACTTGCCGTGCGGGCCGCGCGGAGGCATCAGTCGATGCAGGGATTCCTGCGTACCGAGCTGATGCGCCTCGCGTCCCGCCCCTCGGTCGACGAGTGGCTGCAAGCGGTTCGCGAGCGCAAGGCAGCCGCCGGGACCCGCGTCCGTCCCGACAGCATCCTCCGCGAGCGTGACGCCGACCGACGGTGACGGTCGTCGCGGACGCCTCGGTGCTCGTGGCGGCGCTGGTCGATTCCGGCCACGAAGGCGAGTGGGCCGAGTCCGCGGTCGCCGCAGGCCAACTCGCCGGGCCGGAGCTGGTCCTGGCGGAAGCCACCAACGTCCTGCGCAGGCTGGAGCGCGCCGGCGAAGTCTCCGGCCTCGAAGCCTCAGCCTCGCAGCGGAGCCTGCTGCAGCTCGACGTAGAGTTGTATCCGTTCGCGCCCTTCGCCGAGCGCGTCTGGGCGCTGCGCGGCAACCTGACCAGCTACGACGCCTGGTACGTGGCGCTCGCCGAGACGCTGGATTGTCCGTTGGTGACGCTGGACCGCCGACTGAGCCGCGCGGCCGGCCCGAGGTGTGCCATTCGCGTCCCGCCGATCTAGAGCTCGGCTTCCCCGGTCCACCCGAGGTGTCCGGGATTTTCGCATGACGCACGAGTTGGAGGTCATCGAGCGGAAGAGCAGTCAGCCCACGGAGCGTCCGCCGCTGCTGTTCGTGCACGGCTCGGCGCACGGCGCCTGGTGCTGGGCCGAGCACTTTCGCCACCCCGGCGCGCGCCCGCCGCTTCCTCTTCTCGCCGGAGCTCGACGAGGAAGCGCTGCGCCGCTACGTGAAGCTGCTCGGGCGGGAATCCTTCCGCGCGCTCATGCAGCTGGGCTACCTGCGGCCCGACGCGACCCGCGTTCGGAGGACGCCGCTGCTGGTGCTGGGCGCGGAGTCGAAATCGTCGACTACCACTGAAGAGGTGAGCAGATGCCGGTAACGAACAGGCTGCCGCCAGTGCACCCCGGGGAGATCCTGCGCGAGGAACTGGACGAGCGCGACCTCTCGGCCAACGCGCTGGCCCAGGCCCTGGACGTTCCGGCGAACCGGATTACCGCCATCCTCAACGGGCAGCGAGGTGTCACTGCCGACACCGCGCACCGGTTGTCCCAGTACTTCGGGACGACGGCCGAGTTCTGGCTCAATCTGCAGAAGACCTGGGAGCTCCGCCGCGCCGAAATCGAGGCCAAAGCAGGCGGGCCGGTGACATTCCTGCCGATGAGGGGGAGCCTCGTTGGCGGTCGCGACAGGAACAAGGATGAGCGGATCACGGAGGCGTTGAGCGACCTGCATCTCGTGATCGGCGGCTTCGCGACACAGGGCACGGGGCAGCATGAGCGGCCCGACCTGCCGCAGACGCTGGGAGCTCTCGCGCGCATGTGTTCGGTCTTCCTCCGGAAGTTGGTGCTCGGTGATCGAGGCGACAGAACGACACGGTTGTTGGACGACGCGGTCATGGAGTCGCTTCAGTTCGGTCTGCAGCCCCTGCGCAAGATCTCGCGAGGCCAGCGCAGGACAATCCGGACAGGCTTCGGAGTCGGCGGCGGCTTCATGGAGTTGACGAGACGGGACGAACCTGGTCCCGGACCGGCACCGACGCATCGCTTTCCCGTCGCGCCTCACGACCTCGAGTTCGCAGTGGAATGGCCGCTCCCGGGCGCGGCTGACTGGACTGGAGTCCCATCCGACAAGGATCCGTGGCTGCTGTCTGCCGGCCAGTTGTTCGAGACGGACTCGAAGCGAACGCTGGGCTGTGACGAGTGGCTTGGCCAGCAGGTCGTGCTCTTAGACGACAGGCCGATTTCCTTGAAGGACATCTTCCGCACGGTGGTCACGTACGAGGGAGCCCATGCGATCAACGTCGCCCGGCTCGCGGAGATCGACGGCCACAAGCCGTTCAAGCCGGCCACGGAACCGGCGCTTCATCTGCTGAACAACATCAGGCTGTTCGGGATCCGGTTTGCCCACGTGATCGTGATCGAGTCGGCGTTATATCTGTACGAGAGGCTGCTCGACGAGCCCTCCATTCAGCGTCCGGAAGGAGGCATCTACATGCTGACGCCGGGATTCGCATGCGCTGCGGATCAGGCGGGTTCGTCGCGGCCCGACTGGCTGCGGTTTGACGGCACGATGATCATGTCCTTTTCAAATGAACCGCGGTTGACTCGGCACACCATCCGGCCAGTAGGCTAGCCGGCGGCGCGGCGACGTGCGGCCGCACCCGGCGTGGTACGATGGCCGCGTCGCGAGGTGAGCCAAAATGAAGAAGCGTCTTGTCGGTGTCGTTCTGCTCGTGCTGGCCGGGGGTCCGTTGGCGGCTCAGGAGTTCCCGCCCGGCTACGTCGATCCGGCGCCCCTGCTCGCGGCGGTCGCCGAGGAGGTCGGCGAGGCCGACCTGCGGTGCATCGCGTTCTCGGGCAACGGCTTCGCCGCCGCCGTGGGCCAGACCTTCGACAACTCGTACAACATCGACTGGCCGCGCATCGACGCGCTGGCCAACTACACCCGCGTCATCGACTGGGAGAACGAGACCAGCGTCGAGACGTTCGACCGTCAGCCCGGCCTCGCGCCCGCGTCCTGGAAGTACGGCCTCGGCTGGCAGAGCGGGACGCCCACGCAGGCCCGGACGCGCCAGACGCACGTCACCAACGGCGCGCACTCCTGGCACATGGACGGCGACGGGCCGCCGGTGGCCGTGCATCCCGAGCTCGCCGAGGTGTACCGGCTCGACCTGTGGCTGAACCCCCACGGGTTCCTCAAGGCCGCCCGCCTGCCCGGCGCGAACCCGGTGGCGTTCTGGCGCTGGGAGCAGATCGAGAAGGGCCGCGACGGCAACGTGGTGGCGCCCGAGAAGATGCACGTGGTCGCGATCACGATGTTCGGCAAGTACCGCGTGGACGCCACGATCAACTCCGGCAACCAGATTCAGCGCATCAAGACGACGGTGAACATCCCGGCGCTGGGCGACTTCAACATCGAGCACGAGTCCACCAACCAGATCCCGATCGGCAGCGTCAAGTGGCCGACCGAGTGGCACTCGCACCATGGCTGGGACGACAACTGGCAGTTCTACCGCCAAAGCACCGGGCACAACGCCTACGGCGGGACGTTCGCGGACATCCGGCCCAACGAGTGCGGCGACCCGGTCCCGGTGCCCGAATCGGTGGCCGCGGCCGACTGGTCCATCGAGGTCACGGTCGACGAGATCGCCGACGGGGTGTACCGGCTGGGCGGCGGCCCCGCCAACAGCTACATGGTGGAGTTCGACAGCTTCGTGGCCGTCTTCGAGGCGCCCGGGGACGAGGAGCGCAGCCTCGCGGTGATCGAGCGCATCACGGAGCTGGCCCCCGGCAAGCCGATCCGCTGGGTGATCGTGTCGCACCCGCACTTCGACCACATCGGGGGGCTGCGCACGTACCTGCACATCGGCTCGACCATCGTCACGCACATCCTGAACCTGGACTTCCTGAACCACGACGTGCTGACCTACGAGCCGCGCACGATCAAGCCGGACATCGTCTCGAAATGGCCGCCCACCGAGCTGGCCGAGGGCTACAACTACGAGGCGGTCCAGGAGAACTACGTCATCACCGACAACTCGCGCATCCTGCGCGTCTACTACGTGCAGCCGCTGCGGCACGTCGCCGGCATGCTGATGGCCTATCTGCCGTCCGAGCGCATCGCGTTCCAGGCGGCCCTGTTCGACACGCACGAACCGCCGCGGCCGGCGCAGCTGCCGTCGATGCGCGCCCTGCACACCCAGGTGGAGCGCATGGGCCTCGACGTCGAGACCCTAGCGCCCGTGCACGGGGAGCCGGTGCCCTGGAGCGAGTTCCTGGCCGCGCTCGAGCAGCTCGAGCAGTAGGCGGGGACGGGACTCTCGCAGACCGATGAAGGCCGTCGGCGGGTGCCGGCCCGCCGGCGGCCTTCCGCTCAGCACCACCGATGCGGCCGGTTCACCTCCATACACTCCCCACCTCGTAGCGGCCCGTCGTAGCGTCCGGTCGGACGCTGCGGGCGGCTCGGCCAGTCGGCGTCCACCGGTGCGCCCGATACGCCTGGACTGCCGAGACAGCCGGTCTCGCCGCCGCGCTGAACCGGTTTTCCTTCCGTTCGCGCACTACCCACCAGCGGAAACACCCCGCCCGCCGGTCGCACGGATGACCGCGGCGCACGAGCCGGGACTACCGCCGCGGGCCGGGAGCGTGAACAGGAGGTCAGGACCATGGCACACTCGCGCACCGTCCGGGCATCCACCCTGGTCGTGCTGCTGGCGCTCGCCGTGTGGCCGGGCGCGGGTTGCGCCGCCCGGCGCGCGGCGGCGTTGCCCCCACCGGCCGCCGAGGCTGTCGACCGCTGGGAGCGCGTCCTGGCGCTCGCGCCCGGCTCTCAGGTACGTGTCGAGCTGCAATCGGGCGCCGTCGTCGAGGGGCGCCTCCAAGCCGCCGACGAGGAACGGGTCGTCGTCCATCCCGGCCTACTGGACGGGGCCCCGCGCGAGTCCGTGCAGAAGGTGGCCCTCGTGGTGCGCCGGGTCAGAGAAGCCACCTGGCCGGGCATGGCGGCCGGCGTGGCCGTCGCTGCCATCCTGGCCGTAGCGTCCGCCGGCAGCTCGTCCGCTATGCCATTCGCACCGATCGCCGCCTGGTTCGGCGGAATCGGCGCCGCCGGAGGCGCGCTGGTGGGACTGAGGCAAACCGAGTCGGTCGTCTATGAACGGCTCATCAGGAACATGGAGGCGAACGTCGTGGACGGGGCCGTGGTTCGGCCCGGCGACACGGTGGACATTGCCGTATCCCACGGCCTCCGGACCCTCCGGCCGTCCGACGAGAGAGTCGGCATCACGGCCTGCATCTCCTCGCGGCGGGACTACTGCGAGGGACCGACCGTGCGGAACCAGGGACCCGCCGGGAGGCTCCCCAGTCCCTTCACGACCCGCCTGCGGCTGGGCGACCGGCTCGCGCGCGGAGCCGCACGGGAGGTCCATGTGCACGTGGTCGTCGTGTCCGGCCAGAGCTGGCAGCCGGCCGGCGACGAGCCCGTTCCGCGGCCGAGTGACCCCGGTGTTCTGGCGGTGGAGACCAGGACCTTGCGCGTCACGGTTGCGAGGGATTGAGGCCCCGCTTCCGGCGCTGGTCGAACCGATCGCGTCAGCCTACGCGTCCCAGCCCAGGATCGTCGCCGCGGCCGGGCAGTAAACGTGGGCCAGGTGGGTGTCGACGATCCGCTGCGGGCTCTCCGGGTCGTACCAGCCGTCGACCAGGCCCCAGTGGTAGGGGCTGACCATGTAGCCGACCTGGAGTCCCCGCAGTTCCCGGTACTCCTGCTCCCAGACGTGCGTCCAGGGCGTCGGATGCAGCTCCGGGTCCGCGCGGCTGAACGCCCAGTTGCGGATCGCGTCGATGTAGCGGGGCATGCCGAGCATGTCGTGCTCGAAGCGGTCGCGGGCGTCGGCCGGCGTGTCGGGCAGCACGCGCAGGAAGAGCGTGCGCTTGACGCAGTCGCGGATGCCGGGCTCGGGAACCGCCAGGTGCTGCGGCTCGAAGGCAACGGTGTCCAGGCGCAGCGCGCCCGCCGCCGTCAACGCCTCCAGGCCGGCAGCCTGGTGCAGCGCGGCGGGGTCGCGCCCGTCGAACAGCACGTCCCAGGTATACTCGCCGCCGCCGACCGTTCCGGGATAGTGGCGGCCGAGATGGCTGCGGCGCACGCCGGCCACCTCGTCGGATGCCCGGGCGACGGCGCGCCGGATCGCCGCGTCCCGCGGCTCGTCGAGGTCGCCCTCCAGGTGGAGCATCGTGACGACCCTCATTCGACCACCTCGCCGGGCAGCATGTACTGGCGCTCGCGCCCCAGCGTCAGCGCGTCGCTCTCCGCCCACCAGGCGGTGACCTCCGGATCCCTCGCCCGCCGGCGCATCGCCCAGAAGCCGGCCGGGCCAGGCAGGGACCACAGCAGCACCAGCTCGTTGGGCGCGTCGTCCAGCTCGACGGGCGGCGTGAACCACTGCCCCACCAGCGTCATCCCGCGCGCCCGCGCCACCGGGAGATACTGCTCGCGCAGGCGCGCCTGGTAGTCGCGCAGGCGGCCCGGCCGCACCGTGATCCGGTCGAGCACGTAGATTGTCTCCTCCATCCGCAGTTCCTAGTCGCGAACCAGCGGGCGCCACGCCAGCTCCCAGCGGAGCGGGGCCTCCGCGGGGATGTAGCACACCTCGTCGTCGCAGACCTGGTACTCCAGCGTGCCCTCCACCACCAGCTTGCCGCCCGGCGCCGCGGACAGCGCCGCCGTCTCCTCACTCATGGGCACGGTGACCTCCTGCACGAGGCGGAAGGGCTGCTGGTAGACGGGCACGGTCTCGTCCAGCGGCTCGTAGTGGTAGAGCTCCGACGGCGGGTACGACAGCGGATGCACCCGCAGGAAGTCGGGCGCATCCACGCGCAGCCGGATGACGCGGTAGATGTGATCGCCGGGTGCGTACACGTGCATGCCCGGCTTGGGCTCGACGTCGACCATGAGCGCGAAGCGGTTGCCCGGCGCGACCGCCGTGTCGCTGGCGTAGGCGCTGGCGGCGATCAGGCGGCTGTCCATCCCGGTGCCGGCGGCGGACGCCCCCTCCAGGGACTCGCCGAGCCGGAGCGCGATGCTCGCCGCAGTGATCCGCTCCTGGTAGCGTTGCTCGAAGAAGCGCTCCACGACCCGCCCCTTGCCGTCGAGCACGAACGTCCCGGGATACGGGATGCCGTACAGGCGGTAGTCGCCCACCTGCGCGTCCGGCTCGACCTCCCGGTTCAGGATGCCGTAGCCCCGAATCACCGCCGAGCCGGGATCCGACAGCACCGGGAACTCGATCCCGCGCGCCTCGGTGAACTCGCGGATCGCCTCCGGCGGGTCGTAGAAGATGGCGGCCATCCCGATGCCCTGCGCGGCGAGGTCGGCGTGGCGTTCTTGCAGCTCCACGAGCTGCGTCTTGCAGTACGGTCACCAGACGGCCGAGCGGGCGAACACGAGCATGGCGCCGTTCGGACCCAGGATGGACGCGAGGTCCCGGGTGCGCCCGGCCTGGTCGACCAGCGCGAAGTCCGGGACGGTCTCTCCCACCTGGGGCCCGAACCGGTCGACCTCCGGCAGGGACGGAGACTGCGCGGCCAGCAGCACGCCGCAGCCGAACGCGATACCGAGCGACAGTAGCCTGGAGAACATGCCGGCCATTGTACGACGCCGGCCGGGAGCACCGCCAGGAACGCTCTGGGCGAGCTTCGCGTTCCGCCGGCGCCCCGGGGTCGGAAGCGGCCGCTGCGGCATGCGCCGGCGCGTGTTACGCTGACCGGGGATGTTCGACACACTCGCCGTGGCCCAGCAACTCGCCGCCGGGGGCGTCGCCCGCGAGCAGGCCGAAGTCATCGCGAAGGCGATCCACGACGGCCTCGAACAGGGTGACCACGTCACCGCCGACCAGTTCAGGGCAGGCTTGGCCGAGGTCCGCACCGAGATTGCCAACCTCGACACGCGGCTCTCGACGCAGATTGCCGATCTGCGCGCCGAGCAACGCACGCAGCTCGCCGGCGTGCGGACCGAGATCGCAAACCTGGAAACCAGGCTCATCCGGTGGATGGTCGGGACCGTGATCGCGACCGCGACGTTGACCATCGGGATCCTGCGCCTCATCGGCCAGGGGTCTGCGCCGTAGAACGGCACCGACCCCTGCAGGGTTGGTTGGGCGCCGAGCGGAGCCGTCAGGCGACGATTGGCGGGCCAGGTGCGGGCCTAGATGACGGTGAGGTAGCCCAGGCCGTCCCGCACCGACAGCAGGCCGATCGCGGCCAGGGCCGCGGCCAGCAGGCGCTGCGTGAACAGGTAGGACCGGCCGGCCAGGTGCACGCGGCCCTGCCCGCCGGCCACCGCGACGAGCACCTTGGCGCCGATCAGGCAGCCGTACATCGCGGCCAGGAATCCCGCCGGGGCCGCTCCGCCGACGGCGCGGGCGCTGACCACGGTGGGCGCGCCGACCGTCAGCCAGAACAGGTACGGGTGCGGATTCAGCAGGTTGGCGGCCACGCCCCGCAGCAGCGAGCCTGACCGACCCGGCCGCTCCCCGCCCGGCGCCGGCGGCGCCCGGACAATCTCTACCGCCAGGTAGACCAGGAACCCGCCCCCGGCCAGCGCCACGACCCCGAGGATCGGGTCCGTGGTGGCGACCCGCGCGAAGACGAACACCGCCAGCAGAATGATCGGCGGGTCCGAAACGAGCGGCGCCAGCGCGACCTTCACACCCTCGCGGGCGCCGTAGCGCATGCTCCGGGCCAGCACCAGGGCCAGCAGCGGACCCGGCGCGAACCCGGCGGCCAGACCGAAGACCGCACCCGAGACGACGAACGCGAGAGTCGAGTCCACGCCGCTGTCCGTCCTGCCGCCCGATGCTGGCTTCAATCAGACGGGGCTGCGCCCCGAACCCCCGGCGTCCGCTTGCGGNNCCGCGCCGCTCCCGCCGAGGCGCGCCGTGCGCGCCTTGCGGAGTCTGCACCATTCTACGGCGCAGACTCCTGGCGGTCCCTCGTGAGCCAGCGGGTAAGATCGCGCGCGTGACCCCGTCGCGAACCCTCGTGCAGCTCGCAGCGCTCTTTCTCCGGCTCGGCGTCACGGCGTTCGGCGGACCGGCCGCCCACATCGCGATGATGCGGAGCGAGGTCGTTGACCGGCGGCGGTGGCTGACCGACGCCGAGTTCCTCGACCTGCTCGCCGCCACGCACCTGATTCCGGGTCCGAACTCGACCGAGATGGCGATCCACCTGGGATTCAGGCGCGGCCGGGTGGGGGGGCTGCTCACCGCCGGCGTCTGCTTCATCCTGCCCGCGTCGTTGATGGTCGGAGCCATCGCGTACGCGTACGTCCGCTTCGGCAGCACGCCGCAGGCGGCGTGGCTGATGTACGGCATCGGTCCGGTCATCATCGCGGTCATCGTCCAGGCGGTCTGGAAGCTCGGCCGCGCGGCCATCACCGGCCCGCTGCAGCTCCTGCTGGGGAGCGCCGTCGCGATCCTGTCGCTGGCCGGCGTCAACGAGCTGGTCCTGTTGGGCAGCGGCGCCCTGGTCGCCATGGCGGCGCACCTGACGCGGGGAGCGGCCGTCGCCGGCCTGCTCGCGACGCTGGGCGCCGCGACGACGCTGGCCGGCGCCGCCGCCGCGGTCGCCGCCGCAGCCGTCCCGGTCACGCTCACGCGGCTGACCCTGTTCTTCCTGAAGGTCGGCTCCATCCTGTTCGGCAGCGGCTACGTGCTCGTCGCGTTCCTGCGGGCCGATCTGACGGAACGCTGGGCCTGGCTGACGGAACAGCAGCTCATCGACGCCGTCACCGTCGGGCAGGTAACCCCCGGACCGGTCTTCACGACGGCCACCTTCATCGGCTATCTGCTGCAAGGCTGGCCGGGCGCCGTGCTCGCCACGATCGGGATCTTCGCGCCCGGGTTCGTGTTCGTGCTGGCTACGCAGCCGCTGATTGCCAAGCTCCGCGCGTCGCGCGTGGCGAGCGGGCTGCTCGACGGCGTGGTGGTGGCGTCGCTCGGTCTGATGGCGGCCGTGACCTGGCAGCTCGGGCCGTCCGTCATCGTCGACGTCCCGACCGGTGTCATCGCGGCGGCGGCAGCGGTGATGCTCGTGCGCTGGAACCCCAACACGACGTGGCTCATCGCAGCCGGGGCGGCCGCCGGGTGGCTGCTGCGGGGCGGCGCGTAGGCGGGCCGCGGCGGCCGGCAGCGGCCCCGCGCCGGGGCGGGCGCACGGGCTCTACCCCTGCCCGCCGCCCGAGACCTCTCGGTCCGCCGGGGGCGGATCGGCCAGCGTCATCTTCAGCGCCCGCCCGCCCGGCCCCTGGCCGGCCGACCTCGCGCGGCGACCGCTCAACGGCTCGCCGCCGCGCTCCGCCAGGATGCGGCGGGCAACCGCCGCGGCAGTGTCGCAGGTCTCGAGCAGCGCCGCCTGCCGCGCCACGTAGCGGCCGTGCAGCTTGCGGCACTCCGCTTCCACGCGCATGCGCAATGCCTCGAGCTCGGCGTGCCACGGCTGCGGATCTCCCGGCACGACAAAGCCCTGTACGAGGCCGGCCAGCACGTCCAGATCGTTCAGGCGTCCCAGCGTCTCCTGCACCGCCTTCACCTGCCGCACGGCGCCCTTGGTGCGCGCCTCGCCGGTCTCGCCGGCGAATTCGAGCGCGTAGCGCAACTGCTTGGCGGCAATCCGCACGGCATGCACGCGGTCGGGAATGTAGAGCGAGCCGGCCACCGTGATGGTGTCCCGCAGGTTCCGGGCCCGGCGGGCCATGCGCCCGGCGAGCGTCTGCGCCCAGGCGTCGGTCTGCAGGCGCAGCCCGAGCGCGCGCGCGACCTCGGCCAGGTCGCGTTCCAGCTTGCGGGTGTTGATGGACCTGAGCCGCTCCAGCATCTGCTCCCGGCGCTCCTCGCGCTCGTCGAGCAGGTGCTGCCGGAGTCGCTCCCAGGCCGGTCCCTGGACGAACTGCCGCTGCGCGAGCTCCTCCGCAACCCCGATGGAGACGTCGATCTCGCGCACGGGACCGAGCGCCCGCCCGACGCGGCGCACGCGGCGCCGCGCCCGCGCCGCCATGGCCTGCGATGTCTCCGCCGCGCAGAGCGGCAGGATCTCGCGCAGCCGGCGCGTGGCCACGCGGCATTGGTGCAGCGGCTCGACCTCGCCGTCCACTGCGCCCGGCAGGTGACCGCCGAACGCCCGCAACTGCCGTTCGAGCGGCGCGGCCAGCGGATGCGAGAGTGCCATGCTAGGATGAGCGTTGACCGAAGTCCGTCATTATACCGTCCGCCGCCGCGGCACCGCGCCGCGAGCCGGCTTCCATGCCGCTTCGGCAGCCCCGCCATGCGGATCGCCGCCATCGACATCGGGACCAACTCGCTGCACATGATCGTGGTCCAGGTGCGGCCCGACCGCTCGTTCGAGGTGGTCGACCGCGAGAAGGAGATGGTCCGGCTCGGCTCGGGCGGGCTGGGCGGTCGCGCGCTCACCGAGACGACGACGACCGCGGCCCTGCAGGCGCTGTCGAAGTTCAGGCGTCTGGCCGATTCGCACGACGTCGACGAAATCGTCGCCGCCGCCACCAGCGCCGTGCGGGAGGCGGACAACGGCCCGGAGTTCCTGGCGGCCATCCACCAGCGCACCGGCATCCGCGTGCGCGTGATCTCCGGCTCCGAGGAGGCGCGGCTGATTCATCGCGCCGCGGTCTACGGCGTCGATGTCGGCACCGGCTCCGCGGTCGTCATCGACATCGGCGGCGGGAGCGTCGAGCTCACGCGCGGCACGGCCGAGAAGATCCAGATTGCCCACAGCGCGAAGATCGGCGTCATTCGGCTCACCGAGCAGTTCGTGCGTACGGACCCGATCGCCGAGGTCGACGTGCGGCGCATGATCCGCTATGTCGGCGTCGAGATTGCAGACGTTGTCGACCGCATCGTCGAGCTCGGATTCGACCGCGCCATCGGCACCTCCGGCACCATCCTGAGCCTCGGCGCGCTGGCCGTGGGCGGCGGGGGCGCCGTGGGGTCCGATGATCTCCGGAACCGCCGGATCGCGGCGAAGCAGATCCGCCGGCTGCGGCGCGAGCTCGGCGGCCTCACGCTCGCCGAGCGGCTGCGGATCCCGGGCTTCGACCCGCGCCGGGCGGATCTCGCCGTGGCCGGGTCCATCGTGCTCGACACGATCCTGAGGCGGCTCGGGGCGCGCGAGCTGACGCTGTGCGACCTGGCGCTGCGCGAGGGACTGGCGCTCGACTACATCCGCCGGAACCGGGCCCAGATCGCGAAGGTCGAGGAGTATCCGGATGTCAGGCGGCGCAGCGTCATCGAGCTCGCGGAGCGTTGCAGCTACTGGCAGGAGCACTCGCAGCAGGTGGCCCGCCTGGCCCTGGCGCTGTTCGACCAGCTCCAGCCGTCGCACGGGCTGGGCGTTCGCGAGCGCGAGTGGCTCGAGTTCGCGGCCCTGCTGCACGACATCGGCGTGCACATCAGCCACGGTCGGCACCACAAGCACTCCTACTACCTCATCAAGAACGGCGACCTGCGCGGCTTCGAGCCCGAGGAGGTGGAGGTGGTGGCGCTGGTGGCGCGCTACCACCGCCGGGCGCAGCCGAAGCGCTCGCACGACGGATACGGCCGCCTCCCGGGCGCGCTGCGCAGGACGGTCAGGGCGCTCGCGGCAATCCTGCGCGTGGCCGAGAGCCTCGACCGCAGCCATCAGCGCAGCGTCGCGTCGATCGAGGTGGTGCCCGGCAGCCAGGACTACCTGCTGCGGCTCAGGCCCGACGGCGATACCGAGCTCGAGGTGTGGGCCGCGCAGCGCAACTCGGCCCCGCTCGCGCGCGCGCTGCAGCGCATCATCCGCTTCGAGGTCGTGACCAGCCACGGCCGGCCCGCCGCCGGCAACCGGCGCCGACGCCGGCGAGAGGCAGTCCCGCGCCGCGCGGGCGCCGCCGCAGCCGCGGCGGCAGCGGCAGGTGCCGACGGGCCGCGGGCCGACTGATACAATCTAGCAGCCCGCGCTCGACCCCGCAGCCACTGCACGGGGCGACGACGGCGCGAGCGGGAGCCCGCCGCCCGGGGAGCGACAGCCGCGCCGGGAGGCGGAGCATGGGCTTGCCATGGCAGAACGCGGGGCGACATGCGTCCAATGCCGCAGCCGGCCGGTGGATCCGGCCTGGCATCCCTTTTGCTCGGAGCGTTGCAAGCTGCTGGACCTGGGGAACTGGATGGACGGGCGCTACCGCGTCCCCGGCCGTCCGGAATCGTCGCTGCCGCACGACGAGGAGCTGGTTGACGGAGAATCTTGACCGAGGAAGCAGAGAGCGAGCATGCCCGACACGCTGACAATCACCGACAACCGGACCGGCAGGCAGTACGAGATCCCGATCACCGACGGCACGATTCGCGCCCTCGACCTGCGGCAGATCAAGGTGGACCCGGACGAGTTCGGGATGATGTCGTACGACCCCGCGTTCCAGAACACCGCTTCCTGCCGCAGCCGGGTGACGTTCATCGATGGCGACAAGGGCATCCTGCGCTACCGCGGCTATCCGATCGAGCAGCTCGCCGAGCACAGCACCTTCCCGGAAACTGCGTACCTGCTGCTCAACGGCGAGCTCCCCGGCAGCGCGGAGCTCGAGGCGTGGGAAGCCGAGCTCGGCCAGCACGCCGCGCTCCACGAGAGCATCCGGAGCGTGATGGAGGGGTTCGACAGCGACGCGCATCCGATGGGCGTCTTCCTCAGCACGGTCGGTGCGCTGTCGACCTGCTATCCGGAAGCCAAGCAGATCTTCGACGACGACACGCGCCGCGCCCAGGTGGCGCGGCTGATCGCCAAGGTGCCCGCCATCGCCGCCTACACCGTCCGGCGGGCCAGTGGCCAGCCGTACGTCGACCCCGACAGCTCGCTGGGCTTCGCAGGCCGCTTCCTCGGCATGCTGCACGCGCAGCCGGGCGCCCGCTACGCCCCGGACCCGGTGCTCGAGCGCGCGCTCGACATCCTGTTCATCCTGCACGCGGACCACGAGCAGAACTGCAGCACCAGCGCGATGCGCGGCATCGGGAGCTCGCAGGCCGACCCCTTCGCCGCCATGGCCGGGGCCGCGGCCGCGCTGTACGGTCCGCTGCACGGCGGCGCCAACGAAGCCGTCCTGCGGATGCTCGCCGCCATCGGCGCGGTCGACAACGTCCCGGACTTCATCCGCAAGGTGAAGGCGGGCGAGGGCCGCCTGATGGGCTTCGGCCACCGGGTGTACAAGTCGTACGACCCGCGCGCGACGGTCATCAAGGAGCAGGCGTACCGCGTCTTCGAGGTGACGGGGCGCAACCCGCTGCTGGACGTCGCCATCGAGCTCGAGCGCATCGCGCTGCAGGACGACTACTTCGTCAGCCGCCGCCTGTATCCGAACGTCGACTTCTACTCGGGCCTGATCTACGAGGCGATGGGCTTCAAGCCGTCCATGTTCACCGTGCTCTTCGCCATCGGCCGCACCCCGGGCTGGATCGCCCAGTGGCAGGAGATGCTCGCCGACAAGGAGCAGAAGATCGCGCGCCCGCGCCAGATCTACCTCGGCGCCGGCGAGCGCGACTACGTGCCGCTGGACGGGCGGTAGCGGATCGCGCCGGGCACGGCCGGCGGCGCCCTACCGCAGCCGGATGGTCATGTTGGGCCGGTCCGCTGGCGCCTCGTCGAACCAGCGGGCGGTCACGGTCTTGGTCTCCGTGTAGAAGCGCACCGCCTGCTTGCCGTAGACGTGCTGGTCGCCGAAGAAAGAATCCTTCCAGCCGGTGAAGGAGAAGAACGGCAGCGGCACGGGGATGGGGACGTTGATGCCCACCTGCCCCACCTCGATCTCGCGCTGGAAGCGGCGGGCGGCCCCGCCCGACGACGTGAACAGCGACACGCCGTTGCCGTACGGGTTGGCGTTGACCAGCTCGATGGCGTCGTCGAGCGTGGAGACCTCGGAAGCCACCAGCACCGGGCCGAAGATCTCGTCCGTGTAGATGGACATGTCCGGCGTAACGCCGGCGAACAGCGTCGGACCGACCCAGTTGCCGTCGGGATAGCCGGCCACCTCGCAGTCGCTGCCGTCCAGCAGGCACCGCGCGCCCTCCGCCTTGCCGCGCTCTATGTAGCCCCGCACCCGCGCCCGCGCCGCGCGCGTGATCTGCGGACCGTAGGCCGCGCCCGCGTCGTCCCAGGGACCCGGGCGCGCGGCCGCCATCGCCCCCTGCAGATCGTCGAGCCACCCGGCGGCCTCGCCGACCAGCACCGCGGCGCTGATCGCCATGCAGCGCTGGCCCGCGGCGCCGCAGGCCGCCCCGACCAGGCTCGCGATGGCCTGCTCCCGGTCGGCGTCGGGCAGGATCACCAGGTGGTTCTTGGCGCCGCCCAGGGCCTGCACCCGCTTGCCGTGCGCGGCCGCCTTGGCGTAGATCTGGCGGGCGACGGGCACCGACCCCACGAAGCTCACGGCGCGCACGTCCGGATGCGCCAGCAGCCCATCGACCTGCTCCCTGCCGCCGTGGACGACCTGCACCAGCCCGTCGGGCGCGCCGGCCTCGGCCAGCAGCTCCATCAGCCGGTTGGGCACGGTGGGGTCCTGCTCCGAGGGCTTCAGCACGAACGTGTTGCCGCAGGCGACGGCCAGCGGGAACATCCACAACGGGATCATGGCCGGGAAGTTGAACGGCGTGATCCCGACGCAGACGCCGAGGGGCTGGACGAGGCTGTAGGTATCGATGCCCCGGGCGACGTTCTCGACGGTCTCGCCCATCATCAGCGAGGCGATGCTGCAGGCGTGCTCCACCACCTCGATGCCGCGCCACACCTCGCCGCGCGCATCCTCCCAGGTCTTGCCGGTATCGCGGCACAGCAGGCGGGCGATGTCGTCCTGGTTCTTCTTCAGGATGTCCTGGTAGGCGAACAGCAGCCGGGCGCGTTCCGGCGTCGGCACGCCGCGCCAGGTCCGGAAGGCCGCGTGAGCCCCGCGGACCGCCCGGTCCACCTCGTCGGCGGTGGCGAAGGGCACCTCGCAGAGCACCTCCTGCGTGGCGGGATCGGTCACGTCGATGCCGCCGGCGCAGCTTTCGACGAACCTGCCGTCGATGAACAGCTCGAGCTTGCTCATGAGAACCCCGGACGAGCCGTCAGGGCACGGCCACGTCGGGAAACAGCTCGTCGGTCGCCTGCGGCTGGACGCCGAGCGCGTTGAGCGACATCGACACGAGCCGGTAGTTGGCCACGGTCATGACGACGCTCATCATCTCGCGCGTGTCGTAGCGCTCGGCCAGCCTGTCCCAGGTGTCCTGCGCGACGATGCCGTCGCGGTAGATCTCGTCCGCCGCGTGGATGTGGGCCGCCTCGAAGTCGTCCCAGCCGGCCTCGGGCCCCAGCGCGATCCGCTCCGGCTCGAGGCCGTGGTCCCGCGCGCGCCCGACGCTGCCGACGTGCTTGGCCCATTCGTAGACCGCCTGGCAGTTCCAGCCGATGCGCAGAATCAGCAGCTCGCGGAAGTACGGCGTGAGGGGCGAGATCCGGTTCACGTACCCGGACTGCCCGTTGCGGGCGGTCTGCAGCGCCGGATAGCGTGCGAACGTGCGCCGGACGCGGATCCCTTCACCCTCCAGCGGGGCGACCCGCGGCTCGCTGAGCGGCGGCTCGGGCGCCGGCACGTCCAGCCGGTACGGCACGTCGGCCGGGAAGCGCGCCTGCGCGTTGTCGTCCGGCTGCACGCCCCACGAGTTGTAGAGCATGGCGATCAGGGTGGTCTCGTTGACCGCCATGACCGCGTCGAAGAGCTCGTACAGGTCGTAGCGCCCGGCCAGCGTGTCCCACGTCGCGTCGCGCACCGACGAGTTGACGTAGAGCTCGTCCGCGAGCCGCACCAGCGCCGCCTCGAACGGGTCCCACCCGGCCGCATCCGGACCCTGCGCGACGCGGTGCACCTCGTCGGGCCTGATGCCGGCCGCCCGGGCCGTCGGCACGTGGTCCGCCCAGAGGTAGCTCGACTGCGTGAGCCACGCCGTGCGCAGGATCAGCAGCCCGCGGTGGCGCGCCGACAGACTCGAGTCCATCGAAGTGAAGAGGACGAACGGCATCACCGCCTCGACGAGCTCCGGGACGCGCAACATCGTCCGGAACGCGTTGCCGATGCGCACCTGCGATGCGTAGCGCTCGACGAGCGCCCGCTGCTCGGCCGTCCACTCGGCCGCGGGCAGCGGCGCAATCCGCGGCTCGCTCAGGCGCACGAGCGGCGCGCTGCCCGGCGCGTCCGGGCGGACCTGCGCCGCGGCGCGCTGCGTGCCGACGGCGAGCACGGCTCCGATCACGAAGAGAACGACGACGCCGATGCTGCGGCGGGAGCTGATAACGAACATGGCCCTCCTCCCGATTGCTACCGACCCAGGCTCCTCACGTAGTTGACGACGTGCCAGATCTCCTCGTCGGCGAGCGGTCCGCCGAAGGCGTCCATCGCGAAGTCGGGGCCGATGCCGTCGCGGATGACCGCGAAGATCTCGCCGTCGCTCGACCCGTGCTGCCAGACCCCGTCGGCCAAGTTCGACGGCCGCGCGCCGTAGGCCGCCGCGGCGCCGGCCAGCCGGCCGTCGCCCCGCCCGGTCGGTCCGTGGCAGGTGGCGCACAGCCGGTCGTAGGCGGCGGCGCCCGCGGCCAGCGACTGCGGGGTGCTTGCCGCCGGGTTCACGATCGATTGCGCCTCCGAGTGCTCGTGCGACCCGGCGGGATGCCGGTCCGGGTCCAGCTCACGGAGCAGGTCGACCGTGCTCTCCCGGATCAGGGCGGCGCCGGCGATGCCCTCGCGATAGACTGCCACCTCCGCCGGCGTCCGACCCCGCTCGTTCACGGCGTGCAGGTCGGCCCCATGCCCGATCAGCAGCTCGATGACGCTGTTCATGCCGTGGGATGCGGCGGCGTGCAGCGCGGTGTCGCCCGCCGCGTTGGCGGCAGCCGGGTTGCCGCCCAGCTCGATGGCCAGCGCGACGGTCTCCCGGGCGAGCCGCTCCTCCGCCGCTGGAATGCGCGACCCCTGCTCCGCCGACGCCACCGGGTTGTAGGAGGAGAAGTCGCGGCGGTCCTTGATGAACGCGCTGCCGCCGCCCCGGCTGTAGCCCAGGCCGGCGGCGGCCATCAGCGGGGTCGTGCCGTCGTCGCTGGCCAGCCGGGTATCGGCGGCGGCGGCGGCCAGCACCCGCATCATGTCGGTCTCGAGGAACTTGGCGGCCAGCCAGTACGGCGTGGCCCCGAGCCAGCGGTTCATCAGGGCGAAGTCGTGGCTCCAGCGCCTGACCGGCGTCGGCTGCGTGAGCCTCGCGTTCGGATCGGCGCCGTGCGCCAGCAGCGCCTCGACCAGCGCCAGGCCGGCGGCGGGATCGGGATTCCGCACGCGGCGGTCGCGCAGGTTGCCGCGCAGCACCGCGGCGTGCAGCGCGGTGTAGCCGAGCGGCGCGGCGTTGGCGTCGGCGCCGCGCTCGAGCAGGAAGGCGGCGAGGGATCCGTGCCCGCTGTGGGCGGCAATCACCAGCGGCACGTTGCTGTCGGCCGCGGGGTCGTGCAGATCGGCTCCGGCGTCGAGCAGCAGCCGGGCCGATTCGATGTCGCCCGAGCGGGCCGCGAAGAGCAGCGGCGTGCTGCCGCCGATGGCTACCTGCCGCAACGGAATCCCGGCCGAGGCCGAGCCGGCGGACCGGTTGCCGCCCATGTTGTAGACGCGGTAGCGGACCTCGGACCGGGCCCGGATGTCGGCCCCCTGCGCGATCAGCGCCGCCGTGACACCGGGATGACCGTTGGCCACGGCCCACATCAGCGCCGACTGGCCGCGCGTGTGCTCCGTGGCGTTCGCGTCGGCGCCGCGCTGCAGCAGGCTCTCGACCGCCGCGACGCTGCCCGCCCGCGCGGCCGCCATGAGCGGGGTCTCGCCGCTCGTGAGCGCGGCGTCGGGATCGGCGCCGGCGGCCAGCAGGGCTTCCACCAGCCCGGCCTGGCCGTTGGCGCTGGCCATGAGCAGGGGCGTCATCCCCAGCTCGTTCGCGGCGCCGGCGGCGGCGCCGGCAGCGAGCAGCAGCCGCGCGGTCTCGAGGTCCTCCCAGTGGGCAGCCCAGTGGAGCGCGGTCGCGCCGTCGGCCTGGGGCTCGTTCACGTCGGCGCCGGCGGCGAGCAACGCGCGCACCGCCGCCGCGTCCTGCGCCCTCACGGCCTCCACGAGCCGCTGCGGCGATTCGGACTGCGCCCCCGCGGCGGCGACCGCGGCCGCCGCCAGCGCCAGCGCCAGGAGCCGGGCGCGGCAGCCGCTAGGCGGCCAGGTCGAGGCGGCCCGTGCTGTCATGAATCCTGTCCAGGCGCATCCCGAACTTCTCGACGACGGTCAGGTGCAGGTTCGCCAGCGGCGGCTCGTCCGGATAGCGGAGGTGCCGCCCGCCCCGGAACCGGCCGGCCCCGCCGCCCACCAGCACGAGCGGGAGGTTCCACGGCTGGTGGTCGCCCTCGCACATGCCCGCCCCGTAGTACAGGAGCACGTGATCGAGCAGCGTGCCGTCGCCGTCGGGCGTCGACT
This sequence comes from Vicinamibacteraceae bacterium, assembly GCA_012271165.1. Lineage (GTDB taxonomy): Bacteria > Acidobacteriota > Vicinamibacteria > Vicinamibacterales > UBA8438 > JAAXGX01. The sequence goes on along the minus strand of JAAXGX010000083.1, from coordinate 5,838 downwards.
GCAGCCGACCGAGGTAGTAGGCCACCTGCTCGGCGTGGTGCAGGTTGATGGCGGCGAGTTGCCGCTGGCTCTCGGGGCTGTGCTCGTGCGACAGCGGGTGATGGCCGCCCGGCGCGCCGATCTCCGGGTACGTGCGGCTGCTGAACTCGCGACCAACCATGAAGGTGATGACGCGTGTCAGATCGCTCTGGTACGCGAGCACCTGCAGGTCGAACATCAGGCGCGCGTGATCGGCGAACGTGGGCGGCACCCCCGCGGGCTGGTCGAACGCCGGCAGCTCGCGGCCCACCTGCCGCTCGGCGAGCTGGATGCGGCGCTCGATGTCGCGCACCGCGTCCAGATACTCGGTCAGCTTGCTCGCATCGCTGGGACCGAGGCCGCGGCGCAGTGCGGCAATCTTGTGGGTGACCGAGTCGAGCAGGCTGCGGTCGCTCGCCAGGCGCGCCGCCCGCAGCGCGGGATCGGTGCTGCCGCCGTCGCCGAACATCCGCTCGAAGACGACCCGCGGGTCGTGCTCCATTGGCAGCGGCGTGGTCGGGCCGCGCCAGGACAGCGTGTGGCTGTAGGTGCAACTGTAGCCGCCGTCGCACGTCCCGGCCCCCTTGTCGCCGGACTCGAGCGACAGCTCCAGCGAGCCGAGCTGCGTCTCGCGGCCGAGCTCGTTGGCCAGGAGCTGGTCGATCGAGACATCCGCGCGGAAGTCGCTCCCCTCCTGGCCGAACGGCCGCGGGATGGCCCCCGTCAGGTACTTGGTGGCGCAGCGGCCGTGCACCGCGCCGCTCCTGGCGGTCAGGCCGTTCTTGTTCTGCGTCAGCCCGGTCAGGACGAGCAGACGCTCGCGAAACGGCGCCAGCGGCTGGAGCGTCGGCGTGAGCTCGAAGTCGGCGCCCTCGGCCGCCGGCGTCCAGTTGTCGATGACCACGCCGTTGGGGAGGTAGACCACGCCGAACCGCTGGATGGGCCGCGCGGCGGTCTGCGTCAGCGCCGTCAGGGCCGGCACCATGCCGTCGAGCAGCGGCAGCGCCACCGTCGCGCCGATGCCGCGCAGCACCGTGCGCCGCGGGAGAGCCTTGCGCGTGACGATCATGATTCGGACCTCCGCATCTGGAACGGCGTGCTGCGGGCGATGCCCAGGACGATGGCCGACCAGCGGTAGCCGTCGGCGGCGGCCTCGCGCGCGATAGCCCGCACCACCGGGCGGTCGTAGGCTTCGAGCCCCCGGCCGAGAGCGTACGTCAGCAGCTTCTCGGTGAACGTCTCGACGAACTGCTCCCGGCGCGCGGCCAGCGCGGAGCGCAGCTCCGCCGGCCCGTCGAAGCGCGTGCCGTCGGCCAGGACGCCGGACGCGTCGACCGGCAGCCCCGCGTCGTGCGTGCGCCACTCCCCCACCGCGTCGAAGTTCTCGAGGGCGAAGCCGAGGGGATCCATCGGCGCGTGGCAGCTCGCGCAGACCGGGTTGCGGCGGTGCTGGGCCAGCCGCTCCCTGACCGTCTGGGGCTCGCCGTGCTCGCCGCTCTCCGGCAGGCCCGGCACGTCGGCCGGCGGCGGCGGCGGCGGCGTGCCCAGCAGGTTCTCGAGCACCCACTTCGCGCGGAGGACCGGCGACGTGCGGTTGCCGTAGGACGTCACGGCCAGGATGCTGCCGTGCCCCAGCAACCCGCCGCGACGCGGATCGGTCAGGGTCACGCGGCGGAAGCGGCTGCCGCGCACGCCGGGGATGCCGTAGTGCCGGGCGAGCCGCTCGTTGAGGAACGTGTAGTCGGCCGTCAGCAGATCGACGACGCTGCGATCCGCGCGCAACTGGCTCTCGACGAACAGCTCCGTCTCCCGCCGGAAGCCCTCCCGGAGGTTCTCGTCGAAGCCCGGAAAGAGATTGGGGTCCGGCACCAGCCCCTGCACGTTGCGGATGGCCAGCCACTGGCCGGCGAAGTTGTCGACGAGCGCCCGCGCCCGGCGGTCGGCCAGCATCCGGCGCACCTGCCGCTCGAGCACGCCGGGATCGTGCAGCGCGCCGCGGGCGGCCAGCTCCAGCAACTCGTCGTCGGGAATGCTGCTCCAGAGGAAGAACGACAGGCGCGAGGCCAGCTCGAGGCCGGCGAGCCGGTAGCTGCCGCCGGGCGCCGCGCCCGCCGGGTCGCGCTCGATGCGGAACAGGAACTCGGGGTCGATCAGGATGCGCTCGAGCCCGGCGCGGACGCCGGCCTCGAAGCCGGCCGCGGCGTGCGCGGCGTCGTAGAACGGCAGCAGCGGCTCGACGTCGTCCGCGGTCACCGGCCGCCGGTAGGCTCGCCGCGTCAGCGTCGAGAAGATCGTGCGGGCGCAACTGGCTTCCGCCGCCGCGTCGCCGGCGGGCGGGCGGCACGTGAAGATCCGCTCGCGGCTGGCGGTGCTGCCGGAGCCGGTCACATGGTACGGGCCGTCGATCGACAGGCTCTCGATCCCCGGTCCCTCGGGTCTCGGCGATGTGTCGGTCAGCTCGGTCACCGTCGCTCCGTACTCGCGCAGCGGCGGCTGCAGGACGCCCTCTTCCTCCCACGACTTGCCGATGAAGGCGACGCCGACGAGCCGCGTGCCGGCCTTCACTGTGACGCGCAGCTCGAGACCTGCGTCGGCCCCGGTGTAGTAGTCGTCCCAGTCCTGCGTGGGGTAGCCGGCGCCGCCCGCCGCCATGAACGTACCCGAGAAGGTCAGCGGGGCCGGCCTGCCGGGCGCCTCGCCGCCAATGGTGTACAAGGCCACCCGGGCGCCGTCGAGACGCACCTCGAGATCGTGAACCTCCTCGAGGTTGACGATGTACTCGTAGACGCTGCGCTTGAGCCGGATCCGGATGTCGTAGTCGCCATCCAGGGGAAAGCGGTGGCGGACGGCGATGCCGGCCCGCGACCCGAACGGCAGATCCTCGCTCATCCGGTCGTTCTGGGTCATGTCGATCGGCACCGTGTAGGCGCGCGACGTGAAGCCCGGCCCGATGGCGGGATCGCCGACGGCCAGCCGGCTGATGCGGCGCGCCGCCGACAGGTAGCGCTCCATGAGCGAGGGCGACAGCGTGAGCGTTCCCGCGAGGTTGTCGAACCCGTGGCCGGCGACGTCGGCCGGCAGGAGCGCGCTGCCGTCCACCTCGAGAGCGAGCAGGTCGCGGACGGCGTTCGCGTACTCGGCGCGGTTCAGGCGGTGGGTCGGCACGCGGCCCGGCTCGGGTCGGCCCGCGGCCGCGCGGTCGAGCGCCGCCTCGAGCCAGCGGCGGAGGCGCTCGGCTTCGGCCGGCGCGGGCCGGGGCCGCCCCGCGGGCGGCATCATGCCCGCGCGCAGCTTCTGGACGACCGCCTCCCAGCGCGCGGGCGCCGCACCGACGTCCGCCGGGTCGAGCCGGTCGAGCGCCAGCCCGCCGGTGTTGAGCCGCTCGTTGTGGCAGGTGACGCAGTACCGGTCCAGCAACGCCCGCTGGGTCGCGGCGGGGGTCGCGGCGGGGGACGCGGCCGCCACGGGGCCCTGCGCGGCGCGGGAACCCGTGCCGGCCGGGACGGCGGCCTGCAGACCGAGCCCCCACAGGCCCGCCAGCACCAGCCCGCAGCCGCCGACGACGACCCTGCTCATGGTCTTCCGCACCCGTCAGGCGCCGCGCCCCCGCGGCGGGGTTACTGCGCCACCCGTATTCCCCCGCGCACGTTGCCGTGCGGCAGGAGCGCCGCGATGCCGGGACCGGACGGGTTGCCGAGCGTGAACCACAGCACGCCCGAGCGATCCGTGTCCAGCTTCGGCGTGTGCGCCCGCAGCTCGGGGAACGGGAAGTACGTGAACTCGCTGGTCGTCTGGTCGAACTTGACCAGCGAGTTGTAGATCATGTTCTCGACCCACAGGTTGTCGTCGGCGTCCGGCCAGACGTCGTATGGGTTGCCGTCCTTCAGCGGCAGCTTGTACTCCGTCACCTCGTCGGTCACCGGGTCGATCTTCGTGATGGCGTTCCCGTAGTAGTGGGCCGCCCAGATCTTGCCGTTGCTGTCGATGGCGGGGCGCCGCGCGGGGTTCGCCATCGGGTACTCCGTCCACTGCTGGGTCTCCTGGTTGAACATCAGCGTCGCGGGCGTGTGCAGCCCCACGGCCCACACCCGGTCCTGCCGGTCGACCACGATCCCGTAACCGCTGAAGCCGGACAGCGGCTCCCACTCCTCGAACTCCTTGGTCCGCGTGTCGAACCGGCCGATCTTCCCCGCCGAGGCGAAGTAGGTGTACCAGATGTAGCCCCGCGAGTCGGCCCAGCAACTGTGCGGACCGCCGCCGGACACCGGCATGCGGTGCCGCGTGATCTCGCCGGTCGCCGGATCGAGCTCGCCGAGGTGGTCGCCCGTCAGCTCCACCCAGTAGACGGTGCCGTCCATCTCGATGATGCCGTGCGGGGTCACGTTGATGTTCGCCGGGTTGTCGATCCAGTACTCCGTCGTCCGCGCCTCGAAGTCGCGCACCCGGGTGTCGACGCGGAGGATCGAGTTCGACCCGTTGCCGGACACCCAGATCACGCCCGGCTCGACCAGGCTCGCGAACACGCTGTGGATCGACCAGGTCGGCGGCCGGCCGCGCACCTCCCGGCGGGGCCCGCGGTTCAGCTCGTACTGGATGTAGACCGCATCCGCGAGCTGCGCCTCGTCGCGCACGAGCGGGTCGAGCAGCAGGTCGCGCTGCGTCGAGTCGGGCCCGAAGTTGTCGGTCAGGTAGCTGATGATCAGCTCCTTCTCCTCCTCCGAGACCGTCTCGTGGGTGATCTGCGGCACGCCCGGCGCCATGTTGGCCACCCGGCCGTCCACGTCGAACATGCGGTTGACGGCCCGCCGCCACCCCGCCTCGTTCTTCACGCCGCGGTTGTGGAAGGCGGCCGGCCCGTGGCAGCCGAAGCACGACTGCAGCATGACGTCGCGCGCCGGGTGCGGCGGATACAGCTCGTCGAAGTCCACCAACTCGGCCCCGGCGGCGTTGACCTGCCGCCCGCCGTAGTTGGCCCGCGCCTCCGCCCCGCCGGCCGCGGCGCCCTGGGCGGCCGGCGGCCCGGTCGACGTCAGCGCCAGGTTGGCCGTCGTGGTCTCGAAAGCCGCCACCTGCACCGTCCTGACCAGCGGCTCGAACCCGGGCTCGATCACCTGCACTTCGTACGTCCCCGAGGGCAGGTTGTAGATCCGGTAGCGCCCCTCGACCGTGTAGACGGTGTAGGCGATGCGCCCCACGGTGTCCCGCGCCTTCACCCGGAACGCCTGGACCTCGCCCTCGTCGACGGTCACGATGCCCGAGAGCGTCCCGGTGCCCTGGGCGGACACGGCCGCCGGCAACCCGACTGTCGATGCCAGTACGACAGCCAGCACCGGAATCCATGCTCGGTGGCCAATCGCGATGTGACGTGCCCTCATCGTTTCCCCCTATTGCGTGCCTGCTCCGCGGCTGACCTATTCTACCTTCCTTCAGACGGGGCTGCGCCCCGAGCCCCCGGCGTCCGCTTGCGGGGGCCCCTTCGCCCCGCGCCGCTCCCGCCGAGGCGNNGAGGCGCGCCGTGCGCGCCTTGCGGCAACTGGGTTACCATGAACCACGCGAACGACTGGACGCCGGAGCCTGCGACGAGCGGCGGGCCAGCGTCCACTGGGCGTGCCCCGATTGCGCCGGTGCGGCGCGCCGGCGCGTGCAGGAAGGCTGGGTGCCCATGACGGCCAGAGGCTCGCTGGGGTGGCTCGGGGTCGGTCTCTGTCTCGCGCTGGCCGCCGGCGGCGGCTCGTTGCGCGCGCAGGCCCCGCCCGCGCAGGAGACGGCTTCCGCTCCACGGGCACTGCTGGATCGGTACTGCGTGGCGTGCCACAACGA
>JAAXGX010000016.1 GCA_012271165.1 Vicinamibacteraceae bacterium | reverse complement strand
GCGGGGCCTTTTGCCACGGGCTCCTGGGTCCTAGACGCGAAGGGGCACGAGCAATGATCGGCAGACCCAATCTGAAGGTGATCCGGGCGGTCGCCAAGCGCGACCTGCGGATGTACTTCAGCAACCCGACGGGATACGTGTTCATCACGCTGTTCATCTTCATCAGCGCGGGCGCGGCATTCTGGCAGGAGCGTTTCTTCCTGCAGAACCTGGCCAACCTCGAGCAGCTCAACAACGTGTTTCCGTTCCTCCTGCTGTTCTTCATTCCCGCGCTCACGATGAGCGTCTGGGCGGAGGAGAAGAAGCTGGGCACGGACGAGCTGCTGCTGACGCTGCCTGCGACCGACGTGGAGGTGGTGCTCGGCAAGTACGCGGCGACGCTCGGCATCTACACGGCGTCGCTCGCGCTGTCGCTGAGCTACGTGGGGGTGCTCTTCTGGCTCGGCAGCCCGGACGTCGGCCTGATGTTCAGCAACTACGTCGGCTACTGGTTCATGGGCGCCGCGCTGACGGCCGTCGGCATGCTGGCGTCGCTGCTGACGCGGAACGCGACCATCGGGTTCATTCTCGGGGCGCTGTTCTGCGCCGCGCTGATCGTGGCGGGGCCGGCCGTCGGGACGTTCGATCCGGAGCTCGAGCGTTCGCTGCTGGCGTTCGCCATGGGCACGTACTTCGCGGATTTCGCCCGGGGGATCATCAGCCTGAGCGCGCTGCTGTATTTCGTGGCCGTCGGCGGCGGCTTCCTGTACCTCAACGTGCTCGCGCTCTCGCGGCGCCACTGGCCGGCCCGGGCCGACGGCTATCCGATGTGGCTGCATCATGCGGTGCGCGCCGTCGCCATCGTGGTGGCGCTCGTGAGCCTGGGAGCGCTCACGGCCCGGGCCGGCCTCCGGCTCGACGTCACGGCCGAGCGGCTGCACTCGCTGAGCCCCGAGACGCACGCCCTGCTGGACGAGCTGGCGCCCGACCGGCCGGTGTTCATCCAGGCCTTCATCAGCCCGGAGGTGCCGGAGCCGTTCGTTCAGGCGCGGGCCAACCTCCTGAGCGTGCTGCAGGAGATCGATGCGCTCGCCGGACCGCGCGTGGAGGTGCTGATTCACGACACCGAGTCGTTCACGGACGCCGCGCGCGACGCCCGGGAGACGTTCGGCATCGCGCCGCGGCCGTTCCGCGACGTCAGCTCGACCCGGGCCGACGTCACCGAGGTCTTCATGGGTGTGGCGTTCACGTGCGGCGCCGAGGAGCAGGTGATTCCCTTCTTCGACCGGGGGCTGCCGACCGAGTACGAGGTGGTTCGCAGCATCCGGGTCGTGGCCGGTGCGGAGCGCAAGCGCATCGGCGTCGTGCGCACGATGATGAACCTGGTGGGCGGCGTCGACTACCGGGAGAACCGGTTCGACCCGGCCTGGCCCGTCGTATCCGAGCTCCGCAAGCAGTACGAGGTCTATCCGATCGACCCGGAGCTGCCCATCGACGTGGAGGTCGATGCACTGCTCGTGCCGCTCCCCTCGTCGATGCAGACGGACGAGATGGAGCACGTCACGGACGCCATCCGGCGGGGCACCCCGGCCATGCTGCTGGTGGATCCGATGCCCGCGGTCAACCCGCAGCTCTCGCCCACGGAGTGGGTCGGCGACGGCAACCCGTTCACCTACCCGCCGGGCACGGCGCGCCCCGGCCCGCGTGGCAACGTGCGGCAGTGGCTGGCCGACCTGGGCGTGGGCTGGGAGCCGACCCGCATCGTGTGGGACAGCTACAACCCCCACCCGCAACTGGCGCACATGCCGGACGACGTGGTGTTCCTCGGACGGGGGAACCTGAACGAGGCGACCTTCAACGTCGACGTCGACGTGACCGCCGATCTGCAGGAGCTGGTGTTCCTCTGGCCGGGCTTCCTCGAGCCGATCGAGGATGAACGCGTCGAGTTCGAGCCGTTGCTCCGGTCCGGCACGGCGTCGGGGACGAACGGCTACTTCTCCATCGTCCGCAACTCGCCGTTCGGGCCGCAGATCAATCCCGAGCCCCCGCGCGAGACGGACGAGCAGGACTACGTCATCGCCGCCCGCATCCGGACGACCGGCCTGACGCCGCCGGCCGCCGCGGAGGGGGTCCCTGCCCCGGAGCCCGAGGCGGCGCCTGCGGAGTCGGACCCTGCAGCCGAGCCGGAGCCCGAGCCCGAGCCCGCGGCCCCCGCGGAGCCGGAGCCTGTGGCCGAGACGGCGGCTCCCGCGGAGCGGGAGCCTGCGGCGGAGCCCGAAGTGGCAGCTCCGGCGGAGGCGGATCCCGCGACCGAGCCTGAGACAGCGGCCCCCGCGGAACCGGACCCTGCGGCTGAGCCGGAGACGGCTCCCGCGGAGTCGGAGCCTGCGGCCGAGCCCGAGACGGCAGCCCCGGCGGAGCCCGAGCCCGCGGCCGAGCCCGAGACGGCCCCTGCAGACGCGGAAGCCGCCGCCGAACCGGCGGCGGCCCCTGCTGAAGCGGAACCTGCTCCTGAACCCGAGGCGCCGGCTCCCGCCGAGGCAGCCCCGGCCGGCGACCCCGAGGCCCCCGCCCCCGCCCCCGCCGAGGCCGAGCCTGCACCCGAGCCCGAGGCAGCTCCCGCGGATGGCGACCCCGCGGCCGGGGACCCGGCGCCGGACCCCGCGCCCGAGCCTCCGGCGGCGGATGCCGGGGACACGGCTCCCGAGCCCGCTCAGGCAGAAGCGCCCGCGCCCGGCGGGGCCGCCGAGACTGCCGCGGCCGACATGCCGGAGGTCGACGAACAAGCGGACATGCCTGCGGCCGAGCCCGCGCCCGCGGCCGACGCGGAGCCCGCGACGGAAGCCGGCGAGGATGCCGAGGAGACCGGGACCGGTTCGGTCGATCTGATCGTGGTGGCCGACCTCGACTTCATCGGCGAGCAGTTCTTCGCCATTCGCGAGCAGGGCATCGCGGACCTCAACTTCGACAACGTGACGTTCTTCCTCAACGCGATGGACGTGCTCGTGAACGACGAGTCGTTCATCAACCTGCGCAGCCGGCGCGCGCACCACCGGACACTGGAGCGGGTCGAGGCACAGACCGCCCAGTTCACCGAGCAGCGCACGCAGGAGGAGCAGCAGGCCGAGGATGAAGCCGAGCAGGCGATCGAGGAGGCCCAGGCGCGGCTCGACGAGCGCGTGGAGGAGCTTCGCAGCCGGACCGACATCGACGCGCAGACCAAGCAGATCATGGTCCGGAACCTCGAGGAGGTCGAGAACCGGCGCCTCAGCGTGCTGTCGACCAACATCGACGCCGAGAAGGACGCGAAGATCCAGGCCAGCCGGGAGACCATGGAGTCGCAGATCCGGCAGATCCAGACGTCAATCCAGACGTTCGCGGTCCTGCTGCCGCCGATCCCCGTCTTTGTCGTGGGCGTGGCCGTTCTGCTCCGCCGCCAGCGCCGCGAACGGGAAGGGGCCGCGGCGGCGCATCGGTTGAGGGACTGACCATGAGTGAGTTGAAGATTACCCAGAGGGTTGCAGGCGCCGCCATCGTGCTGGGCCTGCTGACGTTCGCGACGGCGCCGGGGCGGGTCGCCCCCGACGCGTTCTTCGACGTCGGCGAGCCGTTCTTTCCCGAGTTCACCGACCCGGAGACGGCCGCGACGCTCCAGGTGATCGAGTTCGACGAGGACACGGCGTCCGCGACGCCGTTCATGGTCACCAACCGCGGCGGCCTGTGGACGATCCCCTCGCACCACGACTATCCCGCGGACGGCGAGGAGCGGCTGGCCAACGCGGCGGCGGACGTCATCAGCGTCATCAAGGAAGACTTCCGCTCGGACAACGTCGCCGATCACGACGCGCTGGGCGTGGTCGATCCGACCGACGAGACGGTGAGCACCCTCCAGGGCCGCGGCACGCGCGTGACCTTCAGGGACCCCGACGAGCGCGTGCTCGCCGACCTGATCGTCGGCCGCGCGGTGCCGGGCCGCCCGGGACTCCGCTTCGTCCGCGTGCCCGGCCAGACGCGCGTGTACTCGGCCCGCTTCGAAGCCGACATCTCGACGGCGTTCGAGGACTGGATCGAGACCAACCTGCTGGAGGTGGAGCGCGACCAGGTCCAGCAGATCACCCTGAACGAGTACTTCATAGACGAGCAGACGCTGTCGGTGGTGCGGCGGGGCGAGTTCGTGCTGACCAGGAACGAGGAAGACGGCTGGGACGCGAACGAGCTGCCCGAGGGCCAGGAGGTGGACACGGTCCAGGTCAACCTGCTGGTCGGCGCCGTGATGACCATGAACATCGCCGGCGTGCGGCCCAAGCCGCCCGGCCTCTCGGGGAACGTTCGCGAGGCGTTCGAGGCGGGGCAGATCAACCAGGCCGACGTGCAGACGCTGACCAGCCGCGGCTTCTACCCGACCGCCGAGGGCGGCCTGCTGTCGAACGACGGGGAGCTGCTCGTCCGCACGAACGAGGGCGTGCTCTATACCCTGCGGTTCGGCGAGATCGTCTACGGCCGCGGCGACGCGGTGGCGGTGGGCGACGAGACGAGCGACGACGAGGAGACCGGCTCCGGGGAGAACCGCTACGTCTTCATCACGGCGGACTTCGACGAGGCGGCGCTCCCCGAGCCGGACGCGGCGGATGCCGACGCGCATGCATCCTGGGAGCGGCGGGTCAGCGAGGGCCGCGAGAAGGCCGAGCAGCTCGCCGCCCGCTTCGCCAGTTGGTACTACGTGATCGACGCCGGCAGCTACGGCCGGATCCACAAGCCGAGCGAGGAGTTCCTCACGGCGATCGAAACGGAGGACGAGGCGTAGCCTCCATGGGGAAGACCCTGCTCCGGAAGATCTGGGACCTCCACACGGTGCGACGCCTGCCGACCGGGCAGACGCAGCTCTTCATCGGACTGCACTTGATCCACGAGGTCACCTCGCCGCAGGCGTTCGACATGCTGCGGCGGCGAGGGGTCCACGTCGCGTTTCCGGAGCGCACCTACGCGACGGTCGACCATATCGTCCCGACGCTGGACCAGCGCCGGCCTTTCGCCGACGAGCTGGCCGAGCAGATGATGGCGGCGCTCGAGACGAACTGCCGCGAGTTCGGCATCCGGTTTTCCGACCTCGGCACCGACCGGCAGGGCATCGTGCACGTCATCGGCCCGGAGCTCGGCCTGACGCAGCCGGGCATGACCATCGCCTGCGGCGACAGCCACACGTCGACGCACGGCGCGTTCGGGGCGGTGGCGTTCGGCATCGGGACGTCGCAGGTGCGCGACGTCCTGGCGTCGCAGTGCCTGGCGATCGATCCGCTCAAGGTGCGCCGCATCGCCGTCGCCAGCGCGCTCGGGCCGGGCGTCTACGCGAAGGACGTGATCCTCGAGATCATCGCGCGACTGGGGGTGCGGGGCGGCGTGGGCTACGCCTACGAGTACGGCGGTCCGGCCGTCGAGCGGATGTCGATGGACGAGCGCATGACGATGTGCAACATGTCCATCGAGGGCGGCGCCCGCATCGGCTACGTGAACCCGGACGAGACGACGTTCGAGTACCTGGCCGGCCGGCCGTTCGCCCCCGCGGGCGCGGCGTTCGATCGCGCGCGGGCGTGGTGGCGGTCGATGGCGTCGGACCCGGACGCCGCGTACGACGACGTCGTCGAGCTCGACGGCAGCGCCATCGAGCCGCGCGTGACGTGGGGCATCAACCCGGGCCAGTCGGTCGGCGTCTCCGAGCGTATCCCGGCGCCTTCCGACGCCGGGGCCGACGGGGGCGCGGTCGGCGAGGCGCTCGAGTTCATGGACTTCACGGCCGGCGCGCCCATTGCCGGAACGCGGGTCGACGTCGCGTTCGTCGGCTCGTGCACCAATGCGCGCCTGTCGGATCTGCGCGAGGCGGCGCGCGTCGTCTCGGGGCAGCGGGTGGCCGGCCACGTGCGGGCCCTCGTGGTGCCGGGGTCCAAGGACGTGCGGCGGGCGGCCGAGGAGGAGGGCCTGCACGAGATCTTCCAGGCGGCCGGCTTCGAGTGGCGCGGCGCCGGGTGCTCGATGTGCCTGGCCATGAACCCCGACCGGCTGCACGGGCGCGAGGTGTGCGCCTCGTCCTCCAACCGGAACTTCAAGGGGCGCCAGGGGAGCCCGACCGGCCGCACGCTCCTGATGAGCCCGGCCATGGTCGCCGCCGCGGCCGTCGCGGGCGAGGTGACGGATGTGCGCGGCATGCTCGGCTAGGAGTCCGTACCGTAGAACGGCTCCGCAAGGCGCGCACAGCGCGCNNCGCCTCGGCGGGAGCGGCGCGGGGCGAAGGGGCCCCGCAAGCGGACGCCGGGGGTTCGGGGCGCAGCCCCGTCTGATTGAAGATGAGCACCACGGACAGCAGCGACCGCCGCATCGATCGCGTCGCGGGAACCGCCCTCCCGCTGCGCGGCAACAACATCGACACCGACCGGATCATCCCCGCGCGGTTCCTCAAGGCGATCACCTTCGATGGCCTCGGCGAGCACGCGTTCGAGGACGACCGCCAGTCGATGCGGAACCATCCGTTCGCCAACCCGGCGTACGCCCGCGCGTCGATCCTGGTCGTCAACGAGAACTTCGGCTCCGGCTCGTCGCGCGAGCACGCCCCCCAGGCTCTCAAGCGCCGCGGCATCGACGCCTGCGTCGGCGAGTCGTTCTCCGAGATCTTCCTGGGCAACGCGACGACGATCGGCTTGGCGTGCGCCACCGCGGCGGCACCCGACGTCGAGTTCCTCATGGCGGCCGCCGAGCGCGATCCCGAGACGCCGATGGTGCTCAGCGTCGACGCGCAGTCGATTCAGGCCGCGGGCCGGACGCTGGCCCTCGACATGCCGGTCGGCGTCCGCGAGTCGCTGCTGACCGGCCAGTGGGATGCCACCGGCCTGCTGCTCGACGACTTCGACGCAGTGCGCCGCGTAGCCGCCGGCCTGCCGTACGCCGCCGGCTTCTGAGCTCCGTCCCGCGCGGCGGTCACCGTCTCCCGTCGCGGATCAGCGATCCAAGCGGCCGAATCATCCGCTCTCCTGCTCCTCCTGATACTCTCTGATGTGTCCTCGCTGCACGATCCACAACTTGCCCTCGATCGACGTCTTCCCAAACCCGGCCGCGAGCGTACGGATTGCGTCGAACAGGTCTGCGGCAGAGGGCTTGGCCGGCAGCCGGAGGACGGCGATGCCCGAGTATCGCGATGGAATGAATCGCAGGGGATTGCTGAAGTCCAGGTCGAGTGTCACCAGACACCTGCGGGCGGCACGGCAGACTTCCGCGAGTTCCTGATCACTGGCTGACATGAGTCGTTCTTCCGCCACGGTAGACACGTCATGTCCGGCAGCCCGCAGGATGGCGGCGCCCCGGCTGCCGAGATTCTCGTCGAGCTTGAGATTCAAGCCGAGGTCTCCAGCGGTATGTCAACGTAACGCTCGCGGGACATCTCCGCCCCGTAGGCGATGCAGGCCAGCACGTCGGCTTCCTCGATGCCCGGGTACTGTTCGAGCAGTTGCTGAACCGTCCAGCCGCTTGACAGCAGGTCGAGCACGAGTGACACCCAGATGCGGTGCCCTCGGATGCACGGCTTGCCGAAACAGACGTTGGGGTCGATCGATATTCGGGAGAGAAGCTCCTGTTTGTTCAACGATGACCTCCATGTCCGCATCAGCGGACGGTCCCTGCCTTCATCCAACGGTGTTCCAATGCAGCCGGCTGGTCGCCGCAACGGTCAGTCGCCGAGGTAGAGGGCAATGGCCGCGTCGAGGCGCTGCATGAACGGACCCGACGCAGGGCCGATGAAGTCGGCCAGCCGGGCCTTCGACACCTGACGGATCCCGGGCAGGACGGCGAACGCGGCCTGGCCGCGGACGTCGTCGGTCCTGATGCGCAGCGGCCAGATCTCATCACCAATCGTGGAGAGAGGAACCACGACGACGCTGTCGAGGACCTCGGTTGTGCGCGGTGCTGGAAACGACGAGGCCGGGCCGCGTCTTTCCGAACTCGGGCGGCGACGTAGCGCCCAGGTCGATCCAGAACAGCGAACCTCGCGTCATCACGCCTCCGGTTTTCGCGCGGGAGGGGCGGCGAGATCGACGCCATCCCACTCGGCCAGCCACATCTGCTCATCCGGGTGCGCGTCGAGGAAGGCTCTGAAGGCAGCTGCGGCGTCCCGCGCTCGCTGGCGTTCCAGGTCCTTCTGCAGTACCGATCGAACGTGCGCGGAGAGACTTCTGTCCGGCGGCTTGGCGGCTTCGAGATTCTTGAGCAGCTCACCTTCCAGCTTGATGGTAGTCGCCTTCATGCGTGTGTTCTACCAAGGCGGCATGGCTGGATCAACTCTTCAGCGGATCACCTGCACATCGAGCCCCAGATCGAGGCTGGCCCACGCCCGGTCCGCGGTGACGACCTGGGCGCGCTCCCGGATGGCGAGAGCCAGACACGCGCGGTCGCCGAGTGACAGCCCGAGGTACCGCGTTGCGGCGCGAAGGGAACCGGCGGCAAGAGCGAGCGACTCGTCGAACGGCCGGATGGTCAGGCCGAACCTGGACAGCTCCCAGCGAGCCTGTTCCGGGCTGGCGCCGCGGTCGATCAGGCGCGTGATCACCTCCGTCACGTTGACCGCCGACATGACCGCGCCACCCATTGCGCGCCGCGCAACGGCCGCGCCGTCCTCGCCGAAGGTGACCGCCAGCAGCGCCGAACTGTCGAATACGACGCTCACTCCTCACCCCACATCGCCCGTCGCTCCGCCAGGAACGCGTCGACCTCGCTCACGCCAGGTCTGCGGTACTTCCGCATGCGCGCCTGGATCTGCTGGATGGAGACCAACTGTGCCATGACGCGCAGCTCGCCGGCTTCAACGTGCGCGACCACGTGACCGCCCTCGCCAAGCTGCATCGCTTGCCGCATCTCGGCGGGAATCAGCAGGCGGCCGTCGGGGGGCACTCGCAACGGCCGCGGGTCGACGTTGCCGGGCGCGTCCGGTGCGCGACTCCCGGCGCGGCTGTCGTAGTCCGCTTTCCAATGCGAGTACTGCGTGTTTGCGGTACGGCGGTTGCCGCCCTCCGCGACGTACCGCTCCCGGACTTCACGGCAGGTCGCGGCTCGGCGCTTCTCGCGGGTGATCGCGTCGGCCGTATCCCAGACCCGTCCACCCTTGGTGCCTGCCGCCGGACGCTTGCCGACCTTCGGTCTGCCCGCCTTCCCTGCCATCCTTACCCGTTCCTCCGGAGTTCCCGGCGGCTTCAATCAGACGGGCTGCGCCCGCACCGCTCCTGCGGCGCGCAGCCCATGTAGTATGCCAGTTGAAACGATAATGGCGGAAATTGTTTTCCCGCCGCATATCGATTTTCTGGTGCGTGGTGCAGACTCCTAGCCCGCCGCCGCTCGCGCGGCGTCCAGGAAGGCGGTCGCGGCGTGCGACATCTCGCCCGCGCGGCGGTACACCAGCCGCACCTGGCGCGGGAGCCGGAGCTGCGGCACCTTGACGGCGGCGAGCTGGCCGCGGGCGATCTCGGTGCGGGCGCAGCGCTGCGGGAGCAGGGCCACGCCCAGCCCCATCTCGACGGCACGCTTGATCCCGTCGAGGCTGGGCAGGCCGATCTGGATGTTGATCGACGTATGCCGCTGCTCGTAGAGGCGCAGCACGCGCTCGCGGGCCGGCGAGGCCTCGTTGTGGGCAATGACGGTCTGGCGGCCGAGCTCCTCCATCGTAATCCGCGGTCGGCCGGCCAGGGGGTGCGCCGGGCTGATCAGCATGACGAGCTCGTCCTCGGCGAGCGCGAGGCTCTGCAACCCGCGCTCGCGCGGCGGGAAGGTGAGCACGCCGAAGTCCAGCGAGCGGCTGAGCACCTCGCGCGCCATCTGCCGCGCCGGCACGCGGCGCACCTCGACCTGTGCAAGCGGGTGATCCCGGCGGAACCGCTGGATGACCGGCAGCAGCACGTGCACCGCCCCCTCGTTGGCCCCGATCAGGACGCGCCCGCGCCGCAGATCCTGCAGCTCGCGCACGGCGCCTTCGGCCTCGTCCTTCAGCCGCGTCAGCCGCTGGGCGTAGTCCAGCAGGATCTCCCCGGCCTCCGTCAACCGGCCGTCCTTCGAGGAGCGGTCGAACAGGCGTTCGTCCAGCTCCTCCTCGAGCCGCTTGATCGCCTGGCTGACCGCAGGTTGGGTGCGGTGCAGCCGCGTCGCGGCGCGCGAGAAGCTGCGCTCGGTCGCGACCGCGAGGAAGACCTGGAGCTCGGCGAGGTCCACGAGAAGGTATTATAATTGTAATTTATCCAATCGTAATATCTATAACCTTGACTTAGGAAGCGCCGGTGCGCGTTAATGGAAGGAGAGCATTGCGATCGGAGGTGCCGTGGCGAGCGAGAGGCTGATTATTTTCGATACGACCCTGCGCGACGGCGAGCAGTCGCCGGGGTTTTCGATGAACACGGACGAGAAGCTGACCCTGGCGAGGCAGTTGGCGGCGTTGGGGGTCGACATCATCGAGGCCGGTTTTCCCATAGCGTCGGACGATGACGCCCATGCCGTGAAGCTGGTGGCCGGCGAGATCCGGGGTCCCGTCGTGGCGGCCCTGGCGCGTTGCAGCCCGGCCGACATCGAGCGCGCCGGCGAGTCGCTGAAGCCGGCGGAGCGGGCGCGGATCCACACGTTCATCGCCACGTCGGACCTGCACCTGGAGCGGAAGCTGCGGATCACGCGCGAGCAGTGCCTGGCCGCCCTCACGGCCGGCGTGAGGCAGGCCCGCGGCTACACGGACGACGTGGAGTTCTCGGCCGAGGACGCGACGCGGACCGACATGGACTTCCTGTGCCAGGTCGTCGAGACGGCGATCGATGCCGGCGCGACCACGGTCAATCTGCCCGATACGGTCGGCTACTGCACGCCGGAGGAGATCGGCGAGTTCTTCAGCGCGGTGCGCGCCCGGGTCCCGAACGCCGATCGGGCCGTGTTCAGCGCGCACTGCCACGACGACCTCGGCCTCGCCGTCGCCAACTCGCTGGCGGCCGTGCAGGCCGGCGTCCGCCAGGTCGAGTGCACCATCAACGGCATCGGCGAGCGGGCGGGCAACGCGTCGCTCGAGGAGCTGGTGATGGCGACCCGGGTGCGCCGCGACCGGCTGCCCTACGAGACCACGGTGCGCACGGCGGAGCTCTTTCGGACGAGCCAGTTGCTGACGACGCTGACGAACGAGCCGGTCCAGGCCAACAAGGCCATCGTGGGGCGCAACGCGTTCGCGCACGAGGCCGGCATCCACCAGGACGGCGTCATCAAGGATCGCCGCACCTACGAGATCATGCGGCCGGAGGACATCGGCGTCGAGTCGACGCTGGTGCTCGGCAAGCACTCGGGGCGGCACGCCGTCAAGCGCCGCTGCGAGCAGCTGGGCTTCGAGCTCAGCCGCTACGAGCTCGATCGCGTGTACCGCGCCGTGATCGAGCTTGCCGACCGCCAGAAGCAGATCGACGACGGCGACGTCGCCGCCATCGTCGAGCGCATCCGCACCGAGCAGGACGCGGCGGCTCCGGCCCGGCCGGAGGCCGCCGCGCCGACGGCGTAGGCGATGCGTGCGACGATAGCCCTGCTGCCGGGCGACGGCATCGGACCGGAGGTCACCGAGGCGGCGGCGCGCGTCCTCGAGGTGGTCGCCCGCCGCTTCGACCACGACCTCACGCTGACGCGGCACCCCATCGGCGGCACCGCCCTCCGCGCCGGCGACCCCCCGCTGCCCGACGCCACGCGGGCCGCCTGCGCCGCGGCCGACGCCGTGCTGCTCGGCGCCGTCGGCGACCCGGAGTTCGACCATGGCCCCAGCGCCGGCCGTCCGGAGACGGGCCTGCTGCAGTTGCGGAAGGAGCTGGCCGTCTTCGCCAACCTGCGGCCGGCCCGGATGTGGCCGGGGCTCGAGGACGGCGGCTCGCTCAAGCCGGACCGGGTGCGCGGCCTGGACATG
Organism: Vicinamibacteraceae bacterium; assembly: GCA_012271165.1. Classification (GTDB taxonomy): domain Bacteria; phylum Acidobacteriota; class Vicinamibacteria; order Vicinamibacterales; family UBA8438; genus JAAXGX01. Next base: position 34,936 of record JAAXGX010000016.1, on the reverse strand, counting down.
CTCATCGTGCGGGAGCTGACCGGCGGGCTCTACTACGGCGAGCCGCGCGGCCGGACGGACGACGGCCAGGCCGCGTTCAACACCATGCGCTACGCGCGCCCCGAGATCGAGCGCATCGCGGTCGTGGCGTTCGAGAGCGCCCGGCAGCGGCGCGGCCTCGTCACGTCCGTCGACAAGGCCAACGTGCTCGATACCTCGCGGCTGTGGCGCGAGGTCGTGACCGAGGTGGGCGCACGCTATCCGGACGTGCGGCTCGAGCACCAGTACGTCGATTCGTGCGCGCTGCTGATGGTGACGGACCCGCAGAAGTTCGACGTCGTGGTGGCGGGCAACCTGTTCGGCGACATCCTCTCGGACGAGGCCGGCGGTCTCGTCGGATCCCTCGGCCTGCTGCCGTCGGCCAGCGTGGGCGGCCGCGGCGGCCTGTTCGAGCCGGTGCACGGATCGGCCCCGGACATCGCCGGCCGCGACATCGCGAACCCGGTGGCGGCGATCGCGTCGGCGGCCATGCTGCTGCGGCATGCGCTGGGCGCCGACGAGGAGGCCGGCGTCATCGAGCGGGCGATCGGCGACACCCTGGCCGCCGGGCTGCGCACCGCGGACCTGCTTGCCGGCGCGTCGGGCGCTGCCGTATCCTGCAGCGGGATGACCGACGCCGTGGTGGAGCGGCTGGAACAGGCTTGATCGCGGCGCGGGCAGCGTGCGTGAACGACAACGTGCGACCGTGGCTGCGAGTCGTGCTGGCGCTCCTGGTCGCGGGTGTGGCGCGGCCGGCGCTCGGCCAGCCGACCGGGCAGGACGGCTCCGCACCCTGGTTCGGGATGCGCCCGCCGCGGCCCGGCACGGTAGCGGTCACGCCGTTCGCCAACCTCTCCGGCGACGCCGCTGACGCGTGGCTCGGCGCGGGCATCGCCGAGACGGTCGCCATCGATCTGGAGCAGCTCTCCCCGCTCACGGTCGTGAGCCGCGATGTGTCCAACCACCCGTTCCGGGGGCCCGGCGCGGCCTCCGGCGGGCCGCCGTCGGGACTGACCGATGCGCGCGCGCAGGGCGTCGCCTGGCTGGTGACGGGCGGCTTCGAGCGGCTCGGACCGGAGATCCGGATCACCGCCCGCATCGTCAGCGTGGAGACCGGCGCAGCCCGTCGCATCGTCCGGGTCGACGGTGTGCTCGACGATCTGTTCGGCCTGCAGGATCGTGTGGCCGCGCAGTTGAGGGACGGCTTCGCCGCCCTCGCCGGCACGTCTGCCGCGGGGCGGCCGGCGGCCGCATCCGATCCGCCCGCGGCGGCCGCGCGTGCGGCGACCGCCGCGGACGGGGACGGCGACGGCGACGGGCTGCTCGCGCCCCGCCCGCGGCGCCGTCGCGGCGGCGTGTTCGGGGCGGCGTCGGCTCCGCCGGAAGCGGCCATTGCCGAGGTCGCCCCGCCCGCCGCCCGACCTGCCGCGCCGGAGCCGTTTCCGGACGACGCGCCCGAGGCGTTCCGGCCGGGGTCGCTCCCGCCGCCGCTGCCGCCGTTCGTGCCGGCCGAGCCGCTGGTCGACGGCGTCCCGGGCGGCATCGCGGTGGGCGACGAGCCGCGTTTCGGCGTCGCCGCGGGCGCCGGCATCCTGACCGGCCGGCCCCTGGTACGCCCGCCGCGCGCGCCCGCGCCGCCCAGCATCGACGGCCGCCTCGACGACGCGGCGTGGGCGCGCGCGGCGCACATCACCGACCTGGTGCAACTGGCGCCCCGCGCCGGCGCGCCGGCGAGCGAGACGTCCGACATCTACATCACGTACGACAGCGCCAACATCTACATCGCCTTCCACGCGCACTTCGCGGACCCGCGGACGATGCGCGCGCAGCGCAAGGACCGGGACGTGCGCACCGGGGACGACGTGTTCTGGGTGTACTTCGATCCGTTCCTCGATCAGCAGCGCGCCTACTCGTTCGGCGTCAACGCCTACGGTGTGCAGATGGACACCATCGTGAGTTCGCGCAGCGGCGGCGGATTCGGCCGCCGTGGCGGCGGCGGCGGTCCCGGTCTCCGGCTCCCGTTCGGCGACGCCTCGTGGGACACGCTGTTCGACAGCGCGGGCCGCATCGTCGCGGACGGCTTCACCGCCGAGCTGGCCATCCCGTTCAAGAGCCTGCGGTATCCGCAGCGGGCCGGGGGCGCGCCGCACCAGTGGGGGTTCCAGATCGCGCGGCGCATCCGCGGCAACAACGAGACCGCGGTCTGGGCGCCCGTGAACCGCGAGGTCGCCGGCTTCCTGCCCCAGATGGGCGTGCTGCAGGGGATGACCGGGCTCTCGACGAGCCGCAACATCGAGGTGCTGCCGACCTTCACCGCGGTGCAGTTCGGCGCTCGACGACGCGGGCCGCTTCGTCGACGACGACCCGCGGCCGGAGGGCGGTGTCAACTTCAAGTACGGGGTCACCTCGAACCTGACGGCCGACGTCACGTTCAACCCCGACTTCTCCCAGATCGAGTCGGATCGGCCGCAGATCGAGCAGAACCAGCGCTTCGCCCTCTTCTATCCCGAGCTGCGGCCGTTCTTCCTGGAGGGCGCCGAGATCTTCGACATCCCGGCGCCGGCCCGGGTCGTGCACACCCGCACGATCGTCGACCCGCGCTACGGCGCGAAGCTGACCGGCAAGACGGGCAACACGACCGTCGGCGTGATGTACGCCAACGACGAGGCGCCCGGCAACGTCGACGACACGGGTGCTTCGGCGTTCGGCCACTCGGCGCAGACGTTCGTCGGGCGGGTGCGTTACGACCTGTACGCGGAGTCGTTCGTCGGCGCCACGTACACCAACCGCGAGTTCCTGGACAGCCACAGCCGGGTCGCCGGCCTCGACAGCCGCTTCCGCCTCGGCGACACCCACGAGCTGGGCATGCTCGCCTTCGGCACGCAGCACCGCGACCTCGACGGTCTGGAGGCGTCGGGGCACATGGTGAACGCGAACATCCGCAAGACCGGGCGGAACCTGAGGTACCTGCTGGCCTGGTACTCCCTGTCGCCCGACTTCAAGACCGACGTCGGCTTCGTGCGGCGCACCGACCAGCGCTTCGGATACAGCGAGGTCGCGTACCGCTGGTGGCCGGAGAGCTGGATCATCAGTTGGGGCCCGCGCGTCCGCTACACGCGCAGCTACAACTTCGACGGCATCCTGGAGGACGAGCAGGCGAGCGCGGGGTTCAACGTCGCCTTCGCCGACAGCATCAACGCGAGCGCCGAGGTCAACCGGGACATGGAGCGCTTCGGCGGCATCGACTTCTTCAAGACGCGCTACCAGTTCTTCACGTCCGTGAGCAAGATACGCCAGTTCTCCTTCGGCGTGGGCGGCAACGGCGGCGACCAGATCTTCTTCGACCCGGAACAGCCGTACCTCGGGCACGACACGGGCTGGCGGGTATTCCTCAACCTGCGCCCGGTCCCGCGGCTCGAGTCGCGCATCAACGTCGACACGAACCGGTTCATCGACGTGCGCAACAGCGACCAGCTCGTGTTCGACGTCAACATCTTCCGGGCCCTCACGACGTACCAGTTCACCGACCGCTTCCTGCTCCGGAACATCAGCGAGTACAACAGCTTCGACCAGAGGCTGAGCCTCAACCTCCTGTTCACCTACCGGGTGAACGCGGGCACCGCCTTCTACATCGGGTACGACGACCGCTATCAGCAGGCCGACCACATCATGCGCGACCTCGACGGCAACGGCATCGACGACCGGTTCTTCCAGTCGACGGCGCTGCGGCGCACGAACCGCGCCTTCTTCACGAAGCTGCAGTACCTCTTCCGGTATTAGACCGCCCGCCCGCCCGCGCGGCGCCGGTGCCAGGCTGTGAAGTCGGGGTAAAATTTGGGGGTTGGGTGCTCATCCGGTGTCCCGTCGGGGCTTGGCCGTGGCCGCGGCCGGCACGCTCTGCCTGCTCAGCGTCGGCGTCGCCGCTTCCGCTCCGGGCCAGCCGCCGGAGCAGGACGGAGCCGGTGCGTCCGCCGGCGCGGCGCGGCCGCGGCCGCGCACGGTGGCGGTGGCGCCGTTCGCGAACCTCTCGGGCGACCCTGCCGACGCCTGGATCGGCGCCGGCCTCGTCGAGACGGTCACGACCGACCTCGAGCGGCTGGCGTCGTTCACGGTGGTCACCCACGCGGCGTTCGCGGACGGGCCGGCGAGCGGCGCGGGCAACGGCGATCCGGGCAACGGCGACCCGGACGACACGGCGGCGCTGGCCGTGGCGGACCGGCTGGGCGCGGCGTGGGTGGTGACGGGCGGCTACGAGCGGCGCGGGCCGCAACTGCGGGTCACGGCCCGCATCCTGCGCGTCGCGACGGGCGCCGCGCACCGGACCGTCCGGGTCGACGGCGAGCTCGGCGAGCTGTTCGAGCTGCAGGACGAGGTCGGGGCGGAGCTGCGCGCCGGCTTCGCCGAGCTGATCGGGCCGCGCGCCGCGGAGAGGCGCGGCGGCGGGGTGGGCGGGCTCTCGTTCGGTCCCGCGCGCACGCCGCCGCCCGACGCGGCGTCCACGCCGGCCAGGCGCGGCGGGGGCGTGCTCGGCGCCGGCGCGACCGGGCGGGCGGCGCTGCCCGACGTCGTCGCGCCGTCCGACAGCCCTGCGGCCGCCGCGGAACGGCCGCCCGCCGCCACGCCGGTCCCGTTCACCCCGGTCCTGCCGCGCCGGCCGGCCGGACTGCCGGCCGATGACGTTCTGGGCGACACCGTGGTCGAGGACGACCTGCTGCCGCGGTTCGGCGTCGCGTCCGGCGCGGGCGCGCTGACCGGCCGCCCGTCCGTGCGGCCGCCGCGCACGCGGGTGGCGCCGAACATCGACGGGCGGCTGGACGACGCGGTGTGGGCCGGCGCCGCGCGCATCACCGACTTCGTGCAGCTCTCGCCGCTCGACGGCGCGCCCGCAACCGAGGCGTCCGAGGCCTACATCGCGTACGACAGCACCAACATCTACCTCGCTTTCCGCGCCCGCTACACGGACCCGGGCATGCTCCGCGCGAACCTGTCGGACCGCGACGAGGCGCCCGGGGACGATGCCTTCGTCGTCTACTTCGATCCGTTTCTCGACCAGCAGCGGGCGTACGTGTTCTCGGTGAACGGCTACGGCGTGCAGAGCGACGCCATCCTGGGCTCGCGCGAGGCCGGCGGCGGCGGCGGCTTCGGCGGCGGCGGCGTCTTCGGCAACCGGCGCCGCGAGCCGCGCGGGTTCTTCGGGCCGCCCCGGGGCGACCGGTCCTGGGACACGCTCTTCGTCACGGCCGGGCAGGTGGTTGCGGACGGGTTCACGGCCGAGATGGCCATACCCTTCAAGAGCCTGCGCTACCCGCAACGCGCGGGCACCGCGGCCCACCGCTGGGGGTTCCAGATCGCGCGCCGTCTCCGCGGCAAGAACGAGACGCAGGTGTGGGCGCCCGTGTCGCGCAACGTCGCCGGCTTCCTGCCGCAGATGGGCGTGCTGGAGGGGATGACGCGGCTGTCGACCAGCCGCAACATCGAGATCCTGCCGACGTTTACGGCGCTGCGGTTCGGTGGGCTCGAGGCGGACGGCAGCTTCCGCGACCGCGACGTGGAGCCGGAGGGCGGGGTCAACTTCAAGTACGGGGTCACCTCGAACCTGACCGCCGACGTCACCTTCAACCCCGACTTCTCGCAGATCGAGTCGGACCGGCCGCAGATCGAGGTGAACCAGCGGTTCGCGCTGTTCTACCCGGAGCTGCGGCCGTTCTTCCTCGAGGGGGCCGAGATCTTCCAGTTCCAGAGCCCGTTCGATCCCGTCACCCTGGTGCACACGCGCACCATCGTCGACCCGCGTTACGGCGCGAAGCTGACCGGAAAGGCCGGCAACACGACCATCGGCGTCCTGTACGCCGACGACGAGGCGGCGGCCGACATCGAGGACGCGGGCGCCGCCGGGCTCGGGCATTCCTCCCAGACGTTCATCGGGCGGGTGCGCTACGACCTGTACGCCGAGTCGCACGTCGGGGCGATCTTCTCCGAGCGCCAGTTCCTCGACGGCTACAACCGGGTCGCGGGGCTCGACGGCAACTTCCGCCTCGGGGACACGCACACGCTGGGCCTCCGCGCGGTCGGCAGCCGGGACCGGAATCTGGACGGTCTGGAGACCTCGGGCTATCTGCTCGACGCCAGCCTGGACAAGATCGGCCGCAACCTGAGCTACACGCTGGCGCACTACGCCCTCTCGCCCGACTTCTGGACCGACGTCGGCTTCGTGCGGCGCACCGACCAGCGCGCCACGTTCGGCACCATGCTGTACCGCTGGTGGCCGGAGCACTGGCTCATCAGCTGGGGGCCGAGCCTGGACTACATGCGCGGCCACAGCTTCGCGGGCGTTCTCGACGACCAGCAGGTGCGCGCGGGCCTGAACTTCTCGTTCGCCAACAACATCCGCTTCGACGGCAACGTCAGCCGCGAGATGGAGCGGTTCGGGGGCATCGACTTCCCCAAGACCCGCTACCAGTACATGGGGGTCATCAGCCAGAGCCGGGCCTACTCGTTCGGCGTCGGCGCGGACGGCGGCGACCAGATCTTCTTCGACCCGGACAGCCCCTACCTGGGCCGCGACAAGGGCTACAACATCTTCTTCAACGTGCGGGCGTTCCCCCGCTGGCAGTCGCGCGTCTTCATCAACACCAACCGCTTCGTCGACGTGCGCAACGCCGAGACGCTGGTCTTCGACGTCAACATCTTTCGCTCCCAGACCACGTACCAGTTCACGGATCGGCTCCTGTTCCGGAACATCAGCGAGTTCAACAGCTTCGACCAGAAGCTCAGCCTCAACTTCCTGCTCACCTACCGCGTCAATGCCGGCACGGTGTTCTACGTCGGCTACGACGACCACTACCGGCAGGCCGACCGCATTGAGCGCGACGTGGACGGCGACGGGCTCGACGACCGGTTCTTCCCGGGCAGCACCGCGCTGAGGCGCACGAACCGGGCCATCTTCACGAAGCTGCAGTACCTGTTCCGCTACTGAGGGCCGCCGGCTGACCAGCCGCTCCCGAACTGCGGATTGTGTGCGAAACGGATGTAGGGCGAGGCCAAACGGCTAGGCTAGCCTAGCGCCTCGCCACAATTGTTGCATGAACTGCGTCGGTGAACGCGAGTGCGGTCACCGGGCGTGCCGACCGCGCTGCCGTCAGCGTCGACGCGGTCAGCGCCAGCACCGCCGACGACAACTCGGAAACCACCGACGACCCGTCCTCGCGAGCGAGCCGCTGACGCCGGATCTGATCCCGCACGTCGCCGGCGCCCGTGAACGGATGCCGCCCCGATACCATCTCGTGCACCACGACGCACAGCGCCCACACGTCGTCGGCTTCCTCTGCCGGTCGGCCCGCGAGCACTTCGGGCGACATGTAGCGCAGCGTGCCGCCTCGCGTATCGGTGTCCGTCGTCTCGCGGGCCAACCCGAAATCCAGCAGTTTCGGCGACCCCTCGGACGTGAAGCCGATGTTGCTCGGCTTCACGTCCCCGTGCAGGTACCCCGCCCGATGCAGCACCGCCAGCGCGTCACCCAGTACCCGTGCCATCGAAAGTGCCTCGGCCGCCGGCACCGGCCCCTGCCGCAGCCGGTCGGCCAACGTGCCCCCGGCCAAGTGCTCGACGATGAGGAACGGCCGGCCGCGCCACAACTCGACGCCATGGATCTGGGCCACCGCGGCGTGCGTCACCGTCGCCATCGCCCAGGCTTCCAACTTGAAGCCCACCAGGCGCGAAGCCGATACACCCACCAGCGTCTTCACGGCGACGTTGCGCTCGAGCCGCAGATCGCGCGCCAGATAAACCGCACCCATGCCCCCGGCCCCCAGGCGCCGCGCCAGACGATACTTGCCCGCCAGCAGCTTCGGCGCACTCGTCTCGGCATAGGCCGACCCGCAATGGCAGCCGGGGGGCTCGTCGGACCTTGTCACGTTTCCACACGCCGGACACTCCTGCCCCGGGGGTTGCTCCGACGACCCTGCCGTGGGCGCGGCCAGCAGCCGCAAGCGGGCTACGGCGAGCCCTGTGGCTGCTCCGAGCGCCTCGATGAAGGGGAGATCCACGGGTCTCACCGTCCGATCGTCGAATCGCCGTTCCACGACCAGTATCCCCACCAGCTCGGGCCCCGGACCCGGAACCGGCACGATGGCATCGGCCGCGGTCTCCATCACCCACGCCGCTTCCTCGGATGGCAGCAGCATGAAGACCGACGTCTGGTCGCTGGGATGCACCCGCAAGGACCCACCGGCCATCTCCAGCATGTGGACGATTGCCGACCCGGATGGCAACGGTGGAACCCGGGCGTCCGGTGACCTGAAGCCGGGACCGTCCGACCCGGCGTCGCCTGTTATCAGGAGGGCGGCCGGCGAGCCGCAGCCGCGCCTGACCGCTCGCGCCACGGTCCGACTCACCGTCGCCAGCTGCCCCGCTTGCCCCAACTTCGCGGTGGCCGCAGCGAGCACGCGCCGCTGGTCCGCCGTCTGGGGATAGATCCAGGCATCCAGGCGGGCGAGGATCTCCTCGCGGCCGGCGAGCAGCAGCAGCGCGGTCGCCGCCGCCGCGAACAGCGACTGAGCCAGCGGGTCCGCCAGCACCGCGCCCACCGCGCGCTCCGGATGGCTCGCCACCCGCCAGATCAGAGCCGCCCACAGCGCCGCCACCGTCAGCCACAGCCGGCCGCGCCGCATCAGCAGCCGCGTGTAGACCCCCCGCGCCACCTCCCGCGGGTGGGGAACGCGCACCGCGAGCACCGAGTACCACAGCAGCACCATCCCGGGGAAACGCAGCGGCTGCATCAGCCCGAGAACCGAGCTCGATTCATGGTTCGACAGCCAGAAGCCGGGCGAGAACGCCTCGACGAGGTCGTACGCCGTGGCCAGTCCCATCCACGTCAGCAACCCGAGACTGAACAGGACGACACGCCTCACCTCGGCGGGCGGCGCCGTGTGCGCCCGCAGGGCGACGACCACCACGGCGCCCAGCGACAACACGGTCGAGGTCGCGATGGCGGTATCGAGAACCGGCACGTACAACACGCGACCCACCCCATCGTCGACCAGCCCCGCCACGTAGGTCGTCATCACGCCGGCCCACATGGCGCCGTTGATCGCCACGCTGGCGGGAACCATCCGGCGCGCGAGGTCGTCGAGCCGGGTGTGCCGATGGACCCGGGGGCACTCCCTCGCGAACGCCCACAGGAACGCCGGCGCTATCGCGAGCGCCAGGAACGCGCCGAGGTGCAGCAAGGCCATGGTCGACCGCGGCATCTCCCAGATGGACGCCTGCAGCAGGTCGGCCGGCGGCATTTGTCCCAGGAAAGCCGGGAGCATGTGCAGCGGCGCCACCGTCGCACGGAAGAGGAAGTAGCCTCCCAGCAACCAGGTCCGCCGGTCACGACGGCCGGCGAACAGCAGCAGCGCGGCGGTCGCGCCGTGCCCGGCGAGCAGGAGCACGAGATAGACCGCAACGTCGCCGTGCGCCCGATGGTAGTCGTCCCATCGCCAGGGAAGCAGCACCAGCGCCGCCGCCAACTCCAGCGCGGCGATGGCGACGAGCACGGTGATGGCGGGGTGGACGGAGTCGCCGGCCGCAGGCTCGGCCGCCCTCGCGGACGTCACCGAATCAGGTCGCGCGGTGTCGCCCGATGCGAAGACCGGGGCGAGCGCCCGGAGGTTGTCCAGCAACTGGCGACCGGTGGGCGTGGCGCGTCTCGCGCACCGATCCCATCGCACGTCCTGATTCCAGGCGACGGCATCGGCCGCGTCTGCGACGACCTCGTCGCGATCGTCGCTACTCATCCGACATCAGGGCGCTCAACCGCAGCACCGCCCGCCGCAGGGCCACGCGCGCGACGGCCGGGCTCGACAGGCGTTCGAGGAACGCGAGCTGCACGCTGTTGTACCCCAGTTCCGCGCGGCCCACGATCAGGCGGCGGTCGCGCTCCCGCAACCGCTTCAGGGCGTAGAGGTAGCGTCTCCAGGTCTCCTCGTCGACGAGCTGCCGAAGCTGTGGGGTCGAGCCGTCCGAGGCTGGAACCGAGCCCTCCGGCAGGATGATGCCCTGGCGGAACGTCGCACGCCGCATCTCGTCTCGGATCCGGTTCTCGACGGCGCGCCGGAGGTAGACTCGCAGCGCCTTGGCCTGGCGGGACTTGAACGACGCCAGGTGTGCGAAGCTGCGCTGCAGCGTGTCCTGAACCACGTCGCTGGTGTCGACGACGCCGCGTGCGCGCCGGGGCAGGCGGCCTCGCGCCCAACTCCGCAGCCAGGACCTGTACCGCTCGAACAGCACGTCGACCGCCGAGTGACTCCCCTGACGCGCACGCTCCAACAGATGCTGCTCCGAGACCGAACCATCGGAATCAAGTTCCACCGGATCCCCTTGCCGCCAGGTCGTATCGCACTGCATCGGGCTGCGCCGGCGCGTGGATGCCGCACGCGTTTTCGCACTGGAACGACACTACCATAGGCCCCTTTTTCCTTCGGCAATGACGAAGAGCAACGGGGCGTGCGGCTACCACCCTGCCTGGACCGCCCAGCCAACCGTCGCGGTCTGCCAGGCGACGCGCTGGCGGCGCTGCATCGGGCGGAAACAGTTACCCCATCCGCCTACCGCCGCCGCGCCAGTCGTGGACTCTACCCCTCTTCGATCCGCCTGTTTCGCTTCGGGTCGTCAAACGTCTCTAACTGCGAAAGGGTCGTTCCCGGAGTCGGTACTACTCGGGGCCTGCCGACCTCCATGTCGAATCGGCGGCGTCAGGCGACATCGACGGCGACACAGCGTGGGGCCAACGACCCCGTACTCGCGGCCGTCGCCGGGGGGAAGGGACATCATGGACGTCGGCAGTCTGGTTTACGACCGCCCCGACCTGGGGAAGTTCAGGGTGCATCGTTTCGCCCTGGTGTCGCCGGAAATCTACGAGTTGGAGCGGCGGCGCATTTTCGACCGCTGCTGGCTCTATCTGGGACACGAGTCGGAAGTGCCGGAACCCGGCGACTACGCGCGGCGGGTGGTGGCCGAGCGTCCGCTGTTCTTCGCCCGCAACCGGGACGGCGGACTGGCAGTGTTCCACAATACGTGCCCCCATCGGGGCGCCCTCGTCTGTCGGACCGACCGCGGCAACGCGCATGTGTTCCGGTGCTTCTACCATGCCTGGACCTTCGACACGTCGGGCGCGCTGATCAACGTGCCTGACATCGACGGGTACGGCCCCGATTTCGATCGCGGCCAGATGGGGCTTCGTTCGCCACGCTTCGACAGCTACCGGGGCTTCGTATTCGTCTGCTTCGACCCCGAGACCGAACCGCTGCGGGACTACCTGGCCGGAGCCGCCGAATACCTCGACCTGGTGGCCGACCAGGCCGCCGGCGGGATGCGGGTCGTCCCCGGCTCCAACCGCTACACCATCAAGGCCAACTGGAAGCTGCTCGCCGAGAACAGCATCGACGGCTACCACCTGCTGCCCACCCACCAGACCTTCTTCGACTACCTGAGCCGCGCCGCCGGCGCGGGCGGGCGCGACATGGCAACCCTCGGCAACCGACAAGGGTTCGGCCGTTCCCTCGGCAACGGACACGGCGTCATGGAAAACGACGCCGTCTACGGGCGGCCCATCGCCATGTGGCATCCCTGCTACGGCGAGGAGGCCCGCGCCGAGATTCAGAGCATCAAGGACGAACTCATCGCCCGCCACGGTCTCGACCGGGCGGTGCGGATGTGCGAGAAGTCACGCAACCTTGTGATATTCCCCAATCTGATCATCAACGACATCATGGCCGTGACCATCCGTGTGTTCCAGCCCACGGGCCCCGCCGCCATGGACGTGACGGCGTGGGAGCTGGCCCCCGCCGGGGAAGGCGGTGCCAGGCTGCGCCGCCGCCTCGATGCCTTCCTGACCTTCCTGGGACCGGGCGGGTTCGCCACGCCGGACGACACCGAGGCCCTGGAATCCTGCCAGCAGGGATTTCACTCCGGCGGCATCGAGTGGTCGGATCTCTCCCGGGGGTTGCAGCGCGAGCCGCGGGGCAACGACGAGCTGCAGATGCGCTGCTTCTGGCGGCGCTGGCAGTCACTTCTCGCCGGAACACCGCACGTCGAGCAGTACGAACGGGGGCTGCCGCCCGGGGCGGTCCCGAAAGCAACCCCATCCCCGAGCTGACCTTGGTCGCCGAACCGCCCGTGGGCGAGAGGAGCCTGCCGAGCATGGTGAGCAGACCCGTCCGGGCCGCGTCGTTCGCAACGGGACTTCCGGCCGACGCCGACTACCTTCTATTGCAGCACGAAGTCGAGCAGTTGCTCTATCTGGAGGCCCGGCTGCTCGACGACTGGAACCTCGACGAGTGGCTGACGCTGTACACGCCAGACGCGCGCTACGTGGTGCCCACGACCGACCTGCCCGAGGGCGACCCGCAGTGCGACTTGGTGTTCATCGACGATGACCGTGACCGGATGGCGGCCCGGGTCCGCCGGCTGCAGAGCCGCTACGCCCATCGTGAGTACCCTTCGTCCCGCACCCGCCGTTTCATCTCCAACGTCATGGTGACGGCGGTGGACGGCGACGAAATCGAAGCCACCGCCGCGGTTGCCGTCTGGCGGTTCCGCGCCGGCGAGTCCGCTCCCTACGTGGGCCGTTACGACGTGCGCCTGCGCCGGGTGGACGGGCGCCTGCGCCTGTGCGGCAAGCGCGCCATCCTGGACCATGAGACGCTGTCCGACCACGGCGCGTTGAGCGTCATTTTCTGAAGGGCGCTGCGCGTGACGTTGGTCGTGAGCTTGGTGCTCGGCATGACGAAAGTCGTGGCGTCAAGCGCGTCGATGGACGCCCACGCGTCGCCGGCCGCGCCGCCGTTCAGGAGCGCGACACCCTCGTCACAGTGGCCCCAAGGCGCGCACGGCGCGCCTCGGCGGGAGCGGCGCGGGGCAGTGGGGTCCCCGCAAGCGGACGCCGGGGACTCGGGGCGCAGCCCCGTCTGAAGTTTGGAGTTAGAATCCGGGGTTGGCTGCCTACCGGCGTACCGGCACGGCACACACGACTGCGCGCGCCCGTCGCGACCCGGCCCGGCTGCGTGCAGGGCGCCGGCTCGCCGGGCTTGCGGCCGTGGCGCTGAGCGTCATGACGGCCCCGGCCGCTGCCGCCGCCCCGCAAGCGCCGGCGCCGGCCGCCGCGGCTCAGCTCCCGCCAGCCCCGCCGCAACCGCACACGGCGGCTGTCGTCCCCTTCTCGAACCTGTCCGGCCATCCGGCCGACGACTGGATTGCCGCCGGCATCGCCGAGACGGTGGCGACGGATCTGGAGCAGTTGCCGACGTTCACCATCATCGAGCGCGAGAGGTTCGCCGCCGAGTACGCCGCCCGGGCGTCGCCGTCCCCGCTCGACGACGGGTTGGCGCGCGAGGTCGCCCGGGCCCTGGGCGCGTCGCGGCTGGTCGCCGGCGGCTTCCAGCGTCTGGGCGAACGGCTGCGGATCACCGCGCGCGTCGTGGACGCGGGGACCGGCGCCGTCCTGCGGGCGGTGACGGTCGACGGCACGACGGACGAGCTGTTCGCGCTCCAGGATCGCGTGTCCGAGGCGCTGCGCGAAGCACTGGCGGCGACCGCGGCGCCGCCGGCCGCCGCCGCGGCCCGCTCCGCGCCCGGCCCCCGCCGCGGCGGCGCGTTCGGTGCGGGCCCGACCTCGGCGTCGCCGCCTCCGCGCCCGTCGACCGCGGCATCGCCACCTGCACCCCCAGCGGCCGCCCCGCCGCCGCGCGCTCCCGCCCCGTCCCCGAACGTGCCGCGCGCGCGGCAGCGCGCGTTCGCCGGGGTGCCGGCCGACGGCGCGCTGCCCGGGGACGTCACCGGCGGCCTCGCGCTCGGCGACGCCGGCCCGCGCCTGGGCGTGGCGTCGGAGGCCGGGGTGCTGACCGGCCGCCCGACCGTCCGCCCGCCGCGCATCCAGCAGGCGCCGGCCATCGACGGCCGCCTGGACGACGCCGCGTGGCGCTCGGCGGCGGCGATTACGGAGTTCGTCCAGCGGCGCCCGCTCGACGGTGCGCCGGCCACCGAGGCCACCGAGGTGTACCTGGCCTACGACAGCGCCAACATCTACATCGGCGTCTACGCGCACTACTCGGACCCGAGCATGATGCGCGCGAACCGCGCGGACCGCGACCGGCCCATCGCCGACGACACGTTCCTCGTCTACTTCGACCCGTTCCTCGATCAGCAGCGCGCGTACGTCTTCGGCGTCAACGGCTACGGCGTGCAGAGCGACTCGATCCTCGACTCGCGCGGCGGGGGCGGGGGCCTCGGCGGCGGCGGTGGCGGCGGCCTGCGCGGCCGGCGCGGGTTCGGACCGGGCCGGGGCGGGCCGGGCGGCGCCCCGCGGGGCGATCGGTCCTGGGACGCGCTGTTCACCACGGCGGGTCAACTGGTCGCCGACGGCTTCACGGCGGAGATGGCCATCCCGTTCAAGAGCCTGCGCTACCCGCAGCGCGGCGGCGGCGCACCGCACCGCTGGGGGTTCCAACTCGCCCGCACGATTCGCGGCAAGGACGAGAGCGTGGTCTGGTCGCCGGTGTCGCGCAGCGTGGCGGGGTTCCTGACCCAGATGGGCGTCATCGAGGGATTGACCGGCCTGTCGACCAGCCGCAACATCGAGATCCTGCCGACGTTCACCGCCGTGCGCTTCGGCGCGCTGGACACGGCGAGCGGCGCCTTCCGCGACGACGACCCCCGGCCCGAGGGCGGCGTCAACTTCAAGTACGGCGTCACGTCGAACCTGACCGCCGACCTGACGTTCAACCCCGACTTCTCCCAGATCGAGTCGGATCAGCCGCAGATCGAGGTCAACCAGCGCTTCGCCCTGTTCTACCCGGAGCTGCGGCCGTTCTTTCTCGAGGGCGCCGAGATTTTCCAGTTCCTGGCGCCGGTCAGGCTCGTGCACACGCGGACCATCGTCGACCCGCGCTACGGGGCGAAGCTGACGGGGAAGGTCGGCGACACCACCATCGGGGTGATGTACGCCGACGACGAGGCCCCGGGCAACCTCGACGACGCGGACGATACCGCGTTCGGCCAGTCCGCGCAGACCTTCGTGGGCCGCGTGCGCTACGACCTGTACGCGGAGTCGCACGTCGGGGCGATCTTCACCGAGCGACAGCTGCTCGACGGCTACAACCGCGTGGCCGGCCTCGACAGCAACTTCCGCATCGGCGACACGCACTCGTTCGGCGTGCGGGCCATCGGTAGCCGCGACCGCGACCCGGGCAGCGGGGAGGAGACCTCCGGCTACCTCCTCAACGCCAGCCTGCAGAAGACCGGGCGCAACCTCAGCTACGCGTTCGGGTGGTACAACCTCTCGCCCGACTTCGCCACCGACGTCGGCTTCGTCGAGCGCACCGATCAGCGCTGGGCGCTGGGCAACGTGTCGTATCTGTGGTGGCCGGAGACGTGGCTCGTCAACTGGGGTCCCCGCGCCACCTACTCGCGCGGCTACAACTTCGCCGGCATCCTCGAGGACGAGGACGCCAGCGCCGGCCTCGAGTTCGCCTTCGCGAAGAACATCACCTTCAGCGCGGACGTCGACCGCGTCATGGAGCGCTTCGGCGGCATCGACTTCTTCAAGAACCGCTTCAGCTCGTTCACGACGGTCAGCACCAGCCGGCGCATCGCCTTCGGCATGGCCTTCAACCGCGGCGACCAGATCTTCTTCGACCCCGACAGCCCGTTCCTGGGCTTCGACACCGGGTGGGTCTGGTTCATCAACGCCCGCCCCATCCCGCGGCTGCAGTCGAACATCAACATCACCACCAACCGCTTCATCGATCCGCGCAACGACGATGCGCTGGTCTTCGACGTCAAGATCGTCCGGGCGCTGACCACCTACCAGTTCACCGACCGCTTCCTGCTGCGGAACATCAGCGAGTACAACAGCTTCGACGGGGCGCTCGGCCTGAACCTGCTGCTCACCTACCGGGTGAACGCCGGCACGGTGTTCTACGTCGGTTACGACGACCGCTACCAGCAGGCCGAGCGCATCGACCGCGGCCTCGACGGCCGGGACCTCGACAACCGCTTCTTCCAGTCGTCGGCCCTGCGGCGGACCAACCGCGCCGTCTTCCTGAAGCTGCAGTACCTCTTCCGCTACTGAGCGTCCTCCAGACGGGGCTGCGCCCCGCGCCGCTTCCGCCGAGGCGCGCCTTGTGCCGGCCGCACCCGCGCCCGGGGTATGATCGGGGCCGAGCGGCCCGGCGGGGTGCCGGGCAGGGGAGCAGTATCCGATGAACAGACAGCAATGGCGCGTATTCGTGGCGGCGGTGGTGATGACGGCCTGCGCGGCGGGCGCGGCGGCGCAGGACTGGCCGCAGTGGCGGGGACCGGCGCGCGACGGCGTGATCAGCGCGTTCGACGTGCCTTCGGCCTGGCCCGACGCCCTGCGGCAGCAGTGGTCGATCGAAATCGGCCTCGGCTACGCCACGCCGGTGCTGGTGGGTGACCGCATCTACATGTTCACCCGGCAGGGCGAGGACGAGGTGATGACGGCGCTCGACGCCGACACGGGGGAGACGCTCTGGCGCACCGGCTATCCGGCGCCGTTCACCATGAACCCCGCGACGGCGCCGCATCGCGCGGGACCCAAGTCGACGCCGACGTACGCCGACGGGCGCCTGTTCACGCTGGGCATGACCGGCGCCGTCACCGCGTTCGACGCCGCCGCCGGCGAGCAGCTCTGGCAGGTGCCGGGCACCGGCGTGGAGCCCCTCTACCACACGTCGATGTCGCCTATCGTCGACGGCAGCCTGGTGATCGTCCACGTCGGCGGCCACGACGACGGCGCGCTGACCGCCTTCGACGTCGCCGACGGCACGGTGCGCTGGAGCTGGGACGGCGACGGCCCGGCCTACGGCTCGCCGATGATCTTCGAGCTCGGCGGGACCCGCCAGGTGGTGGTCTTCACGCAGGAGCACTTCGTCGGCGCGTCGCTCGAGACGGGCGCGCTGCTCTGGAGCCGGCCGTTCACCACGCGCTCGACCACCACGTCGCAGACGCCCATCCTCTACAACGACATGGTGATCCAGAACGGCCGCGGCAACGGCGTCACCGCGTTCCGGGTGACCGAGGGGCCCGGCGGCTGGACGACCGAGGACGTCTGGCACCAGCGCGAGGTGTCGCTGCACATGGCGAACCCCGTGGTCAACGACGGGGTGCTCTTCGGCCTCTCGCACCTCAACAGCGGGCAGTACTTCGCGCTCGATCTCGACAACGGCGAGGTGCTCTGGACGAGCGCCCCGCGGCAGGCCGACCACGCCTCCATCCAGCGCGCCGGCAGCACCATCTTCTCGCTGGAGGACGACGCGGAGCTGCTGGTCCTCGAGCACAGCCGGACGGAGTTCAACCCGCTCCGGCGCTACGAGGTCGCCGACAGCGAGACCTGGACCCAGCCGACCCTCGCGGGCGACCGGCTGTACATCAAGGACGTCTCGACGCTGGCGCTCTGGAGCATTGATTAGACGGGGCTGCGCCCCGAACCCCCGGCGTTCGCTTGCGGGGACCCCATAGCCCCGCGCCGCTACCGCCGAGGCGCGCTGTGCGCGCCTTGGGGCCACCGTGACGGGCTCCGGGTGGCCCCTCCATGATCGGCTGGGGGCTTGGGTTGGCCGGGTCGCGGCGGCGGCACGGTTTTCGCCCCCGAGCGGGGCGGGGAGGTGCGCACATGCTGGATCGACGTCGGTTCAACGTCCTGCTGGGGGGCACGGCCGGCTGGGCCGCGCTCGGTCCGCTCGGTCGGGCCGCCGCCCAGAACGACGACGACGCCCACGCGCGCGGCGCGGTGTATGCTGCCGTCGACGCCAAGCTCTACCGGATTCGCCGCGACGGCGACCGGCTGACGCGCGACCCGCGCCCCCTCGTCCTGCCCGCCCAGGTCCAGGAGGGCTGGCAGCATCCGTCGGGCCGCTACTTCTACCTCGCCAGCAGCGACCAGCGCACGTCGACCGCCCGCGTGCGGCACCACTACCTCAACGCGTTCGAGGTGGACTCGTCCGGCGGACTGCGTCCGCTCGGCAACGCGGTCGAGCTGGCGCACCGGCCCATCTACATCACCGTTGACCGCAGCGGCGAGCACGTGATCTCGGCCTTCAGCTTCCCGAGCTCCCTGGCGGTCCATCGCCTCGAGGCCGACGGGTCGATCGGCGCGGAGGTGGAGCAGCCGGCCGGCCTCGACGCCGGATACTACGCGCACGCCGTGTACGTCCTGCCCTCGAACCGCTCGGTCCTGCTGGTGGCGCGCGGCAACGAGCCGGAGCCCGCCATCCACACGGAGGACCCCGGGGGCCTGTACGTCTACGGCTTCGAGAACGGCCGGCTGACCAGCAAGCAGACCGTGGCGCCCAACGGAGGCCTGGAATACCGCGCCCGGCACGCCGACTTCCATCCGTCCGGACGCTGGGTCTACGTGGACCTGGAGACCCAGAACCTGCTGCACACCTACGCCATCGGGGAGGACGACGCGCTGTCGGAGGAGCCGCTCTTCGTCAGCACCACGCTGGCCGCGCCGGAGGCCTATCGCGGCGGCCAGACGACGTCGTCCATCCGCATGCACCCGACCAACGGCCGGACCCTGTACGTCGCGAACCGGGGCCGGGGCACGGAGATGTTCCACGGCGAGCGCGTGGCGAACGGCACCGAGAACACCATTTCGGTGTTCGACGTCGATCCGCACACCGGCGAGCCGACGCTGATCCAGACCGCCGACACCCACAGCATCGCCGTCCGGACCATGGCGTTCGCCCCGGACGGCCGCTCGATGGTGGCCGCCAACACCGCGCCCGGGTACGTCCGCGTCGAGGACCGGCTCGAGTCCGTGCCCGCCACGCTCACGCTGTACGACATCGAGGCCGATGGCCGGCTGACGTTCAAGTCCATGCTGCCGGTCGAGACGCGGGGCGAGACGATGTTCTGGTGCGGCGTTGTCCGCTACTGAGCCGCGGACTACGCAACGGACCGGCCCACGCCCGCCGCGCGTCCGCACCGTGCTGTGGCGCGGCGCGCGGCGCCGCTGCCCGCATTGCGGCCGGGGCCCGCTCTTCGTCCGCTGGATCCGGTTCCACCCGAGCTGCGCGGCGTGCGGCCTCGTCTTCCTCCGCAACCAGGGCGACACGTGGCTGTTCTGGATCGTGATGGACCGCATCCCGATCCTGGCCGGCATCGCCGCCATCTACTTCGGCTTCCGCATCACCGGCTGGCTGAGCGGCGCCCTGTTCTTCCTGGCGATCGCCGGCCCGCTCATCCTGACGATGCCGCAGCGCCAGGGCGTGGCTCTCGCCCTCAGCTACCTCTCGCGCGTCTGGTTCCGGGACCCGTCGGACGTCATCCCGCCGTTCGACGCCGATCCGGACTGACCTCGTGATATCGTGGATAGTGGCCGGCGGAGCGATCTGCGTCGGCCAGGGCGTTCACGAACTGCTCACCGCCGACCGCGACTTCGGCCGGTTCCCGTCGCTCCGTTCGCGCAACCCTCTGGTCGACTGACCGCGAGACCGCGGCCGGCCCATTTTCGCGAGCGGGTGAAGTGCGGTATCGTAGAAGCTGCGGCCCGTGCGGGAGTTCCGGGCTGCGCTCTCCCCGTACGGTGAGGTGGCCGAGAGGCTGAAGGCGGCGGTTTGCTAAACCGTTGAAGGGGCAATAAACCTCTTCCCAGGGTTCGAATCCCTGCCTCACCGCCACTTCTTGGAAACAGGCCGAAACGACGCACCTGAGACATCCTCTGTCGCGGCGGCTGAGGTGGAGGACGGTCCACCCGAGCGCCGCGAGCCATTCGAGGACGGCCGATTCGACAATCGCTTCGCCGACCGGCGTCATTGCGCCTCCCACAGGCGGCGGATGGGAACGGCGTACAGGCGATCGCCGAAGCCCGCGCTCACTTCACCGTCATACGCTACGACGCCGCAAGCGAAGCGATCGCCGGCAGCCGACGCCAGCTTCCGGAGCCCGCGGAAGTCTCCCGGCCTTACCGTAGCGGCCGCCTTGACTTCCAGGCCCGCCACCGCTCGGTGTCCCTGCTCCACGACGATATCCACTTCCGCGCCGTCCCGGTCCCGAAAGTGGAAGAAGTCGGTTGGGGCTGCATGCCAGCTCGCCTGCCGCCGCAATTCCTGATGGACGAACGTTTCCAGAAGCTGTCCCAGCAGCGTTCGGTCGGCCTGCAGCGCGGCAGCGTCGGCGCCCAGAAGCGCGGCGGCGAGACCGGTGTCGCCGAAGTGCAGCTTGGGGCGCTTGACGTGGCGGCGCAGGCGGTTGCTGTGCCAGGCCGGCAGACGCTGCAGCAGAAACAGCCTCTCCAGCAACTCGACGTAACCTCCGATCGTCGGCCGGCTGATCTGGAACGGCGCCGCGAGGTCCGCCAGGTTGAACAGCCGGGCGGTCTGCGCCGCTGCCGCTGCGAGCAGCCTCGGCAGCGCATCGGGCGCCGCGATGCGCGCCATGTCGCGCACGTCGCGCTGGACCAGGGCCTCGACGTAGTCGCGCTGCCAGTTGGCCCGGCGCCGGGCGGTGGGACGCGCCAGCGCCGGCGGAAAGCCGCCGGCGACAACCCGCTCGAGAAGATCGCCGCCGAGCCGGGCCGTCCGCCGCACATCGAAGTCGGCGCCGAACAGCGCATCGAGGAACTCCGCCGGTCCGTGGGCATCGACCGGCGACGGGCCTATCGCAAGCTCCCGTTGTGCCAGCGGATGGAGCCGCACGATCTGCATGCGTCCGGCGAGCGATTCCGACAAGCGCGGAAGGAGCAGTACGTTCGTCGATCCCGTGAGCAGAAAGCGGCCCGGCGCCCGGCGGCGGTCCACCTCCATCTTGATCGCTTCGAATAGCTCCGGGACGCGTTGAATCTCGTCCAGTATGACGCGCTCGGGCAGTTCGGCGACGAAGCCCGCTGGATCGGCCCGCGCACTGTCGCGCGCCACCCCGTCGTCGAAGGTGATGTACGCATAATCGCGGCGCTCGGTCGATGTTGTCGCCAGCGTCGTCTTGCCGCACTGGCGCGGGCCGTGAATCAGTACAACCGGCGAGTCGTCCAAGGCCTCGGCCAGCCGCGGTCCGACACCGCGCGGGTAGAGCACGGGATCCGGCATCGGCTGATTGTAAGGTTACGTTACGGCTGAATGAAAGGTCGGCGTTCGGCTGAATGACCGCGATGAGCGCGGCCGCCTCCCCTGCGTGAGACCCGAGTCAGCCATCGTCCCGCTGTTCACGAACTCGCTGCGCTACGCGGAATCGCAACCCTCTGCTCTCCCGGTCCGTCGTCGCGGAGGGCGCCTGCAAGGCGCGGATTCAGCAACCTCCACCGCTGACCCGTGCGTTCGAGATCAGCAACATCCAGGTGGGCGACGAGGACGCCCGCTCCGGCGACGTGCAACTGGCCGAGCCGGCGCTGTCCAGCGCCGGCCGGGCATAATCGCGTGCCGCGGCGCATTGGTCAGGAGGTCTTCGAGTCGCATGGGTCCCGTGATGCCCGCAGGGCTACAATCGGTTGATGCGTCGCTTGGCGGACGGAACCTGGACGGAACGATGAGGGGAAGTGCGGCCCGCGATGGCAGTGGCTTGGCCCTTGCCGATCGACTGTTCACCGTCCTGACTGACGGTGCCTTCACCTCCACCTACAAGTACGCAGTGCTCCTCGCCCTGGTGGACTTGTGCGTCGAGCAGTCCACGGGCGCCGGTGGCGCACCAACCATGGTCACGACTCGACAGCTTGCCGAGAAGGTCGTCGAGCTCTACTGGCCTCAGGTCCGGGACTTTGATTGGCCTCAGCCCCAGGCCTCTGATGACCAGCGGACGCTTCGCCAGAACTCCGGGAAGCAGGCGGGGATCGTGACCAGGATCCTTCAGTTTCAGAACGAGCTGGGCGAACCCGACATGGCCGTCGCGCGCGCAAGGCGTCTCGCTCCTGAACAGTTCCGTCGCCTGGTGCACGATGTCGAATGGATCCTGGTGAAGATGCCGTTGCCGAAGCTTCAGCGAGTCGGCCCCGACGAAGTGCCTTTTCTCTATAAGATCAACTGGACCGATGACGTCCGGGGCTCAACTTTTCGTTCAAGCGACTTTTGCAACGCCATTCGGTTCATCGACAATGCCGGAGACGATCTCGTACGGTTGGCGCCGCTCGTGCGCCCACATGTCCAGCGGGAGTGGGCCAAACGTGTGGCGCGGGTGAATCGACTGCCGGAGGAGAAGCTCGAGAAGTTCCTGTTCGGCGGTCGACGCGAGGCGATCGCCCATTTGGCAACCCGCTTGTTGCCGCTCCAGGACGGCAGCTGCTTCTACTGTCGCAAGCGGATTGACGCGAAACGGCACGTAGATCATTTCGTACCGTGGAGTCGACACCCCGACGACGGACTCGATAATCTCGTCGTGACTCATGGTTCGTGCAATGCTGCCAAACGCGATCACCTGGCCGCTACGGAGCATGTTGAACGCTGGGCAGACCGAACCCGAAAGCGGGAGGGCGATCTCGCTCGGATTGCCGAGTCGGAGGACTGGCCGCACGAACCCACCCGGACACTCGGCATCGCGCGGTCGATGTACCTGCGCCTACCGTCCGGTGCCCCTCTCTGGAGGCGCGCAAACCAGTTTGTCCCCACCGATGAGACGAAGCTTCGGTCCGTTTTCGGAACCCGTTTGTAGCGCCCCGCGGGCGCTTGCCAGTGGTCAACGGTGGCGGCTCGACTCGACGACTTCCCTCCAGCGCCACCAGGCGGTCACCAATCAGGTCCCGTTGCCGCGACGGAAGTCGGGGCCGATGGTGTACCGCATCTGTGTCGCTCATTCCTTCAGGCCGGCCTGTCATGTTCCTGCCCCTCCGGTGCCGCCCGATACTCGACGAGCGCGGAACGGCAGGCGATGTCGACAATCCGCACCAGGAGCTCGTGGCCGTGGGCGTCGTTCAATCGCAGATCCTCGCCGAGTGCGAAGTGGACGGGGTGTTGCGTGCCGTCGTTTGATGGAGATGTTGTCCGCGTACAGATACGTGCGATCTGCCGCGGGAATGGTGAGCTGCAGGTTCGATTCGTCGATTGGCGTGTATGCCGGGGGTCTTCCCGCCGTCTCCCGTGTTCTCCTGACGATGATCATGACGCCGTCGCCGCGTCGCTCCATCAGGAACCGGGCGCCTTGCGGCCCGCGACGCGCATGTTGCGCACGGCAAATCTCACCGCGGCCATCAGTCGCCCTCCCTGGCGAAGCGACGGACCGCGTCCAACGGAGTCATACTATTGATGCACACTAGCGTGCCCCGCGCGCACCGCTCCGCCGGCGTGCGGGCAGGCGCCCATGCTCGACAAGGACAAGGGAGAACGCAATGACCGAACTGACACGCCGTGAGCTCATGCTCGCGGGGATGACGCTGCCGGGACTCCTGGCTCTCTCCACCACCCGCTCCGCTCTGGCGGCCTTGCCGCAGGCTGCGGCCGCCGCGGACCCGCTGTCGTTCGTGCATCCCGAGCTGCGCGACGCCGCGCGCCGGGCGCAGCCGTTGGGGGCGGCGCTGTCGGGGATGACGGCGGAGACGCTGCCGACGATGCGGGGAGCGGCGGACGCCCTGACGCCGCCGCCCGTCGAGACGCCGGCCGTCGAGAGGCGGACCATCCCCGGCTCGAGCGGTCAACCGGACGTCGAGATCCACATCATCAACGCCAGGGCCGGGGCCAGCCGGCCCGGCATCCTCCACACGCACGGCGGCGGCTACGTCACGGGCTCGGCCTCCGCGAGCGTGCGCCCTCTCCAGGAGGTGGCCGCGGCGCTCGATTGCTGCGCCGTCACCGTCGAGTACCGGCTGGCGCCCGAGACGACCTACGCGGGCTCGGTCGAGGACAACTACGCCAGTCTGCTGTGGCTCTACCGCCACGCGGACGAGGTGGGCGTGGATCCCCAGCGCCTGGCCGTGATGGGGGAGAGCGCCGGCGGCGGGCACGCGGCCCTGCTGGCCATCGCGGCCCGCGACCGGGGCGAGGTGCCGCTTGCGTTCCAGCTCCTCGTCTATCCGATGCTGGACGATCGGACCGGGAGCACGCGCGAGGTGCCGCCGCAGATGGGCCGCATCGTGTGGACCGCCACGGCCAACCGGTTCGGCTGGGGCGCCTTCCTCGGCCAGGAGGCGGGCGGCGCATCGGTGCCGAGCGCCGCGGTGCCTGCCCGCGTCGCTAGCGTGGAGGGCCTGCCGCCGGCGTTCATCGGCGTGGGCGGGATCGACTTGTTCGTCCTCGAGGACATCGAGTACGCGCGGCGGCTGATCGAGGCGGGCGTGCCGACGCAGCTCCTGGTGGTGCCCGGCGCCTTCCACGGGTTCGACGGCCTGGCCGCCGAAACGGACGTGGCCCAGAAGTTCAACGCGGCGAAGCTGGACGCCCTGCGCGGCGCGCTCGCAGCCGACACCGCCTGAGGTGGCTGCGGGCCGCCCGGCGCGGCGCTTCTGCGAATGGCGCGCCGTTGCTCAGCGCGCCGCGCGGCCGAGGTAGGCCTGGAAGGTCGTTTCCACGAAGTCGTCGATGCCCGGAATGAACAGGACCGCGAGGATGGTCACGACCAGCACTGCCGCGATGGAGTAGTAGAAGTTCCTCATGGGCTGGCTCCGGTGGCGTTACCGCGGCCCTGCCTCGAACAGCCAGACGTCGCCGGCTTCCACGAGCTCCCGGCTGATGTTGTACGTGTACTTGTCGGCGATCGAAGCGGTGATGGCGTCGAGTATCGGGCCCGACTCGATGCGCCGGAGCTGCCGTTCGTAGCGCTTGCCGTCGATGCGGACCACCGCGCGGCCGTCGCGCTCGGCCTGCCGCGGCCAGCTCTTCCACAGCCGGCCGACCGCGCTGCGCATGTAGGCGGAGAAGACGTAGAGCTTGCCGTCGTGGTCGCCGACCCAGATGGTGCGGGACCGCGGCGGGTCCTCCAGTTGCAGCTCGATGAGCGCGACGTCGTTCGTGAAGCTCCAGTCCGGCTCGGGGCCAGCGTAGAGCTCACCCGTGACAAGCGGGCCGCCCGAGAACACGAAGTCCGAGCCGTCCGAGAGGCGTTGCTTCGCGGCGGCGGTGAGGACCGCGGTCACCGGGATCAGCAGGAGGCAACCGACGACGATCAGCGCCTTGGTGGCTACATGCATGATGCTCCCAGTCTACCACCGCCGGGTGGGACGCCATCCTGTCGACGGAGACCACGTGCGCGCGCCATGACCAGACCCTGGTTCGCGATCGGCTGGTTTCTCACCTGGAGCCTCTTTCAGACGTTCGCGGTCGTCTCGGTGCTCAACGGGACATGGGTGGCTCCGGAAGCCTTCCCGGACGGCGCCGTCTACGATGCGCTGATCTGGCCCGAGGTGTTCTTCGTCCCCCTCTACGTGGCGGCGGCCGTGCTCCTCTGGCGGCGACACTGGCTCGGCAGCGTCCTGGCGTTCGTCGCCGGCGGCGGGATCATCTACGTCATGATCTATCTGCTGGCGCTGGCGGGGCTGTCCGGGACCGTCAACCTCGTCGCCGACACCCTCTTCCTCGGCTGCACGCTGCTGTCGCTGTGGCAGGTTGGCGCCCGCGCCCGAGTCACGGTCGGGCCCAGCGAGATCGGGAGGTAGCCGCCCGACCGCCACGGCCGGCGGTGTAGCATACTGGCCGGCGACACGATGGAATCCGGTACCCCGAACCACGTCCAGGACGTGCGCTACGAGCCGGACGAGCGGCCGCCGCTGCCGCTCACGGTGGGGCTCGGGCTGCAGTACGCCGTGCTGACGGTGACCAGCGTCGTGCTGACGCCGGCCATCCTTATCGGCGCCGTGGGCGGCAGCGAGGCGTACCTGTCCTGGGTGGTCTTCGCCGCCCTCCTGGTCAGCGGGGCGACCACGGTGATCCAGGTCGCCCGCGTCGGGCGCGTCGGCTCCGGCTATCTCCTGCTGATGGGCACCGGCAGCGCCTTCCTCGCCATCTGCCTCGCGGCGCTCGAGCGGGGCGGCGGCGGGCTGCTGGCGAGCCTGATCATCGTCTCGTCCCTGTTCCAGTTCGTGCTCGCCGCGAAGCTGTCGCTGTTCCGGCGCATCTTCACGCCCACCGTGGCGGGCACCGTGCTCCTGCTGATTCCGGTCACCCTGTCGGGGATCATCCTGCGCAAGCTGACCGACGTGCCGGCGGACGCCGCGCCCGCGGCCGCGCCGGTGACGGCCGCCGTCACCCTGGGCGTGATCGCGGCAATCTCGGTCCGCGGCACCGGCGCCTGGAAACTCTGGGCGGCGGCCGCGGGGGTGGCGGCGGGCAGCGTCGTCGGGGGCGTGCTGTTCGGCATCTACGACACCGAGCGCGTCCTCGAGGCGGCCTGGATCGGGTTGCCGGGGCTGGCCTGGCCCGGCATCGACCTGGGCTTCGGGACAGACTTCTGGGCCCTGCTGCCCGCGTTCGTCCTGCTGACGCTGGTCGGGGCCATGGACACCATCGGGGACTGCATCGCCATCCAGCGCATCTCCTGGCGCCGGCCGCGCGCCATCGACTTCCAGTCGATCCAGGGCGCCCTGACCGCCGACGGCCTGGGCAACCTGCTGTCGGGCCTGATGGGCACGATGCCCAACACGACCTACGTGCACAGCATCGCGGTCGCCGATCTCACGCGGGTGACGGCCCGGGTCGTCGGCATCTGCGTCGGCATCGTCTTCGTCGTGCTGGCGTTCCTGCCGAAGCTGGTGGCCGTCATCGTCGCCATTCCCGGTCCGGCGGCCGCCGCCTACTACGTCGCGCTGGTGGCGTCGCTCTTCGTCCTCGGCGTGCGGGTCCTCGTGCAGGACGGCCTCGACCAGCGCAAGGGCGTGGCGGTGGGGCTAGCGTTCTGGCTGGGGCTCGCGTTCGAGCTGGACTGGATCTTCCCCGAGTACCTTCAGGGCGGGTGGGGCGAGTTGCTCGCGAACGGCCTGACCGTCGGCGGCCTGACCGTCATCGTGCTGATGCAGTTCGTGGAGCTGACGGGACCGCGCGCCCGCCGCCTCAAGACCGACCTCGCCCTGGAGAACTTCTCGCGGATCGATGCGTTCCTGTCCGATTTCGCCGCGCGCGGCAAACGCAGCGCGGAGATGTCCGACCGGCTCCGCGCGGTGGGCGAGGAGCTGCTGCTCACCCTGGCCCGGCCGGGCGACGAGGGCGGGACGCCGGCAAAGCGGCACCTGCTGCTCGTCGCGCGCGACGACGGCGACGCGGTCGAGCTCGAGTTCGCGGCGACCACCGACGACGCGAACCTGGAGGACCAGCTCGCCCTGCTCGGCGAGCGGGCTGCCGGTCCGCGGGTCGAGGAAGAGGTGTCCCTGCGCCTGCTGCGCCACTACGCGTCGGCGGTGCGCCACCAGCAGTTCCACGATACGGACGTGGTCACGGTCCGCGTGGGGCCGGCCGCCTCGGTGTGAGCAGTGGCCGCGACGCGTCGACCGACACCGTGACTCGACTCGCCGCCCTCGCGATCCCCGCCGCCCGCGACTGGCGCGCCCGGGCCGCCCGGGCGGCCGCGGCCGACGTCGGGCGAGCCTCCGACGCGAAGGCGATCGCCCAGGCCCGCAGGATGGCCGACCGCGGCCGGCTCGGCGCGCTGGCCGGGCTCGCGGCGCTCGCGGCGCTGGGCGCAATCGCCGGCTGGACGACGACCGCCGAGCTGCTCCGTCCCGCCGAGGGGCCTGTCCACGCGGCGGTGGCGCTGCTGGTGATCGCCGCCGGCCCGTGGCTGCTCCTGGCGCTGCGGAGCCTCGTCCTGCTGGCGCTCCGGCGGCGGGTGTCGCCGGTTTTGGGTCGCCTCGTCACCACCGGGCTGCTGCGTGCGGCGGGACGGGACGCGGCGGCAAGGGATCTCTCCGCGGCGACCGCCCGCCGCATCGGAGGCATGCTCGCGGCCGGCAGCGGCCGGTGTCTGGCGGCGGCCGGCAGCGGGACGTTCTGGACGGCGTACGCCGTGGTGGCCGTCGCGACGATCTGGATCGTCACCGCCCGCGTCGCGCTCGGCTTCGGCTGGGAGAGCTCGTGGATTCCGCCGAGCTTCGGCCGGGCGGTCGTCGAGCTCGCGGCGGCGCCGCTGGCGCCACTCATCGGCAGCGACGAGCTGGCGCCGATCGCGGCGGCGCCCGTCGCCCCCGCCGACGACCCCGCGGCGCTCGCGGCGCGCCGGGCGTGGATTCGCTTCCTGACCGCCGGCGTGGCGGTGTACCTGCTGGCGCCGATGGTGGCCTGGACGCTGCTGCAGGCCGTGCTCGGACACCGGCGCGCGGCGCGCTGGCGGCCCACGGTCGCCGCGGTCGCCCGGTCCGCCGCGGCCGCCGCGATGCCGCCGAGCGGCCCGGTCGCGGCGGCGCCCGCCCGCCCGCCCGGCGGCGGGCCGTGCACGCACGTCGTCAGGCTGGAGCGGCCCGAGCGAGCGGTCGGTCTGCCGGCTCCGCTCGACCGTCTCGACGATCTCGGCAACGTCGACGCGGCGGCCGATCTGGAGCGCGTGCGCGGCGTCGTCCACGCCGGCCCGGCCCGGGTCGCCATCGTGGGGTGGCTGCCGGCGACGCCGGACCGCGCCGTCCGGCGTCGGCTGCGGGCGCTCGCCGACGCCTCGCACGAGCCGCCGCTGCTCGTGCTCGACGGCGGCGACGCGCTCCGGCGCGCCGAGCCCGCGCGCACCGCGGCAGCCCGTCTGGAGGACTGGCGCGCGCTCGCGCGCGCGACGGGCGTCGCCCCCTTCGAATGCGACCTGGCGGAGCTGACCGACACGAGCCGCCGCCGCCTCGCTGCTGCCATCGGCCGGCGGGCCGCCGCGAACGGCGGTGCGCCGCCGGCCGGATCCGGGCCCGGTCCGGGGGCGGCCGGCACCGGCCTGGCTCCGGGCCATCTCGCCCCGGCTCCCCTCGATGCCGCGTTCGGGGTGATCGGGCGCCACCTGGAGAGCGACGATCCGCTGCCGTCCGACACGGCCCTGGCGTCCTGCCTCGACGAGGTCGCCCGGACGTTCCGCGCTGAGGCCGGCGGGGACTCGCGGACGGAAGCGTGGAGCAAGCATCTCGCGGCCCTCCGCGGCCTCGATCCGTCCGACGCCTCCAGCCTGGCGGCGTCGCTCGCCGCGACCGGCGTCGGCCTGCTGCCGCCCGCCCTGCGCCAGCGGGCCTTGTGGGCGGGGCTCGGGGGGCTGCTCGGCGCGGCCGCCTGCGCGGCCGCGGCCACCGTCGCGCCGCCGGCGCTGCTGGCCGTGCCGAGCTGGGCGGCAGCTGGAGCCGGGGTGGCCGGCCTGCTGTCGCTGGTCCGGCGTGGCGGGAGTCCGGGGTCGCCGCCGCCGCCGGATGTAGCGCCGGACCGGCCGCAGCGGCTGGGCGAGGCGGTATTCGCCGCGGCTGCGAGCGCCGTGCTCTGGTGGGCGCAGGGCGCCGACGAGGCGCGGACGACGCGGGCCCTCGAAGCGCTCGCTCCGGACGACGTCGCCCCGGCTCTCGACGATGCGGACGGGGCCAGGCGTTGGCTCGCCGCGGCGCGCGGCCGCGTCGTTGCTGCGGCTGGGGGGGAGGCTTGAGCGGGTCCGGGCAGCCGCTGCGGCTCGCCCTCGTCGGCCACACGAACACCGGGAAGACATCGCTGCTCCAGACGCTGCTGCGCCGCCGCGACATCGGCGAGGTGAGCGCCCACGGCGGCACCACGCGCGAGGTCGAGGCGGGCGAGGTCGCCGACGACGCCGGCGTCGTCGCCGTGCTGCTCGACACGCCCGGGATCGAGGAGTCGGATCGGCTGCGGGATGCGATGGAGTCCGAGCAGACCGATCGCTACGACGATCCGCGGACCCTGCTCGATCGCTTCCTCGCCTCGCCGGCCGCGGCGGACGTCAACGACCTCGGACTGGAGGCGGCGTCGGTGCGCGCCGCGCTCGGCGCGGACGTGCTCCTCTACGCCATCGACGCGCGCGACGAGCCGAAGCCGAAGCACCTCGACGAGCTCGCCGTGCTGGCGGCCACGGCCCGGCCGCTGATCCCGGTCCTGAACTATGCCGCCCATCCCGACGCCCAGCCGGAGAGCTGGCGCGGCGCCTGCGCCCGGCAGGGGCTGCACGCCACGGTGGCCTTCGACGCCGTGGTGTACGACGATGCCGGCGAGCAGCGGCTGCTGGCCGCCCTGAAGGCCCTGGCGCCCGGCCACGAAGCGGCCCTCGAGCGCTGGCTGGCGCTGCGCTCCCGCGAGCGTCGGGACGCGATTGCCGCGGCAACCGAGGTCGCCGGGGAGCTCCTGGTCACCGCGGCCGCGGCGGTCGTGGTCACGGCGCCGGAGCCGCGCGACGAGGCCGCCCGCCGGCTTGCCGTCGAGGACGCCACCGCGCTGCTGCTCGAGGGCCTGCGAGAGCGCGAGACCGTCGCCCGGGACCGGATAGCGGCGACGCTGGGCTTCTACGGCGCCGAGGCGCGGGCCGTGGCGTTCGACGTGGCGGAGGCGCTTGGCGGCGTCGACTTCCTGAGTCCCGCCAGCCTGGAGCGCGCCGGGTTGTGGGCTGCCGGCGCCGGCGCGGGCCTGGTGGCGACCGGCGCGATGGTCGACATCGCGGTCGGCGGCGTGTCCCTGGGCGGGTTCGCGGTGCTCGGCGCCGTCGGCTCGGCGCTCGGGGCGGCCGGCGCCAGCGCCCGCAAGGTGCTGCGGCGGCTGCGCGGGCAGGAGGAGGTGCGGCTCGGCGACGCGGGCGTGGAGCTGCTCGCGGCCCGGGCGGTGGCGACCATTCGCGCCGTGCTCGCCCGCGGGCACGCGGCGATCGAGCCGGTCCCCATCGAGGCGGCGGTGAGCGAGAGCCTGGAGCACGACGCGGGCCCGGCCTGGCGGGCGTCGTGGGCGCCGGCGCGCGGGCGGGCGGAGTGGAGCGATCTCTCCCGCCCCCGTCCGAGCGGCGTTCCGGGTCACGCCCGCGCGGAGGCCGTCAGGAACGTGGCGGTGGCCCTGGCAGACCGGATCGCGTAGGCCTGGAAGCCGGGAGCTTGCGGGATCGCGCCCGCGTCCGTCGTATTCTTGCGCCGTGCCCAGCTTCCTGTGCGTGACGTGCCGCGCGTCGTTCGAGGTGGCCCAGGCGGCACTCGACAAGTATCCCGGTTGGCAACCGAAGTACTGCCGGCTGCACCAGCCGCGGAGGCGCACCGGCGTCCGTGGTGCGGGCCGCGGCGGCCGCGGCGGGGCGGCTCGGAGCCGCACCCTGCGCGAGGAGAACCTGACGCTCGCCGAGGTGTTGGCCAGGTACGACGGCGGCCCCGCTTGCGGCGTGTTCACCGACGGCAGCGCGGTGCCGAACCCCGGCCCGGGCGGCTGGGGCGTCGTCTGGGTCGAGGAGGGCCGGATCGTCTCTCAGGCCCGCGGCCACGAGCCGGACACGACCAACAACCGCATGGAGCTGCGGGCGCTGGTCGAAGCGTTCAGGATGCTGCCGGCCGACGCCGACACCGACGTCCTGAGCGACAGCCGGCTCTGCGTGGACACCATCACGCGCTGGGCGCCGGCGTGGGAGCGCGCCGGCTGGAAGCGGAAGACCGGCCCGATCCGCAACCTGGACCTCGTCCGGGAGCTGCTGGCGGGCTACCGCGCCCACCCGGCCTGCCGGCTGCGGTGGACTGCCGCCCATGCCGGGGGCCGCTGGAACGAGTACGCGGACAGCCTCGCGACCGCCTGGATGCGACCGACGTTGTGAGCCGCGCGGCCCCGGCCGCTCACCGGGGCAGGGTGCCGGGGCTTCTACGGCCGGCGGCCCCAGGCGCCGAACAGCACGCCGGCGATGAAGCGGAAGCCGGGGTCCTCGAGGCAGGCGAGCACGTGGTCGAGGTCGTCCTGGTCGACGGCGCCGGCCGCGACGAGCGCCGGCCCCGAGAGGGGGAAGGTGAGGCTCCAGAAGGTGCCGCCCGCGTCGTCGCCGCCGCGGGCCATGAACGGGAAGCAGTCGTACCCCGTGCGCTCGAAGCCGAGCCGCTCGACGAACAGGGGCGTGCGGTGCCCCAGGCAGGCATCGTAGATGCCGGCGCCGCGTATGGCGTCGAGAATGCGGCGGACCTTCCGGTCGAACGCCTCGGCGCCGGGGTAGCGGGCGTCCGAGGCGCGGAACATGCTGAAGTCGGCCTCCTCGATCAGCAGCCAGCCGCCGGGACGGACGGCTGCCGCCAGGCGCGCGACGGCCTGCTCGGGGTCGGCCATGTGCACGAGCAGGGCCCTGGCATGCACGAGGTCGTAGGCCCGGGGCTCGAAGTCGCGCTCGAGGAGGTCCTGCTCGCGGACCTCGACGTTGGCGGGCAGGTCGGCGCCGCGCAGGAAGCGCGCGTTGATGTCCGCGGCCACGACCCGGCCCGCCGCCCCCGCCTTCTCGGCCAGCCAGCGGACGACGGAGCCCCGACCCGCGGCCACTTCGAGGCAGCGCCACCCGGCGCCGACGCCCAGCGCCGCGAGGCGCCGCGTGGTCGCGCCGTCGCACAGCGCCTCGAGCGCCCGCAGGCGCACCGCCTCGCGGTCGGCCGGCGAGTCGTCCGCGAAGTACCGCCCCTGCTGCATCCGCGGCTCAGGTGGTGGACTTCGAGGCGAGGCGGCGCCGGACGACGCGGTTCCACCACATCACCGTGCCGGTGACGAACAGGGCGGTCGGCACGATCCCGATCAGCGCCCAGGTCGCCTTGGCCACTTCGTTGCAGACCGCCTCGCAGCCGGGGATGCCCCGGCCGCCGAGCCGGCCGAAGTGCAGGAAGGCGAGCCAGTACATCACCCGATCGCCGATACGGTCCACCGGGTTCGTCGGGTCGAACGGCTCGAGGTAGTCGACGATCGCCGAGAACAGGGCCGGGAACGACAGGTAGGCCCCCGTGACGCCCCACATCAGGAGGAACGGCCAGCACCAGAACCCGAACGTGCTGTGCAGGCTCCAGTTGAAGCGCCGCCGGTCGACGGTGAGGCTGCGGCGCCAGCGCGAGATGCCGGGCCACCAGACCACCGCGCCCGTGATCGCGAGCACGATGAGGAGCAACGCGCCGATGCCGTTGATGCGCCGGCCGGTCTCGCCGCCCAGGAGATTGTCGTGGAGATCGAGCAGCCACGCGGTGACGCGGTAGCCCAGCGGTAGGGGGTCGCCCAGATCCGCGCCCGTGAAGGGATGGAACAGCCGCCGTATCCGCTCGCCGTCGCGCAGCAGGGCAATCTCGACGGCCTGGTTCGGGTTGTCGGCCTGCCGAATGTCCCGCACCTCGTGGTCCGGGTAGCTCTCCGTGGCGGCGCGCTCCAGGGCGTCCGCGCTGAGGGCCGCGCCCGACCCCTCGACGATGACGGGCTGGGGCGCGAAGGCGATGTACAGCTCGTTGCGGTAGACCAGCACGCTGCCGGTCAGGGAGATCACGAAGATGTAGATGCCCAGGCCCACGCCGCTCCACAGGTGGACCTGGAAGATGGCCTTGCGCAAGCGGACGCCCTGCGGCGCCTGCACCCAACGGTCCCAGAATTCCATCGTCCCGCTCCGCCCGCCTGTGAGGATTCGGTGCTGCGCGCGGCGGACCACTGATAGGATATCCGACCACGGCCGGCCGCTGGCGGCTCGCGCGCGGGAGAGGCAGGCGACATGGCGCTCGACGTGGAACGGTACTTCGGGCTGTCCGAGCGGGGCACGACCGTCCGCACCGAGGTATGGGCGGGCGTCACCACCTTCCTGACGATGGCGTACATCGCCTTCGTCAACCCGCAGATCCTCGCCGACGCCGGCATGCCGCGCGACGCGGTCTTCGTGGCGACCTGCGTCTCGGCTGCTTTCAGCACGCTCGTGATGGGGCTCTACGCCAACTATCCCATCGCGCTGGCGCCGGGCATGGGCCTCAACGCGTTCTTCAGCTACGTGGTCGTGCAGGGGCTGGGGTACGAGTGGGAGGTGGCGCTGGGCGCCGTCTTCGTGGCCGGCGTGCTGTTCCTCGCCCTGAGCGTGCTGCCGGTGCGCGAGTGGATCATCAACGCCGTGCCGGCCCGCCTGAAAATGGCCATCTCGGCGGGCATCGGCCTGTTCCTCGGCATCATCGCCCTGCGCAACGCCGGCGTCATCCAGGCCAGCGAGGCCACGCTGGTCACCACCGGCGATCTGGTCGCGGCCGAGCCGGTGCTGGCGCTGCTGGGGTTCGGCGTCATCGTGGCGCTCTCGGCGCGGGGCGTGCCGGGCGCCGCGGTCATCGGCGTGCTGGGCGTCACGGGCGCCGGCATCGTCTGGGGCGCCTCGGAGTGGCAGGGCTTCGTCTCGGCGCCGCCCGATCCCACGCCCGCGCTGCTGGCGCTGGACATCGCCGGCGCGCTGCAGACCGGGATGATCGCGGTCATCCTCACCTTCCTCATCGTCGACCTGTTCGACACCACCGGCACGTTGATCGGCGTCGCGCGGCAGGCGAACCTGCTCGACGACCGGGGACGGCTGCCCCGCATCAGCCGGGCGCTGATTGCCGACTCCACCGGCACCGTGGCGGGCGCCGCGCTCGGCACGTCGCCGGTGACGAGCTACATCGAGAGCGCGGCGGGCACGAGCGCGGGCGGCCGGACCGGGCTGACGGCCGTCGTCGTGGCGGGGCTCTTCGTGGCCTGCCTGTTCTTCGCGCCCCTCGCGGGCTCGATCCCGCCCTACGCCACCGCGCCGGCCATCCTCTATGTGGCCTGCCTGATGGCGCGGGCCCTGGCGGACATCGAGTGGGGCGACGTGACCGAGTCGGCCGCCGCGGTCGTCACCGCCATCGCCATCCCGCTGACGTTCTCCATCGCCGACGGCATCGGCATCGGCTTCGTCACCTACGTGGTGATCAAGGTCATGGCGGGACGCGCGCGCGAGTGCTCGCCGACGCTTGCCGCCGTGGCGCTGATGTTCGCGGCGAAGTTCGCGTTCCTCTAGGTTCTGGATGGGGCTGCGCCCCAAGCCCCCGGCGTCCGCTTGCGGGGCCCCTTCGCCCCGCGCCGCTCCCGCCGAGGCG
>JAAXGX010000215.1 GCA_012271165.1 Vicinamibacteraceae bacterium | reverse complement strand
GCCGAGGGCGAGGTCAAGCCGCGCGTCTTCTACGAGGACTTCCCCAACGTCATGCTGTACGCGCGCGACGTGTCGCCGGCGGGCGGCGGGTGGCACGACGTGTTCCTGGCGGACATGCGGAAGGCGAATCAGCCGGACGTGTACGTGGCCGCTCGCGGGCGCGTCGTCCTGGACGCCGATGCGCGCACCGTCGACATCGTGCTGCGCGACGGGACGGGCCACGTGGTCGATGCCGACGATCCCGCGACCTACGAGGTCCACGCGTTCGAGGAGATCGTCATCGGTCTGGATCCGGAGACGGTCTTCCCCCGCACCGGCCCCCAACGCGGGTACGCCGAGCTCACCCTGCCCCAACTGCGGCGTGAGGCGGCGCGCCTGCGCGAGGTCGGGCTGTCGCCGCACGCCCCGATCATGGAGATGCACCGCAAGTTCTCGATTCCCGCCGCGTGCATCGTCTTCGTCCTGATCGGGGTCGGCCTCGGGGTGACGAGCCGGAAGGACGGCAGGCTGGCCAGCTTCGCGCTGGGCATCATCGTGATCTTCGCCTACTACGTCACGATGTACGGCGCCGAGGCAATGGCCAAGGGGGCCCTGCTTTCCGCGCACCTCGCCATGTGGCTGCCGAACATCGTTCTCGGGCTGGTCGGACTCGCGCTCCTGTTCTGGCGTTCCCGGTCGGTCGAGCGCCGCCTCGCGCTCCCCTCCCCCCTCGGGCGCGGGACGGCGGCCCGGGCCCTGCCGTCGCTCCCCTTCCGGTTGCCGTCCGGGATTCGCCGCGCGAGAATCCCACGGGCACGACTGCCGAACGTGAACCTGCTCGACTGGTACGTCGCCAGGCTGTACCTGGGGGTCGTGCTGCTGGCGTTCGTCGGGCTGCTGGGCATCTTCTACATCTCCACGTTCATCGATCTGTCCGACAAGCTGTTCAAGGGCCAGACCACGGGACTGGCGCTGCTCACGTACTTCTGGTATGCGACCCCGCAGTTCATGTACTTCGTGCTGCCGATTGCGGCGCTCGTCGCGGCCCTGGTCACGATCGGCCTGTTGACCAAGACCAGCGAGCTGACGGTCATGAAGGCCTGCGGCGTCAGTCTCTACCGCGCGGCGCTGCCGATCGTCCTGTCGAGCCTCGTCTGGAGCGGCGTGCTGTTCGGGTTGAGCGAGACGATCATGGCCCGCTCGAACCGGGAGGCCGAGGCGCTGCGCTCCGAGATCCGGAGCGGTGTCGCGCGCGAGCGGACCATGGACGTGCTGAACCGGCAGTGGATAGTCGGCGGGAACGGATCGATCTATCACTACCTCTACTTCGATCCCGAGCGTGACGAGATGGGCAACCTCTCGGTGTACGAGTTCGGCGGCCGGCCCTGGGGCCTGACCCGGCGGACGTTCGTCAAGGAAGCCTCGTTCGCCGCCGGGTGGGTCGGCCGCGAGGTGTGGCGGCGCGACTTCGCCGCGCCCGGGGCCGGCGGAGAGTCGCTGCCGTACCGCGCGGCGCCCGAGGCGCCGCTGCCGCTGCTGGAGCCGCCCGACTACTTCGAAACCGAGCGGCCGGATGCGGAGCTCATGAGCTTCGCCGAGCTCCGGGCGCACATCGCGGCGCTCGACGCCAGCGGGTTCGACGCGGGGCGCCTCGCCGTCGGGCTGCACCGCAAGGCGTCGTTCCCGTTCGTGACGCTCATTCTCACCCTGATCGCCATTCCGTTCGCGATCACCACCGGGCCGCGGGGCACGCTCTACGGCGTCGGCGTCGGCATCGCGCTCGCCTTCACCTACTGGACCACCATCAACATCTTCGCCGCCGTCGGCAGCGCCGGGTTGCTGGCGCCGATGCTGGCCGCCTGGGCGCCCAACCTGCTCTTCGGGGCCTCGGCGACCTATCTGCTGCTGACGGTGCGAACGTAGGGGGCTGCGCCGCAGCGCGGCGCGGGGTCCTGGAGGCCCGGCTCGAGACCGGCGGGCGCCATCAGAGGCCGGCCGCCGCCCGCAGGGCCTCGGCCTTGTCCTTCCGCTCCCAGGTGAACTCCGGCTCCGTCCGGCCGAAATGGCCGAACGCGGCCGTCCGCCGATAGATGGGACGCCGCAGATCGAGCGCGTCGATGATGTCGCGCGGCGTCAGCGCGAAGTGGTCGCGCACGAGCCCGGAGATGCGCTCCTCGTCGAGCTTGCCCGTCCCGAACGTCTCGACCAGCACGGATACCGGATCCGCCACGCCGATGGCGTACGCCAATTGCACCTGCACCCGATCGGCCAGGCCGGCAGCGACGCAGTTCTTCGCGATGTAGCGGGCCATGTAGGACGCCGAGCGGTCGACCTTCGTCGGGTCCTTGCCGGAGAACGCGCCGCCGCCGTGCGGCGCCATGCCGCCGTACGTGTCGACGATGATCTTGCGCCCCGTGACGCCCGAGTCGCCGTGCGGTCCGCCGGTCACGAACCGCCCCGTCGGATTGACGTAGATGCGGGTATCGGCGTCGATCAGGTCCTCGGGAATGACGCGCCTGATGATCAGGTTCGTGACGTCCTCGCGGATGCGCTCTATCGCGACCGCGTCGCTGTGCTGCGAGGAGACGACCACGGCGTCGATGCGTACGGGCGTGTCGCCGTCGTACTCCACCGTCACCTGCGACTTGCCGTCGGGCCGGAGGTAGTCGATGGTCCCGCTCCGCCGCACCTCGGAGAGCGCCCGAACGAGGTGGTGCGACAGCATGATCGGCAGCGGCATCAGCTCCGGGGTTTCCGAGCAGGCGTACCCGAACATGAGCCCCTGGTCGCCCGCACCGCCCGGGTCGACGCCGAGGGCGATGTCGGGAGACTGCCCGTGCAGGGACGAGACGACGGCGCACGTCTCGGCGTCGAACCCATACTTGGCCCGCGTGTACCCCACGTCGCTCACGGCCTGACGGGCGACGCCGGCGAAATCGCTGGTGCAGGTCGTGGTGACCTCGCCGGCCAGCACGATGAGACCGGTCGTCACCAGCGTCTCGCAGGCCACCCTGCCGGTAGGGTCCTGGTCGAGCACGGCGTCGAGCACGGCGTCGGACACCTGATCCGCGATCTTGTCCGGATGCCCCTCGGTGACCGACTCCGACGTAAACACGTAACGTCCTGTACGGCGCATATGAAGGGGTAACGCTAGCAGAGCGACGGTTGGCCGGTCAATTCGTAGAGCCGCCTACGAGCGTGGATGGAACGCATCGTACATCGCCTTGAGGCGCACCTCCAGGACGTGCGTGTAGATCTGCGTCGTCGAGATGTCCGAGTGCCCGAGCAGGCTCTGAATCGACCGCAGGTCGGCTCCCCGCTCGAGCAGGTGCGTCGCGAACGAGTGGCGGATGACGTGCGGGCTCAGATCGCGCGGCAGCCCCGCCTGCCGGCCGTGGCTCTTGAGAATCTTCCAGAACCCCACCCGGCCGAGGCGGTTGCCGCGGGCGTTGACGAACAGCCACGGTGACGGCCGCCCGGCCAGCAGGGTCGGCCGCGCCCCGGACATGTACTGCCGGATCCACGTCACGGCGGGCCCGCCCATCGGCACGAGCCTCTCCTTCGAGCCCTTGCCCAGACAGGTCAGATAGCCGCCGCGCAGGTTGAGATCGTCCAGCCGCACGGAGAGCAGCTCGGACACCCGCATGCCGGTGGCGTACAGCAGCTCGATGAGGGCCCGATCCCGCAGGCCGGCCGGCGTGGTCGCGTCCGGCTGCTCGATCAGGCGATCGACCTCCTCGACGGACAGGAACTTCGGCAGCGCGGGCCAGGCGCGGGGGGCGTGCAGATCGTCGGCCGGGTTGACGTGCAGATGGCCGTCCCGCACGAGAAACCGGTAGAAGCCGCGGACACACGCCACGAAGCGCGCCACGGAGCGGGGGGCCAGGCCGGCGGCCATCAGGTCGTGCACGGCGGCGTCGAGATCGTCGCGGGACAGGCTGTCCACCCGCGCCTTCTGGCCCGCGGCGAAGCGCAGCAGCGTCGCCAGGTCCCTGGCATAGCTCTCCAGGGTGTTGGCGGCGAGCCGGCGAACCCCGCGCAGCTCGTCGAGATACCCCTCCGCCAGGGCGCGGTTGGCTGCCGCGTGCGGCGTTGCATCCTCTGGCGTCGTCGTCATCGCCGCTCCGGCCCACAGACGCCGGCGAGCCGCCGGGGTTGTATACTACTAGCCTAGTCGATGGTGCCCGGCCGGAGCCGCTGCCACCCTCTTACTTGACGCGAGGAGCCTATGCCTCGGATGATTCGGACCGACGTCATCGCCGCCGCCCTTGTGCTTCTGCTGCCCGTCTCGGCGGGGTTCGCTCACGCCGCCCAGCAGCCCGAGGAGCCGTTCAACGGCATCTCGGCTCCTCTCGACGTGCAACTCGAGGGGTACGTGCTCGCCCAGGAGGCGCTGGCCGCCGACAACTACGACGACGCGAAGGCGGCGCTCGACAGCCTGGTCACGCTCGCCGATCCGATCACCCAACCGCTCGTGCGATCGGTCGCCCGCGCCGACAACATCGAGCTGATGCGGACCCGGTTCAAGCCGCTGTCCGAGTATCTCGCGGCGCTCGACCTGCCGCAGGGATTCGCGCGGGCCTACTGCCCGATGTACGACAACGGCTCCAACTGGGTGCAGCGCGACGGGCCGGTGCGCAACCCGTACTACGGCTCGGAGATGCTGACGTGCGGTGTCGTGGACGCCGCGCCGGGCGCCCACATGGACCACTCTCCCCGGCAGGGGGGCATCGTGTTCATGGCCCCGGACAGCTTCCACCACATCGAGGGGACCTATCCCGAGGACGGGGTCTTCCGCCTGTTCGCGACCGACAACTACCGCGAGCCGGTCGACGTCAGCGGGTGGACGGGCCGCGCCGTGCTCGAGGAGGACTACGACGAGGCCACGGACGAGTTCATCGAGGTCACGGCCTTCGACCTCGTCGCGGCGCCCGACGGCGCGTATCTGGAGGCGCTCGTCGGCGATCTCGCGATCCCGACCGAGGTCACGGCCAAGGTGGTGTTCGTCGAGGACTTTCCCGAGGAGCGCTTCGACTTCATCTTCGCCGAGTACTCGTCGGCCGCGCCGGCAGCCGCTCCCGCCGCGGCTGACGCCGACGTGATACGGCCGTCCACGGTGATGACGGGAGCGCCGGCGTCGGTCCCGCTGGCCGCCCGCATTCGCCCGCCGATTCCCGAGCTGACGGCGGACATCGTGACGGCCATCGCGGAGCGCGACGAGGAGCTGCAGGCCCTGATCGAACGCGGCGCGTTCGCGGAGCTCTTCATTCCGGCCCTGCAGGCGAAGGAGTTGGCGCTGGCGCTGGGCGACCGGGCCGAGGAGCTCTCGGGCAGGGCGCGCGACGACGTCAGGATCGCGGTGCGCCACCTCGTGCGCTCGGCCTGGCTGCTCGACTGGTACGGCGATCTCGGCAACCGGCAGCAGGTCAGCGGCGCGTACGACATCTTCGGCACGGCCGCGAGCGAGATCGCCCGCGTGTACCAGGACGCGCCATAGCGCCCATAGCTCGAACCGACAACCGGACAGCTACGCAACACGCAAGGAGGAGAGCCCCCATGCAACGCTACAGGTGGTGGCTGCTGACGCTGGCCATGGCATTCGTGGTTGCGGCCGGATCCGTCCCCCACGGTCACACGCCGATCAACTCCCGCTGGAACTACAACGAGCACCTGTTCCCGATCTTTCGCGACCAGTGCGGAAGCTGCCACATGGAAGGCGGCGTCGCGCCGATGTCGCTCGTCACCTACCGGTCCGCCTTCCCCTGGACGCAGTCTATTCGGGAAGAGATCCTCGGGCTGCGGATGCCGCCGTGGCAGGCGGAGGACGGGTTCGGATCGTTCCGGAACGGCCACGCCCTGTCGGCCCGCGACATGGACATGATTCTCGAGTGGTCCAGCGGCGGCTACCCGCAGGGTCCGCGCGATCAGGTCCCGCCCGTGCCCGAGGCCGCCACGGAGTGGGCGCTCGGCGAGCCGACGGCGGCGCTCGAGATGCCGGAGCCGTTCACGCTCGATGCCGGCACCAGCGAGGCCATTCGCTATTTCGTGCTGCCCGGGGGCACGGCCCCCGACCAGTCGCTCAACGCCATCGACTTCAAGCCCGGCGCGACGGCCGTGGTGCGCAGCGCCGCCGTGTTCGTCGACACGACAGGGACCGCCCGGACGCTGGACGAAGCCGACGCCGGCGTGGGGTTCGGCCCGCCGGACGCGGGCGACTTCCCGCCGGCGCCGCCCATAGCCGTCTGGATCCCGGGCCAGGAGCCCGTCCAGACCCGGGGTATGGGCTATTCGCTGCCTGAGGGCAGCGATCTCGTGCTGCGCATCCAGTACAAGAAGA
Source organism: Vicinamibacteraceae bacterium (assembly GCA_012271165.1). Lineage (GTDB taxonomy): Bacteria > Acidobacteriota > Vicinamibacteria > Vicinamibacterales > UBA8438 > JAAXGX01. The sequence goes on along the minus strand of JAAXGX010000215.1, from coordinate 46,564 downwards.
CCTGGATTACCGAAGGCCAGGAGTTCGCCGATCAGAGCCGGGTCGGCCTCTATGTCGCGGACGGCCCCGAGGCCGGCATCGAGTCGATGCTCGTGATGTCTCCGGAGACCGTGAGCGGCCGGGAGGTGACGTTCACCCACGAGGTCGAGCAGGATCTGAGCCTGCTGGCGCTTCTGCCGGAGATCGACATCGAATCGTCAGAGATCCGGATCGAGGCGGTGAAGCCGGACGGGTCCCGCATCCCCATGCTCTGGCTGCGCGAGCCGGATTCGGGCTGGACGACGCGTTTCTGGTTCGACGCGCCGCTGAGCCTCCCGGAGGGCAGCCAGCTCGAGATCAGGGCCATGCTCGACCCCGCCGCCGAGCGCCTGCCCTCGACGCCGCTGCTCGGCAGCAGCGCCAACCCGATTCGCATCGCGGTCGATTACGTGGCCGGCAACGTCGCGGCCAACTAGAAGTCCGCGCCGTAGAACGGCGCGGACTCCTGCAGGATTGGTTGGGCGCCAACCGGAGCCGCAGGAGACGCTTGGCGGGCTAGCCCGGGACGGAGCGCGGGGCACGGCCCCGCGCTCCCCCGTCAATCCAGCAGGCCGTCGATCAGCATCAGCTCGGCGTTGAGGATCGCCGCCCCGGCGGCGCCGCGGATGGTGTTGTGCCCCAGCACGACGAACTTGTAGTCGAGCAAGGGGCACGGCCGGAGGCGCCCCACGCTCACCGTCATGCCGTTGCCGCGGTCGACGTCGAGACGCGGCTGCGGCCGGCTCGCCTCGTCGAGGTACTCGACCGGCCGCGGCGGCGCGCTCGGCAGCTCCTCGGCCTGCGGCCGCCCCGAGAACGACCTGAACGCGTCGATGAGCTCGGCGGCGGCGGGCGCCGCCTCGAAGCCGACCGAGACCATTCCCGTGTGCCCGTTGGTGACGCCGACGCGTGTGGTGTGCGCGCTCACCGTCACCGGGTAGGGCTCGACCTGCCGCTGCGCGAGCGAGCCGAGGATCTTCTGCGTCTCGGTCTCCATCTTCTCTTCCTCGCCGCCGATGAACGGAATCACGTTCCCGACGATGTCGAGGGAAGGGACGCCCGGATACCCGGCGCCGGAGACGGCCTGCAACGTCGTGACGTTGACGGAGCGCAGCCCGAACCGCCGCAGCGGGGCCAGCGCCATCGTCAGGACGATGGTCGAGCAGTTCGGATTCGTGACGATGCGGCCGGGCCAGCGTCTTGCCGTCCGCTGCGCGGACAGCAGCTCCAGGTGGTCCGGGTTGATCTCCGGCACCAGCAGCGGCACGTCGGCGTCCATGCGGTAGTTGCGCGCATTGCTCACCACGATGTGGCCCGCCGCCGCGAACGCGGCCTCCACCTCGCCGGCGACCGACGAGTCCAGTCCCGAGAACACGACCTGGGGTGCCCGATCCGGAACGACGGCGTCCACGACCATGTCCGCCACCGCCGCCGGACGCGGCACCGGCAGCCGCCAGTCCGTCGCGTCGGCGAACCGGCGCCCCCGCGACCGCTCGCTGGCCGCGATCCACGTGAGGCTGAACCAGGGATGCCCCTGGAGCTGCGCGATGAACTCCTGGCCGACCATCCCCGTCGCGCCGAGGATGCCGACATCGATCCGCCTGGCGGGCTGCCGCGTCGTCATCGCGCTGGCTCCGGCGGGAAGAACTCGTCGTGAACGGCGCGCACGGCGCGCTCGACGTGCTCGCCCGCGATCACGCAGGCCACCTTCATCTCGGAGGAGCTGATGCAGTCGATGTTGATCTCCTCCCGCGCGAGCGCCGAGAACATGCGCGCCGCCAGGCCGGGGGTCGACGCGAGGCGCGACCCCACGATGGAGATCTTCGCCACGTCGTGGTCGACGATCCCGTCGCTGGCGATGCCGGCCGACTTCCACTGCTCGACCAGGTGCGCCGCCTGCTCGGCGAATTCCTCGTCGAGGACGAACGTGATGCGTCCCCGCCCTTCCGAGCTCGCGCTCTGGATGATCAGCCGCACGCAGATGTCCTCGCCGGCCAGATCCTGAAACACGCGCGCCGCCAGACCCGGCTCATCGGGCACCTCGCGCAGCGTGATCTTGGCGATCTTCCTGTCGCTGCTCACACCCACGACCTCGGCCTGCTCCATCACCATATCGTCGCTCCCGCGGATCCACGTGCCCTCGCGCGCGTGAAAGCTCGACCGTACGTGGATCGGAATGTCGTACGCCATGCACAGCTCGGCGGCCCGGGGATGCAGCACCTTGGCGCCGCTCGACGCCATCTCGATGGCTGCCTCGTAGCTGATCTCGGGCCACAGCCGCGCGGCGGGCACCAGGTTGGGATCGGCCGTGAGCACGCCGTCGACGTCCGTGCAGATCTCGCACGCGTCGGCGCCCACGGCCACCGCCACCGCGACGCCCGTGATGTCGCTGCCGCCCCGGCCCAGGGTCGTGATGTCATGATCCGTCGTCACGCCCTGGAAGCCCGTGACGATCACGACCCGGCCGGCCTCCAGCTCCGCGAGAATCCGCTCCGTGTCGATGGACTGAATCCGCGCGACGTTGAACGCGCTGTCGGTGCGGATGCCGCATTGCGCGGCGGTCAGCGACACGGCCGCCACCCCGCGGTCCTGCAGGGCGAGCCCGAGCAGCGAGACGGACACCTGCTCGCCCGTGGCCAGCAGGAGATCCATTTCGCGGCCCGCCGGCCGTCTGGACACCTGATGCGCCAGCGCCACGAGCTCGTCCGTCGACTTCCCCATCGCCGACAGCACGACGATGAGCCCCCGCACGCCGCCGACCTGCTGCGCCACCCCCTCCGCGATCGCGCTGATCCGCTCGGGCGTCGCAACTGACGTGCCCCCGTACTTCTTGACGATGATCCCGCTGTGCACCGTACTCGAGCCTGTCACACGTCAGCCTCACTTCCCTGCCGAGCGCGCCGCGCCCCGGCGTCCAGCGCTCCCAGCTGCGTGGCGAGCTGGTGCAGGAACAGCCCGACGTCGGTCACGATCCCGACGGTCTGCGACGACCCCCGGTCGCCGAGCTTGGTGACCACCGCGGGGTTGATGTCGACGCAGACGACGCGCACGTGGGACGGCAGCATGTTCCCCACCCCGATGCTGTGGAGCATCGTCGACAGCATCACCACCATCTTGACGTCGACCAGCTCGCCGGCATACCGATCCTGCGCTGCGATCAGATCCATCTCCGTGTCCAGGAGCGGGCCATCGTCGCGGATGCTGCCGGCGAGCACGTACGGAATGTCGCGGACGATGAGCTCGTACATGATCCCCGACCGCAACGTGCCGCCCTCGACCGCCGGTTGCAGCCCGCCCGCGCGGTTGATGGCGTTGATCGCCCGCATGTGGTTCCGGTGCCCCTCGTCCCGGGCGACGCCGGCCTCCAGATCCACGCCGAGAGAGGTGCCGAACAAGGCCTGCTCCACGTCGTGGACGGCGAGCGCGTTGCCCGCCAGCAGCACGTCCACGAACCCCCCGCGAATCAGGTCCGTGAAGTAGCCGCCGCCGCCGCTGTGCACGACGACCGGCCCCGCGACGAAGGCGATCCGCCCCCCGTGCGCCTTGACGTCGCGCATCATCGCCACGACCTTCGACGCACTGACCTCGACCCGGCGCTCGGTCGACACGTCGTTCGTCATGAACGCGAACCCCAGTCTGTCGCGCTCGCGGAACTCGGGAGAGACGCGGATGCCGGAGACGCCGGAGACCACCCGCTCGCCGCGCTGAACGTCGCGCAGCTTCCGGCAGACCGCACGGCCCTCGTGAACGACGACGACCGCGTCCATGCGCTGCGCGCCGACGGCCAGCCACCGGCCTCCGTGGCGGACGAACGTCTGGTGGTTCGTCGTCGAGTAGAAGTCGTCGGGAACCACTCCGTCGGCCTCGGCCGGCCTGAGCAGCGCGTCGCGCAGCGGCTGGGCGTGGCATCCCAGCGGCATCAGGTCCTCGAGCAACTGGCGCAGGACCGCCGGCTCGGGGGCCGTGACCTTCAGCTCCAGGCGCGAGAACTCCTCGTTGGTCCGGCCGATATCGAACCGCAGCACCTCGAACCTGGAGCGCCGCTCGATGACCTTGTCGAAGATCACGTTGAGGAGCTGCGAGTCGACGAGGTGGCCCTCGGCCTCGACTATCTCGGAGCACGCGGCGGCGTCTCGCATCTCATCCGCCATCCGCACGCTGGTGAATCTCGTGCCGGTCGCTCAGATACGCCTCGAACTCCCGCAGCGACCGGCCGATGCGCCGCGGTCCCGGCACGGTGTCCGCCATGGCGTCGGCAGTCTTGTAGCCGTTGCCGGTGATGCACACGACGACGGATTCCTCTCGCGGAATCACCTCGTCGCGAACGAGTCGAATCGCCGCGGCGAGCGTCGTGCCGCCCGCGGGCTCGGTGAAGATGCCCTCGGTACGCGCGAGCAGCGTGATGGCATCGAGGATCTCGGCGTCGCCTACGGCCGCCCCGCTGCCCCCGGTGCCGCGGACCGTCTGCAGCACGTGATACCCGTCAGCCGGATTGCCGATGGCGATCGACTTCGCAATCGTGTTCGGCCTGACCGGCTCGGGATGCTCGAGACCGTTCTCCAGCGCATGGATGACCGGGGCGCATCCCGCGGCTTGCGCGGCGTGGATGCGCGGCAACGGACCGTCCGCCAGCCCCACGTCGCGCAACTCGCGAAATCCGCGGCCGATCCGCGGCAGCAGCGTGCCGCCCGCGACCGGGCAGACCACGTGCTGCGGGAAGCGCCAACCGAGCTGCTCGACGATCTCGAAGCCGTACGTCTTCGCTCCCTCGGCGTAGTACGAGCGCAGGTTTATGTTGGCGAACCCCCACCCGTAGCGGTCGCCGACCTGCGTGCACAGCCTGTTGACATCGTCGTACGTGCCGTCGATGGCGACCACGTGGGGACCCGACACGGCGGAGCCTAGGATCTTGCCGGGCTCGAGGTCCTGTGGAATGAACACGTAGCACGCCAGCCCCAGGCGCCCGGCGTGCGCGGCCACGCTGTTGCCGAGGTTGCCGGTCGAGGCGCAGCCGAAGATCGTGATTCCCAGCTCCACGGCCCGCGTGGCCGCCACGGAGACGACGCGGTCCTTGTACGAGAGCGTGGGATGGTTGACCGAGTCGTCCTTCAGGTAGAGCTCCCGAAGCCCCAGCTCCCGTGCCAGGCGGTCGGCGCGAATCAGCGGCGTCCAGCCCGCGTGGAATCCGGTGCGCGGCTCGCCCTCGATCGGGAGGAACTCCCGGTAGCGCCACAGGTTGCCGGGGCGTGCGGCGATCAGCTCGCGGGTGACCCGCCGCCCGATTCCGTCGAGGTCGTAGGTCGCCTCGAGCGGCCCGAGGCACTTGTCGCAGACATACAGCGCCTCTGCCGGGAAGACCTCCTGGCACAACGAACAGCGGAGACCGGTGAAATAGCTCATGTCTGCTGCCTCGGGGTCAACACCGGCATCCACAGCGGCGGCCGGACGTGAAAGTCGAACGCGGACGCTTCGGCGAGCGCGGCATGCACCGCCGCCGCGCTGCAGGCGTTCAGCGTCATGACGAACGGCAGATTCGTCTTGGGCCAGCCGGGCTGCTGGAGCACCGCGTCGATGTTCACGCCGTGTCGCGAGAACACACCCGCCAGCGCCGCGACAATCCCCGGCCGATCGTTGATGATGAAGCGGGCGTAGTGCGGCGAAACGAAGTCCTGCACGGCGCTTGCCGCCGGCCCGGCCGCGAGCCGCGCCGCGGGGTCGCCGCTCCCCCGCGCGATCGACTCCAGGTCCGAGACCACGGCGACAGCCGTCGGGTCGCCGCCGGCGCCGTGTCCGAAGAAGGCCGTCTCGCCTCCCGCCGCGCCCTCCACGACGACCACGTTGCGGCTGCCGCTGACCTGCGCCAGCGCCGACGTCCGCGGCACGAGCATGGGCTGCACGGCAGCGAGCACCCGCCCGTCTCCATCGTGCTCGGCCCGCGAGACCTGCCGGATGGTGCAGGCGAGCTGCTTCGCGTACGCGAAGTCGACGGCGTCTATCGTCGTGATCGTCCGCAGGGGAATGCTGCTCGCCCCGATCGGGCGGCGCAGTCCGACGGCCGACAGGATGGCCAGCTTCGCCTGCGCGTCGAAGCCGTCGACGTCCGCCGCCGGATCGGCCTCCGCGTAGCCCAGCTCCTGAGCCTCGCGGAGCGCCGCATCGAACGACACCCCGTCGGCCTCCATGCGCGTGAGGATGTAGTTGCAGGTGCCGTTGAGAATCCCGAGCACACGGAACAGGCGATCGCCCGCCAGACCCTCCTGCAGGCCGTGAATGATTGGAATGCCGCCCGCCACGGCGGCCTCGAAGCGCAGCCGCCGCCCCCGGCGCCGTGCAAGCGCCTCGAGCTCGGCGCCCTGCTCGGCGATGACCTGCTTGTTCGCCGTGACGACCGACTTCCCGGCTTCGAGGGCCCGGCGAATCCAGCTCGCGGCCGGGTCGTGGCCGCCGATGAGCTCCACGACGACGTCCGCGGGCGAGTCGAGCACCGCCTCGATATCGTCCGTCCAGGTCACGCCGGCAGGCACCCAGCCCGCCCGTTTCCGCTCGACCCGGCGATTGCAGACGTGCGTCAGCAGCAGGCGGCCGTGCGACCCGTTGCAGAGAATGCGGGCCACCGCCTGGCCGACGGTGCCGAAACCCACGAGCGCCACGCCGAGCGGGCGGCTGCTCGTGCCGTTCTCAAGGTCGCGTGCGGGCATGACGCACCAGTCCGTGGTCTGCAATGAAAAAGGCCATCACCCGGTGTCGGATGATGGCCTGCTGGGATTCCCCCAATCGGTGTCGGCTACATCACCCGCCACGCAGGACCGGCCCGGTCGGGCCGGTCGTCGTCGGCATCATGCGAGCGGGCCGATCGGGCACGACACGATTGGTGTGCATGAACTCTGCCTCGAACTCGAAACAACCGATATTTATATATCTCGCCACGCGCGAAGTCAAACGCCGCAACTACGCTTGACCTCCCCGGGCACATTCGTTACACATAACCACCGCGCGCCGGCAGCCAACGCCGATGTCCACTTCCTCGAAATGGAAAGACCTGCCGACCGAGGCGATCAACCCGGCCAGCGTCGAGCTGGACAAGGCGTCGACCGAGGAGATCGTCCAGCTGATGCTCAGCGAGGACGGCAAGGTCGTCGCCAGCGTCCAGCGTGAACGCGCGCGCATCGCGATGGCCGCGGACCTCCTGACGTCCGCGTTGCGCAAGGGCGGCCGCCTCTTCTTCGTCGGCGCCGGCACCAGCGGTCGCCTGGGGGTGCTCGAGGCCGCCGAGATGACGCCCACCTTCAGCACCCCGTCGAGCCTGGTGCAGGCCGTCATGGCGGGCGGACGCGGGGCGTTCTTCCAGGCGCGCGAGGGCGTCGAGGACAACTACGAGGAAGGCGCCCGATCGATCGCGCGGCTGCGGCCGACCCGCAGGGACGTCCTGGTCGGCGTATCGGCGAGCGGCATGACGCCGTTCGTGCGCGGCGCCCTGTCGCGGGCGCGACGCAACGGCGTCAGGATCATCTTCGTCACCTGCTGGCCGGGCACCGAGCTGCAGACCTTCGTCGACGTCGTCATCGCGCCGTCCGTCGGCCCCGAGGTCATCGCCGGATCGACGCGCCTGAAGGCGGGGACCGCGACCAAGATCGTGCTCAACATGCTCACGACGATCGCGATGGTGCGCATGGGAAAGACCTACGGCAACCTGATGGTCGACCTGACGACAGGGTCCGAGAAGGCGCGCGACCGCGCGCGGCGCATCGTCACGACCGTGACGGGGCTGGACCATGAAGAGGCCGAAGTCCTGCTGCGCCAGGCCCGCTGGAACGTCAAGGCCGCCATCGTCATGCAGAAGACCGGGCAACCGTGCGCCGGGGCGCTGGCCCGGCTTCGAGAGGCCCATGGGTCGGTGCGGGCGGCCATCGGCGAAGATGTCGAACCGCGGCCGCGGGCGAGCTTCCGCTCGCGCTGACCTCGCGTGGCGCCCCCCGGCGCGCCTCTGATGCAGACTGCCGACCTGCTGGTGCTCGTGCTGTACGTCGCGGCCGTCGTCTGGCTCGGCGCCCGCTTCTCGCGCAGGCAGCGGAGCATCCGCGACTACTTCCTGACCGGCAGGCAGGTCCCGTGGTGGGCGCTGCTGGGGTCGATCGTGGCGACCGAGACCAGCACCATCACGCTCATCAGCGTGCCCGGGTACGCGTTCGGCGCGGACCTCACCTTCCTGCAGCTCGCCCTCGGATACGTTGTCGCGCGGGTGCTCGTGGCGCTGGTGCTGCTGCCGGTCTTCTTCCGCAGCGAGCTGCTCACGGTCCACCAGCTCCTCACCGCCCGCTTCGGCAGCGCCGCCGGGCGCGTGGCGGCCTCGCTGTTCCTGACGACGCGCTCGTTGTCCGACGGGCTCCGGCTGTTCGCCACCGGGCTGGTCCTCGCCGCCGTGCTGGCGACGGTGCCGGCGGCCGAGAGGCTGGCCGGCGCCGTTGCGCCGGCGCTCGACAGCTCCACGGCGCTGCTCGTTGCCGCGATCGCCATCGTCGGCGCCGCGACCCTGCTCTACACCCTGCTGGGCGGCATGCTGGCGGTCGTCTGGGCGGACGTGGCGCAGATGGTCGTCTATCTCGGCGGGGCCCTGCTGGCCGGCGTCATCCTGCTGGCGGAGATTCCGGGCGGCTGCGCCGAGGTGGCGGCCCGCGCCGACGCGGCCGGCAAGCTCCGGCTGTTCGACTTCGCCCTGGACCTCTCCCGGAGCTACACGTTCTGGTCGGGGCTGGTCGGCGGCGCCTTCATCACCGCGGCTACCCACGGCGCCGACCAGCTCCTCGTGCAGCGCTACCTGTGCTGCCGCTCGGCAGCCGACGCCCGCCGCGCGCTGGTGGCGAGCGGTTTCGTCGTCCTCATCCAGTTCTGGCTGCTCCTGCTGATCGGCCTCATGCTCTGGACCTACTACACGGCCCACGATCCCGCCGCGCTCGCGGCCGTGTCGAGCGGCGGGCAGGTGCAGACGGACCGCGTGTTCCCCCTGTTCATCACGAGCCACCTCCCGACCGGCGTCAAGGGGCTGGTCGTGGCGGCGATGGTGGCGGCAGCGATGTCCACGCTCTCGTCGTCGCTCAACTCCTCCGCGGCCTCGACCGTCGGGGACTTCTACGTGCCGCTGACGCGCGGCGCCCGGTCGGAGAGCCACTATCTCCGCGCCGCCCGCTGGGCCACGGTCGGGTGGGGCGCCGTCCAGGTGCTCGTGGCGCTGGCCGCCATCGCCCTCTCGCAGCGGGTCGTGGACGAGGCGCTGGGGATTCAATCGTTCACGGGCGGCCTCCTGCTCGGCGCCCTGTCCCTGTGCTTCCTGACGACCCGCGCCGGGGCCGCCACCCCGATCGCCGGCCTCGCGGCCGGCGCCGCCGTCCTGCTCGCCGTCAGGGCCGCCACGGACGTCTCCTGGCAGTGGTACGCGTTGATCGGATCGGTGACGACGTACGCCGCCGGCCGGGCCGTCAGCGCCCTGCAGCGCGGCGCGCCGGCATCCGGGGGCTCCGGGTGACGAGCCTGGCCGCGCCCGCAGCCATCCTCGCGGAGAGCGTGCGCGGCGGCGCGTTTCCGGCCGCGGTGGTCGAGGTCGGCAGCTCGACCGCGACGCTCTGGAGGCAGGCGTTCGGCTCGCTCAGCCTGGCCCCGGATGCCCCGCCGGCGACGATCGACACGGTTTTCGACCTGGCGTCGCTGACGAAGGTCATCGCGACGACGACGCTGGCGATGCAGGCCGTCGACCGGCGGCAGCTCGATCTGGATGCGCCGCTGACCCGCTGGCTGGCCGACTGGCGAGGGGCCGACCGGGCCGCCGTCTCGGTGACCGATCTGCTCGAGCATGCCTCGGGACTGACCGCCCACCTGCCGTTCTTCCGGGACTGCCGGGGGCGTGCGGAGTTCGAGCGCGCGATCTCGACGCTGCCGCTCGAGTACACTCCGCGCTCGGCGTCCGTGTACAGTGACCTCGGCTTCATCCTGCTCGGCTTCATCCTGGAGCAGGTGTACGGCGTGACGCTCGAGGCCGCGTTCCGAGCCGTCGCGGAGCAGCACGACTGGGGCGAGCTGCGCTACCAGCCGCCGGCCGCCTGGCGCGGACGCACGGCGCCGACCGAGGTCGACGCGTGGCGCGGCCGGCTGCTGGTCGGCGAGGTGCACGACGAGAACGCCTGGGCGCTGGGGGGCGTTGCTGGCCATGCCGGCCTGTTCGGCACGGCCGCGGCCGTCGGCCGCTTCGCGCGCGCGATCGCCGCGGGCTTCCGGGACCGACCGTCCATCGTCCGCGCCGCGTCGTTCCGCCGCTTCATGACCCGCACCGACGTGCCGGGCAGCTCCCGCGCCCTGGGGTGGGACACGATGCTGCCCACCTCGTCGTGCGGCACGCGGATGTCGCAGGCGGCCGTGGGGCACACCGGCTTCACCGGCACGTCGCTCTGGATCGACCCGCAGGCCGACGTGTACGTCGTCCTGCTCACGAACCGCGTGCACCCGACGCGCGCCAACGAGGCGATTCTGCGTGTTCGACCGGCGCTGCACGACGCCGTCCTGCGCGCCCTGACCTGAACGATGTCGCTCACCGGCCTCGACTGGATGCTCGTGCTCGGCATCGCCGCGCTCCCGCTGGCGGTCGGTGTCGCCTTGCGCCGCCGCGCCGGCGTCAGCACGCAGCAGTTCTTCCTGTCGGGACGCGATCTGCCCTGGTGGCTGTCCGGCACGTCGATGGTGGCGACGACCTTCGCCGCGGACACACCCCTGGCCGTGACCGGCATCGTCGCCGCGAGCGGCCTCGCCGGCAACTGGCTCTGGTGGAACGCCGCGCTAGGCACGATGCTGACGGTGTTCTTCTTCGCGCGCCTGTGGCGCCGCGCCGGCATCACCACCGACGTCGAGTTCGCGGAGCTGCGGTACACGGGCCGGCCGGCAGCCTTTCTGCGGGGCTTCCGGGCGCTCTATCTGGGGCTGCCCATCAACTGCCTGATCATCGGCTGGGTGAACCTGGCCCTGGCCAAGGTGTTCGCCGTCGTGCTCGGCTGGGAGCGGCTCACGGCGGTCCTGCTGGGGCTGGCCATCACGGGCTGCTATGCGGCCCTGGCCGGTCTGCGAGGCGTCGTCGTCAGTGATTTCCTGCTGTTCGCGGTTGCCCTGACCGGAACCTGGGCGCTGGCGCACTTCGCGCTCGCCGCGCCCGGCGTCGGGGGCCTCGCGGGACTCGCCGAGCGGCTCCCCGACGAAGCGCTGCGCGTGGCGCCGTCCTTCGGCGCCGGCGCATCCGACGCGCCCACGCTCGCGCTGTCGCTCTCCGCGTTCGTGGCGTTCCTCGGCGTCCAGTGGTGGGCCAGCTGGTATCCGGGCCAGGAGCCAGGCGGCGGCGGGTACCTGGCCCAGCGCATGATGTCCGCGCGCAGCGAGCGCCACGCGCTGCTGGCGACGCTCTGGTTCGCCATCGCCCACTACTGCCTGCGGCCCTGGCCGTGGATCGTCGTGGCGCTGGCGTCGCTGGTGCTGTATCCGGACATCGCCGACCCCGAGTCCGGCTATGCCCTGGTCATGCGCGACCACCTGCCGGCGGGCTGGCGCGGCCTGCTCATCGGCGCGTTCGTGGCCGCGTACATGTCGACGGTGTCGACCCAGCTCAACTGGGGCACCTCGTATCTCGTCAACGACGTCTACGCCCGCTTCGTGCGAGCGCGGGCCGGGTCGGCCGAGCTGGTCGCGGTGTCCCGCGCCGTGACCGTCGGGATCATGCTGCTGAGCGGCGCGCTGACGTTCCGGCTCGAGAGCGTCAGGCAGGCATGGGAGTTCGCGCTGGAATCCGGGGCCGGAATCGGGCTCGTCCTGATCCTGCGCTGGTACTGGTGGCGGGTCAACGCCTTCTCGGAGATCGCCGCGCTGCTGGCTGCGGCCGTCGGGTTCGTCGGCATGCGGCTGCTGACGACGGTCGAGTTCCCGCAGACGCTGCTGTATCTGGTGCCCTGGACTACCGCCTGGTGGCTCGCGGCGACCTGGCTGACCCCACCCGAGCCGATGTCCCATCTCGTCGCGTTCTACCGGCGGGTGCGCCCCGGCGGACCGGGCTGGGCGCCCGTGGCGGCGCGCGCCGGGGGCGAAGCGCCGGAACGCCTGCGGCCGGGACTGCTGCGCTGGGCGGCCGGCAGCGTCCTGGTGTACGCCACGCTGTTCGCGGCCGGGGCCGCGCTATTCGGATCGGTCGGCCGGGCGTGGCTGTGGGGCGGACTCGCCGTTGCCGCCGGCGGCTGGCTGTGCCGCGATCCCGGCTGGACACGACGACGAGCCGCCGCCCCGTAGCAGCCCGTATATGGTGAGACGGGGTGGCGCCCGGCTGGTGACCGGCGGCGCAGCGCGGCGGCCGTCATCGCGGTCGGTCGGCGCGCAGGGGCCGCGCCGGGCCGAGGAGCTGCGGCGCGCCGACGCGCCCCGGCCGCGGTGCGGCCTCGAGCTCACCTGCGGCGGATCGGCCCGGCGCGGCCGCCGCCGGTGCATGGACGAACACCCACTCGTTGTACCGGGTGCTGCCGTTGTAGATCCTGAGCGCCCCCTCCGCGCTCCTGCTGACGACGCCGGCAACCCCGCCCCGCAACCCCTCGGCCGGCGAACGCCGGGCCGCCGCGGAGGGCGTCGCGGCCGGTGCGGCGAACGCCGACGCCCGCCGCGCGGCGCCGGGCCCGGCAGCCCCACCCGAGTCGTCGACCGCGGCCGCCCCGGCGGCGTCTCCGAGAAGCTCGGACGCCTCGGCCTGATACACGACGCGGAACTCCCCGTCGGCCACCATCGGATCGCGGTAGCGGCGGCGCAGGAAGCGCTCCTCGACCAGCGTGTCGATATCGGGAGGATACGCGCCCGCGTAGACCCGCTGGTACAGCCCGATGGCGCGGGCGTACTGCTCGCCCCGGAAGATGAGCTCGAGCTCGCGCTCGCGGCGGGCGGCGTGGCTCCAGACAGGCAGCGCCATGGACATCACGATGCCCATGACGGCCAGGCCGATGAGCAACGCGGCCAGGGCGTAGCCCCTGTCGGCCGCCCCACCGGCGGACAGCCTACCACTCGCTGTGCGACGTGCCATCGAGCGCGGTTCCCTCGGACCCGCTGCGGACGTCGTATATTCCCTGCTCGAATGGGTTCGCGGCGTCGAACTCGGCCGCCTCGGTCTGCCACGAATCGGAGGAGCGCGTGAACGGATCCTCGGGCACCGCGCGCAGGTAGCCGGCGGCAACCAGCGCGTCGAGGCTGGCGGGATACTCGCCCTTGTCGGCGTAGTGCTGATCGATCGCCTCGCGCATCCGGAACAGATCCTCCTGCAGGACGGCTTCCCGCGCGCGCGTCAGCGCGTTGCGGTAGCCGACGAGCGCAATCGCGGCCAGGATGCTGATGAGGGATATGACGATGGTCAGCTCGATCAGCGTCCACCCGTCACGCCGCCGGAAGCGCCCTACCAATCGCGGTACCTCGTGCCGTCGAGCGCGGTGCCGCGGGACCGCGAGTACACGTCGTAGACGTTGTCGCCGCCCCAGCCGGCCGCGTCGGGCTCGTCCTCGTACGACCGCAACCCCCACTCGCGGCTGCGGGTAAACGGATCGAATGGAATGCGGCGCAGGAACTTCACCCTGCGGCCGTCGGCATCGTCGAGCGCCTCGACGCCCTCGACGAGCGTTTCGAGATCGGGGGGATAGCCCTGGTTCCGGGGGTCCACGTCGTCACCGCCGATGACGCCCAGATCCACCGCGTCCTTGTAGCGATCGATAGCCGTGCGCATCTCGCGCAACGCGCGCCGCAGCTCGATCTCCCGCTGCCGCTGCACGGTCACCGACGTGAGCGGAAGGACAGCCGACGCCAGGATGAGAAGGAGGGCGCTGACCACGAGCAGCTCGACGAACGAGTAGCCGCCGCTGCCGTGTCGCCGCGCAACCCGGCGAAATGCCGACATGGTTGTTCTACGGCGCAGACTCCTGGCGCACCATCACGGTGGCCAGGTCGAACCCGAGCACCAGCGGCGCACCGCCCGGCGTCAGACCCACGCCGCTGGGCGTGAGGGTAGCCAGCCCGGGCCGCAACGGCTCGACCACGACCGCCGCCAGCAGGCCCGAGCCCGACGCGCCCATGGGATCGCTCGCCCGGGCCAGGGCGAGGTCGACACGGCCGTCGAGCCAGTCGACTTCCTGGGCGAACGTCACGTCGGCGCCACCCTGTCGCATGAAGCTGCCTTCCTGCACCGCGCTCACGCGCAGCAGGCTCGGATCGTAGTTCAGGCTGAGCGTCAGGGTCGACACCTGCGCCGCGCCGCTGACGGATATGGGCAGGGTGTAGGGCCCGGCGCCCACGTGCAGATCGTGAGCGGGCAGGTCGAGGGCGATCCGCGGCCCGACGACGAGCGTCCCGGCGGCGGCGATATCCGCCGCCGCGCGCGGCGGTGGCGGCTCCGCTGCCGCCGCTGCCGGCGGCGGCGGCAGCGGCGCGGCGTCGTCGCGCACGGCCTGCGGCCGGCCGGCGAGAGACCGCAGCCGTCCGCGCGCGCCATGCGTGTCGATGCGCACCGGACTGACATCCTCCTGCGTCAGCTCGTGCGTGCGCACGATCCGCGGCGTGAGGAGCATGATGATGTCGGTCTGCCTGATGGTGTCCTCGTTGGCCGACAGGAGCTGCCTGATCACCGGCAGGTGCATGATGCCGGGGAAGCCCCGGAGCGACCGTCGATCCTCCTCCCGCAGCAGTCCCGCGAGCAGGTTCGATTCGCCGTCCCGCAGCCGCAGCCGGGTAATCACCCGCCGCGTGCCGAACGTTGGCAGCGGCTGCCCCGCCACGTTCACGCTCGGGCCGAGCGTGCTGTTCTCCACCTCGAGGTCGAGAATGATCTCGTTCCGGTACGTCACGCGCGGCGTCATCTCGACGATGACCCCGATCGGACGGTAGTTGAACGAGGTCAGCGGGTTCACCGTGGCTCCACCGGTGGCAATCGGGGTGAAGGCCGTGGTCGGCACCGGAATGTCGTCGCCGAGATTCAGCGTCAGCGTCGCGCCCTCCTGACCGCGAAGCTGCGGCTTGGCCACCACGCGCGTCTCGTCGTCCGTCTCGAGAAAGTTGATGGCGACCGACGGGATCGAGAAGAAGAAATCGCCGGCGCCGACCAGCGGCGGGGCGGCGAACAGATTGCCGTCGCCGGCGCTTCCCGGCGCCGCATCCGGCGCGTAGACCGAGCTGACCGAGTACTGGGTCAGGTCGAGGCCGAATTCGCGGGCCCGCTCCCGGTTGACCTCCAGGATCTCGATGTCGACGATGATCTCGGCCCGCGGCTTGTCGTTGGCCGCAATCACCTGCTCGATGACCGCCATCATGGCCGGCGTCGCCCGCACGGCGATGGTGTTGGAAGTCACGTTCGGCACGATGGTCGGCTGGACGCCTGCCTGCGAGCCGCCGCGAATGATCTGGTTCAGCACCGTGGACAGCTCCTGGACGTCGGCGTTGGAGATGTAGAAGGTGCGAATGATCTGATCCTCGTACTGCAGCCGCTTCTGCGGGGTCTCCGGGACCACGATCAGGCTGCGCGGGCTCAGCACCTTGTAGAAGTGCTGGTTGGCGATCAGGATCTGGTCGAGCGCCTGCTCCAGCGTGACGCCGTCGAGCTGGACCGTGTAGACGCGATCCTGGAACTGCTGGTCGTAGCTGATGTTGATCTCGGTCGCGTTGCCGATGAAGTCGAGAATGTCCTGCAGGCTCTGATCGACGAAGCGCAGGCTCAGCGACTCGCCGGAGGCCGGATCGAGCAGCGGCGGCCCCATCTCCCGCCGCGCGATGTCCTGCATCTCGTCGATGGGCGCCGGCGGGCGCGATGCTTCGAGCTGATCGCGAATGGCGCGCTCGATCTCGAGCGCGCGTCCCGCCGCGTACGTGTTGCCCGGGTCGAGCTCGCCCGCGATGCGGTACTCGCGCACGGCCTCGGCCAGCGCGCCGTCCGCCTCCAACGCGCGGGCCTCGTCGAGGTGCGCCCGCGACGCGCTGAGCATCGCCCGCCGGAGCGCCGCGCGATAGGCCGCGTTGCGCGGATCTTCCTGGACGGCGCGCCGGTAGTGCTCGACGGCGCGGTCCCAGTCCCCGCTCCGTGCCGCCTCCTGGCCGTGGCGAAACGCGGCCCCCGTGGCGCAGCCGGCGACCAAGCCGGCTGCCACGGCCAGGACGACCACGCGGCACCACGCACTGCAGCTTGTCCGCACGCTCTTCACATCCTGCAATCAGCGCAGCCCGTCCAGCCTCAGGACCTCGCGCCCCCCGGCGATCAGCCGCTCGATCTCGACAGTGTCGCCGGCGATGCGGGTTATCCGATAGCGGCCGTCGACCGTGTCGCCGACCCGCCCCTGAAAGACGTCGGCCCCGTCCGCCAGCACGGCAATCAACCCGGCGCTCTGCGGCGCGTCGACGACCCCGATGAACCGCAGCCGCGACGGCCGCTCGGCCGCGGCGGGACGCGGGCTCTCGCGCCGAGCCTGCGGCACGCGCCGGGTCGGCGACGGCACGCCGGCCGGCTCGAGGCGGTCGAAGCGGAACGGATTCCGACTCGAGACCGTCCGCACCGGGCGGGGCTCGGACAGGGCGTTCAGACGCAGGTGGAGACTCCTCTCTTCTACTATATCGGCCGCAGGTCTGCCGTTCGTGCCCGCCGGGTCGCTCGGGCCCGCGGGTCTGTTCAGCGGTCCCCCGCAGCCCGCGATGCCGCCGATGACGATGGCCCAGACGAGCGGCGCCGCGCGATGTCGCACCGGTTACGCTCCGCTCTCCACCCGATAGTAGGTCGACAGCCCCAGCGTGAGCACGAGGCCCGCAGCGGACGCCTCCCCGCGCTGGCTGAGCACGACCTCCTCGATGACGAGGAACTCCGGCCCCGTCTCGAGTGCCTCGACGAAGCGGCGGATGTTCGCATACTCCCCCGCCAGGAGCATGTTGGTGCGCAGCCGACCCAACCGGCCGTCGTCATCCCGATCGCCGGCGCTCGTGCGGCGTTCCAGAACGAGATCCAGCCGGGCGGCGAGCGCGGCAAGCCGCGGGTAGGTAATCGCACGCGCCTCGGCCAGATCCCGCGGGAGATGCGTGTCGTAGAATTCCCGCAACTGCTCTCCGGCCCGCGTCTGAGCCGCGAGTCGGGTGCGGGTCGCGCCCAGCTCGGCCTCGCGGCTCGACAGGGTCCCGGCCGCGGCCGCAGCACGGGCTCCCGCGCGCGCGACGGCGGCCCGCAGCGGATAGACGGCGAGGCCGTAGAGCAGCACGTCACCCAGCAGCACGGCGCCGACCGCCGCCAGCGCGATGCGCTTCTCGCGCGCTATGCGCCGGACGAGATTCATCGATCGGCTCCGGGGCCCGCGCCGGCCGACGACGCGTCGATCGCGGCCGGCAGGTAGCGGCCGACCAGCAGCGTGCGATAGGTGCCCGCGTCCGTTACGGACTCCTCGCGCGCCAGCATGCCCGCGAACGTCCCGGTTGCTTCGAGCCGGTCGATGAAGGCGTCGATGTCGGCGACGCCGCGCCCGAGCACGCCGATGGCCACGGTGGCGTCGCCCGCGGCGATGTCCGGCCGTACCGAGGTCAGCATCACGCCGGCCGGCAACGTCTGCTCGATGCGGTTGAAGAGCTCCGTCCACGAGAACACGCGGCGCTCGATGAGCGAGTTCGCCTCGCCCGCGGCTTCCACCAGTCGCTGCAGATCCTCGTCCCGAACCTGGCGCCGCAGATCCGCCGCGGCGGCGTCGGCCGCAGCCGCCGCGCCTTCGTCGCGTTCGGCCAGGGCCACGAGGACCCCGCGCTCCCGCGAGAGCGTCGCGGCCTGCAGCAGGCCCGCGACGAACAAGGCGCCTGCTGCCAGGCCGACCAGGCCCAGCACGAGATGCACGACGCGTTCGTTGTAGAACGGTCGGGTCGACAGGTTGACGTGGATCATCTGCTCACGCGGCCCGCCACTCGCGCACGAGCATCCCGACAGGCGCCGCCAGGGTCTCCAGCACGCCACGGTCCGTATCCCGCGGCGGAACGATGGCGTCCGTGGCGAGAGACGCGACCGGGACGCCGATCCGCCGGGCGAGCCGCTGCGTCAGGGCGTCGTCCCCGCCCTGCGCTCCGCTGCCGCCGCGGTCCGCCACCCAGGCCACCTCGAGGCCGGCGCCCGCCAGCCGGTCTTCGTAGTACATCACCGTCTGATGCACGAGATCCAACAGATCGCCGGCACCGTCTCCCGGGCGGTTCCTGAAGCAGACGAGATGTCCGCCGCGGAGAACCGCGACGGAGTTGTAGCCCGCGGCCGCGTGCACCAGCAGCCAGTCTCCCGCGGGGGGCGGCGACTGGCCGGCCAGCAGGACGTTGACGAGACCGAAGGCCGCCAGACCCACCAGGCCCGGCCGGACGCCGGCGGCGCTGCACGGCCGCTCGTACTCCCGCACGATGTCGCGGCGCGCGGCGACGACCACGTATTCCCGGCCGCCGTCCGCGAGCGGCGCGCCGGCCGCGTACGCCACCTGCGCGTCGTCCGGCTTGAACGGCACCGATCCCCGCAGCTGCCAGCGAATCAGCCGCACCAGATCCGCCGTGCGCCGGGGCGTGGTTTCGAAGCCGACGAGCGACACTTTCGCGGCGGCATCCGGTATGACGAGACCGACCCGCGACGGGCGGCGCGGGAGGCGGGCCACGACGTTGCGCACGGCCTCCGCGACCGCGTCGCGACCTGGCAGGTTGGCCGACGCCACGCCGGGCGTGACCGCGCCGGGCGGCAATGCCGCCCGGGCGTGTCCGAGAACCGTCCGTACCGGGCGCTCCCGGCCGAGCGCGACGGCGGTCACGCCGTCGGGCGCGATCTCGACGGCCGCCGTCGGACCCGGGGTCGACAGCCAGGCGCGCGCCGCTCGCCACAGTGTCATTCGACGAACGTCACCTTGTTGACCTCGCGCAGCGTCGTGATGCCGCGGAGGGCGCGCTCGACCGCCGATTCGCGCAGGAACCGCATGCCTTCCGCGCGAGCCGCGCTCTTGATCTCCGACGTCGAACGCCGGGACAAGATCAGCTCGCGAATGTTGTCGGTCAGATCGAGCAACTCGCAGATCGCGGTGCGCCCGCGGTAGCCCGTCCCGCCGCATTCGATGCACCCGCCGCCCTCGTGGAACGTGTGTTGCCGGGCCAGCGCCGGGTCGAGGCCGGATTCGTCGAGCTCCCGCGGCGCGACCTGCGCCGGTCTGCGGCAGTCGGAGCAGATGGTGCGGACCAGCCGCTGCGCCAGCACGCAGTTGAGCGCGGACACGAACTGGTACTCCTCCACGCCCATGTTCAGGAAACGGCCCAGGACGTCGATCACGTTGTTGGCGTGGACCGTGGTGAACACGAGGTGCCCGGTCAGGGCCGACTGGATGGCAATCTGCGCCGTCTCCGGGTCGCGGATCTCGCCGACCATGATCTTGTCCGGGTCGTGACGCAGGATCGACCGCAGCCCCCGCGCGAACGTCAGACCCTTGCGCTCGTTGATGGGGATCTGGGTGATCCCCTTGAGCTGGTACTCGACCGGATCCTCGATGGTGATGATCTTGTCCTCGGGCGTCTGAATCTCCGACAGCGCCGCGTAGAGCGTCGTCGTCTTGCCGCTGCCCGTCGGTCCGGTGACCAGCACCATGCCGTACGGCTCGGCGATGTACTTGCGGAACCGCCGCAGCTCGTCGTCGGGAAACCCGAGCACGTCGAGCCGCAGGTCGCGGAACTGCTCGCTGATCGACTCCTTGTCGAGGATGCGTATGACCGCGTCCTCCCCGTGCACGCTCGGCATGATCGAAACCCGGAAGTCGATCGTCTTGCCGGGCATCCGCACCTTGAACCGTCCGTCCTGCGGCACCCGCTTCTCGGCGATGTCGAGCTCCGACATGACCTTGATGCGGGAGAGTATGGCGCTGTGAAACTGCTTGTCGATCGGCCGCATCGCCGACTGCAGCACGCCGTCGATGCGGTACTTCACGCAGACGGCGTCGTCCTGCGTTTCGACGTGAATGTCGCTCGCGCGGCGCTGGATGGCCGTGTACACCATCGAGTCGACCAGCCGGATGACGGGGCTGGTGTCGCGCGCCAGCCGTTCGACCGTCAGGCTCTCCTCGCCGTCCTCGTCCTCCCTGAGCAGCTGCAGCTCGAAGCTCTCGGTGGCTTCGTCGAGGACGCGCTGCGAGCCCTCGCTCTTCTTGAGAATCGACTCGATCGCCGATGCCGTTCCCACCGCGACGGTAAGCGGCGAGCCGAGCAGCAGCGACAGCTCGTCGAGCCTGGGCAGATCGGTCGGATCGGCCACGACGACCACGAGCGCGCGGGCATCGCGGCGATACGGCACGAACCCGTAGCGCAGCATCAGGTCCGCCGGGATCGACCGGAACAGCTCCTGGTCGATATGGAACCGGTCCATATCGACGTACTCCAGACGGTACCGGTCGGCCAGCCGTCGCGCCCGAGCCGCCTCGTCCGCCCTGTCGACGTGGCCGACGCCGGCAGCCTGCTCGCGCAGGAGCGCCCCGGGGTCCCGGTCCTCCGGCTCCGGAATCCGGCGGCTGTCGGCCGCGGATGCGCTCATTGGACCAGCGCCCCGAGCTGCAGCAGCGGCATGTACAGGGCGATGAGCATGCCCGCGATGACGATGCCCATGACGACGAGCAGAATCGGTTCGAGCAGCGTCATGAACCGTCCGAGCGTCGTATCGATCTCCTCGTCGAAGAAGTCGGCCACGCTGTTGAGCATCTCCTGCAGGGCGCCGGTCGCCTCGCCGACCTCCACCATCTTGACGGCGACGACGGGAAAGATGCCGCGGGCGGCCATCGACGCCGACAACGCCTGCCCCTCCCGAACCTCTCTGGAAACGACGTCGAGCTGACGGCACACGTGGCGGTTGGCGATCGAGCGGCCCGCCACGTCGAGCGCCGTGACCAGCGGGATGCCGCCGCCGAGGAGCGTCGCCAACGTGCGCGACAGCTGCGACGTCGCGTACTTCCCGGCGAGGGCGCCCGCCAGCGGCATGCGCAGGAGGAGGCGATCGACGACCGCGCTCCGCTCCGGCCGCCGCAGCCAGCGCCACAACGCGCCGCCGCCGGCCGCCAGCCCGAGCGCGATGGGCAGCAGGTAGCCGCGCAGGAGCTCGGACACCGTCATGATGGCCCGTGTCACGAACGGCAGCTCCGCACCCAGGCCGCCGTAGAACCCGGCGAACTCCGGCACGACGCGCAGCACGATGATCGCGACGACCAGCAGCGACAGGCCGAGGAGGATCGCAGGATAGATCAGCGCCGATATCGTCTTCCGCCGCAGCTCGGCCATGACCTTGGCGTGGGCCACGAAGCGCCGCACGACCTGCTCGAGACTCCCGCTCTTCTCGCCCGCCAGCAGCGACGCCGTGTACACCCCGGGAACGGCGCCCCCCTGCGCGTCGAAAGCCTCCGACAAGGCCTCGCCGCTCCGCACGCGGCGGTGCACGTCGTCGAGCAACGCGCGGAACCGGGGGTTGTCGACCCGCTGCCTGAGAATGTCCAGCGACTCGACCAGCGGGAGGCCGGCCCTCAGCAGCGTGGCCAGCTCCTGGTTGAAGACGATGAACTCGCGCTGGGCGACGCCGCGCCCACGCAGCGCGCGACCCGGCCAGCGCAGCCCGCCCCGGCGCTGCAGCGAGAGGACAAGCAGCCCCTTCCGCTCCAGATCGCGCCGCAGGTGCGCCTCGTCCTCGGCGGCGTAGACGCCCTCGACAATCTCCCCCGACGCCATCCCGAGCCTGCAGCGAAACTCCATGAGCGGCGCGTCGTGCGGGAGTCCGCGCCGTTGTACGGCGCAGACTCCTAGCGGGCGGCGTCGACGATTCGGAGCACGCGTTCCACGAAGCGGTGGGTCTCGGGATAGGGCGGCACGCCGCCGAACTTCCGGACCGAGCCGGCGCCCGCGTTGTACGCGGCCAACCCGCCGCGGATACCGAACTCGTCGAGCAGCCCGCGGAGGTACCGTGCCCCGGCGTCGATGTTGGCGGCCGGATCGAAGGGGTCGCGCACGCCGTAGCGCGCCAGGATGCCCGGCATCAACTGCATCAACCCCTTGGCGCCCAACGGCGACTCGGCGTCCGCCCGATAGCTGGACTCCACCTCGATCAGGGCATGCAGCAGCGTGTCGGCCAGACCGTGCTGGTCGGCGGCGTCGCGAATCAAGGCCGCGTGCGGCGTCTCGGGCAGCGGCCGGGGCGCGGTGGCCGGGGCGGGGGGAGGGGGCGGGGGCGGACTGGCCACCGACTTGAAGCTGTCGATGAGCCGTGCGTCGAACAGCACCTCACCGCCGCCCCTCAGCGTCAGGGCCGCCGTCTCACCCTCCACGCGATGCCCTTCGATTGCCAACACCTGTCCCGACGTGAAATGGACCAGTTCCGCCGGCACCGGCGCCACCGCCAGCGACGAGTAACAGAGACCAGCCAGGCACACGCCCAGCACACCACTCCTCACCACGCTCATCCGCCTCTACCTCATGTCGCGGTTGTCACGACCTGCAGGCGCATGCCGGGGCCAGCACGCTACCGGGAGGTTCGCCGCGAAGTATGTGTCGCCTGGGAGTGCGGAACACGCCGAAAAGAGTCTGATGATAGCCTGTTGTCGCATTGATTTGCAATGTGTTACAGTCCGGCGCGCCCGGCGCCCGCTGACGGCCGGCGGCGCGCCGCGGAGGAAACCGATGACGCTCGAAGCGCTCGGCATGGTCGAAACCAAGGGTCTCGTCGGCTCGATAGAGGCCGCCGACGCCATGGTCAAGTCGGCCAACGTGGTGCTGGTCGGCAAGGAGTACATCGGCGCGGGCTACGTCACGGTGATGGTGCGCGGCGACGTGGGCGCCGTCAAGGCCGCGACCGACGCGGGAGCGGCCGCCGCGCGCCGGGTCGGCGAGCTCGTGGCCGTGCACGTCATCCCGCGCCCGCACACCGAGGTCGAGAAGATACTGCCCTACATCAAGGAACCTTCGGCCTAGGAGTCTGCGCCGTAGAACGGCGTGGACTTCCGGTCACCTGCCATTCACCGACCCCTCCTGCCAACCGCGTGCCACGGAGCCATGAGTCCAGCCTCCGACCGCGATCTGCAATCCATTCGTGAGGCACGCAGGCTTGCGCGGCAGGCGAAGGCGGCGCAGGCTCGGCTGGCCGAGCTGTCCCAGGACGAGATAGACGCGATCGTGGACGCCGCGGCCGGCGCCGCGGCGGCGGAAGCCGAGCCCCTGGCCGCGCTGGCCGCGGAGGAAACCGGTTACGGTGTCGTCGCGGACAAGGTTCGGAAGAACCTCTTCGCCGCCCGCGACGTCCATCGCTTCATCCGACCGATGAAGACCGTCGGCGTGATCCGGCGGCACGAGGACCGCAGGGTGCTCGAGATCGCGGAGCCGTTCGGCGTCGTCGCCGCCCTCGTGCCGTCCACGAATCCGACGTCCACCGCCATCTACAAGATCCTGATCGCCCTGAAGGCGCGTTGCGCCATCGTGATCAGCCCCCACCCGGCCGCCGTGCGGTGCATCACCCGCGCCGCCGACCTCATGGCGCGCGCCGCACGGCGCGCCGGCGCACCCGAGCACGCGATCGGCTGGATGACGGCCGTCGCGCTGGAAGGCACCCAGGAGCTGATGCGCCATCGCGATATCGCCGTCATCCTGGCGACGGGCGGCATGGGGCTGGTCAGGGCCGCATACTCGGCGGGCAAGCCCGCGTACGGCGTCGGCCCGGGCAATGCGCCCGCCTACATCGAGCGCTCGGCGGACATCGCGAAAGCGGTCCGCGACATCGTCGCGGGCAAGACCTTCGACAACGGCGTGCTGTGCTCGTCCGAGAACTCGGTCGTGGTCGACGAACCGATCGCCGGCGACGTGAGGCGCGAGTTCGAGGCCCGCGGCGGCCACTTCCTGTCGCCCGCCGAGTCCGACGCGGTGGCCAGGGTCCTGGTAACTCCCCAGGCGCTGCCGAATCCGGCTCTGGTCGGCAGGCCCGCGCGCGAGATCGCGGAGCGCGCCGGCGTCGAGGTGCCGGCCGACACCCGCGTCCTGATCGCGCCGCTCGAGGGCGTTGGCCGCGACCATCCGCTGTCGATCGAGAAGCTGTGCCCGGTGCTCTCGTTCTACGTCGTCAGCGACTGGCAGGCCGGGTGCGAGCGCTGCAAGGAAATCCTCGGGTACGGCGGGATGGGCCATACGATGTCCATCCACTCGCGCAACGACGCGGTCATCCTCGAGTTCGGTCTCCGCAAGCCTGCGTTCCGCATCGTCGTCAACACGCCGACGACCCACGGCTCCATCGGCCTCACGACCGGACTCGACCCGGCCATGACGCTGGGCTGCGGCGGTTACGGCGGCAACATCACGTCGGACAACATCTCGCCGCTGCATCTGCTGAACGTCAAGCGGCTGGCCCACGAGATCCGGCCGGCAACCTCCGCGCCGGCAGCGTCTCCGCCGGCCGACGCCCGGCTTCCGGAGCCGCCGCCGGCGGCCGCGGCGCCGCGCCTCGACGGCGACACCCTGGCGGACCGCGTGCACGCGTTCCTGGCCAGCCGCGGCGTTGGCGGGCGGGCACAGGAGCCCGCGCCCCCCGCTCGTCCGACCGGGCCGGCGCAGCCGACTCCCCCACCGGCCACGCCGGCTCCGGAGCCGGCGCCCGCGGCCCCCGACGAGGAACCCGCGCCGCCGGCCGCCGCCTTCGTGTGCGAGGACGACGTGCGGCAGGCGCTCCGCCACTCGCGCTCCATCGTCATCGACGACCGCACGATCGTCACCCCCGCCGCCCGCGACCTGGCCGACCGGCACCGCGTCTTCGTGCACGCCGACCTCTCGCGGTAGGGGCGGGAATCAGAACCGGAACAACCGGTTGATCTTGACGATGAGCGCGCGGTTCTGGAGGGGGAACCGCCGCGGCAGCAAGAGGGTGTCGGCGCGCTCCTCGTTGTAGACGACAAAGAGCTCGCTGCCGGGGTGATACTCCCAGCGGAGCCGGAGGTTGGTGCTGACGCTGCGGGTCGCGGAGTTGTACTGTACCAGCGCGCTGACGAACATCAGCGGGTTCAGCGCGTAGATCGTCCGCGTGCTCACGAGCTGCGTGTTGAACTTGCCGACCGGCAGGTCGATCCAGTTGAACGACACGTTGGGCTCGATGGACAGTTGCGGCGTCAGCTCCACGCGCGTGCCGAAGAACCCGCTGCCGAGGCCGAAGTTCACGCTGGTCTTGGTCCCGCCGAAGAACCCGCCGTGCTGGACCGAGGCCCGACCGGCGAGGCGATTCTGCTGCCCGAGCTGGTAGCCCACCTCCACGTCGTCGAAGCTGTAGCCGCCCACCGGGACTGTGACGCCGGGGGCGAGCGGGAACGGCACGTGGAGGAACTCGTAGTTGCGGTTGTAGATGACGTCGAACAGGTTGCTGTTCTCGAAGTCGATGGCGAAGCGCCCCCGGGCCTGCCGCGTCTCCAGCACGCCCCCGCGATCCGTGATGTAGTCGAGCTGCCCCTCCCAGAAGAACTGCCGGATGGCCTCGATCGACCGCGGCCGCGGGCTGAACCGGAACTTGCCGAAGCTCTGCTCGAAGCCGCGGCGGCGCAGGAACCCGATCTCGGGATTGAAGTCGCTGCCGACCACCAGCCGCTCCGCCGTGACGCCGTAGCGGTCGCCCGTGTAGTCGAGCTGCGCGCGGTGGCTCGACTGATCGTCCCCGAGATCCGCGCCGGGGGTGCGCGTCTCCGCCCAGTAGGTGCTGATGTTGAGGTTCTGGTAGAACGAGAAGAGGCCATCGACGCCGTAGGCCCGGTTCGCCCCGGAGCCCACCTGCGACACCGAACGATCGGTGAACATGACGCCCACGTTGCTGCGCCGGAACAGGTCGCGCCGGACGCGGAGGACCGAGAAGCTGGTGGCGCGCGCACCGGCGGCGGGCGCGTCGGCGGTCCGGATGTTCATCATGCCGAGGCTGAAGCGGCCGACGCGGCCGGTCATCCGGCCGCCCGCGTCGATCGGCACCTCCGCTCCCCGGCTCAGCCCGATCCGGCGGCTGTAGAACAGGATCGGGGTGTTGCTGATCCCCGCGAACTGCCCGGCGCCGGCCTCGCCGCCGAAGGCGAACACGCCCTGGTTCTCGAGGAAGAACTCGCGCTTCTCGGGAAAGAACAGGCTGAAGCGCGTCAGGTTGATCTGCTGCTCGTCGGCCTCCACCTGGGCGAAGTCGGTGTTCACCGTCAGATCCGCGACGAGGTTCTCCGTGACGCCGTACTTGACGTCGAGCCCGTAGTCGCCGGTCGCGACGTTGGACAGCCGCGGCGCGGCGTTGCGCACGCCGTTCATCTCGGCGATGGCGTACGGCTTGATCTCGAGGTTGAGGCCGGCGTCCGGCACCTCGAGTCCCACCAGCGTGGCGGCCTGCGAGATCTGCATGATGGCGCTGTAGCTCCAGGACGCCGGGAGCGGCACGAGGGCCGAGTACTCGTTGTTCCAGACGACGCGGCGCTCGATGTTGAAGCCCCAGGTCTGATTGCGGCCCGGGCGGTAGCGCAGCGACTTGAAGGGGATGGCGGCCTCGAACGTCCAGCCGCCGTCGAACTGGCCGACCCGCACGCTCCAGACGGGATTCCAGTCGCCGTTCCAGCCGCGCTCGTTCGTGATCTGCCCGTCCATTCGCCCGCCGAGCGGGTTGACGACGAACTCGACGGCGTTGCGGCGGTCGTAGAACGTGTCGAGCACGATGCCCACGTACTGCCCCAGCCCGCTGCCGTCCCGGCGCATGTCGCTGGCGACCCACTCGGACGGCGGCGCCGCGCTCAGGCAGCGGGCGGACACGTAGAGGTTGGTATCGTCGTACGTGACCCAGATCTCGGTCTGCTCGCTGGCGATGTCGCCCTCGTCCGGCATCACCTGGATGAAGCCGGAGGCCGGCGGCAGCTCGCGGTAGATGCGCTCGTCGAGCTGGCCGTCGAGATCGAGCGGCTCGGTCAGGCGGACGGCCCGGACCGTCGCCTGATTCGCCTCGTCACGCGCGATGAGGGCCGGCGGAACCGGCGGCGCCGGTCCGAAGATCCGTCCCGGCCCACCGAGGCCCGGCGGTTCGGACGGCGGGGCCGGAGGCGGATCGGCCCGTGGGGCGGCGGCGGCGCCCGGAGCGGCGCCCCGGGCGACCGCAGCGCGAGGCGGCGCGGGCGCGGCGCCGGATGCGCGGCGCAGCGCCGCGGTGATCGCGTCGACGACGCGATCCTGCAGGCCGAACAGTCCGCCGAGCGTGCCGTCGACCGTCGTGGCGTCGACCACCCCGCCCGTGCGCGTATCGACCAGCCGCGCCACGATGCGCAGCCGGTCCCCGGTCCGCTGGTAGCTGCCCGTGATGAGCCACCGCACGCCGTACTCGCGGGCGGCCAGCCGCGCGGCGCGCGCGTCGGCACCCGCGCCGGAGCCGCCTCGATCGCCGCGGCCGGCCGCGGCGACGTCGAGCTGCACCAGGCGCGGCAGGGCCGACCGCAGCGTCTCGACCAGACCCTCGCCGATCCACTGGTCGCCCGGGGCGCCGGTGAGGTTGACGAACGGAGCGACCGCGACCCGTGCCGGGCCGGGCGGCGGGTCGCCGGGCGCCGCCTGACCGGCATGAGCCGTCCCGGCCAGGATCGTCACGGCCAGCAGCGCGGCCCCGGCGACGCCACCCCATCCGCCGCCCCCGGGCCGCCGCCGCACCGCTCCTCCAGTGGCGCTCATCGAAAATCAGACGGGGCTGCGCCCCGAACCCCCGGCGTCCGTTTGCGGGGACCCCTGCGCCCCGCGCCACTCCCGCCGAGGCGCGCTGTGCGCGCCTTCCGCCGGCTTTGCCGGCGCTCCATCGGACGGGCGTTGCCTCTACCCCGGCGGCCGTTTGCGGGTTCCTCTTCGCACCGCGCTCGCCGAGGCCGCCGTGCGCGCCTAACCCGCGACGACCACGGTGATGTCCTCGTAGGACATCAGGCCGCCGTCGTCCGCCCAGGTGCGCAGGACGTAGGTTCCCGGCTCGTCGAACGTCGCCGACGCCTTCCACATCCCGTCGGCCGGCGCCGCCGGGGCGCTCCAGCCGGATGCCCACGGCGAGTTCGACCCGTCGCGCATGTCCTCCCACACGGAGATCTGCCGCGGCTCGAACGTCACCTCGGCGCCGTCGCCGCGGTACACGAACCACGACACCCACAGGCCGGACGCGCTGTCCGGCGTCACCCGCAGGAAGAACGGAATCTTGGGCAGCGGCCGGGGCGTCGGAATCCCGTCGTCGCTCGCGAACGCGCTGAGCCGGAGCGGCTCGCCGACCGCCACGCGGCGGGTCGACGGACCGTCCACCCGGAGCTCCGGCGGCTGGTTGCCGGCGAGCTCGAACTGCCCGCCGCCGCCGCCGCCCGCGCCCTTGTTGTTCATGATGACGGTGTCATCGGTGAAGTAGTCGACCAGCAGCGAGCCGTATGCGCGCTCGGTCACGCCGTTGCTGGTCAGCGTCCAGACCAGCTCCTTGTCGCCGAAGTCGGCCGGCACCCGGACCTTGAAGATGAACCGGTTCCGGCGCGGGTAGAAGTAGGCGGGCTGCCCCCGGTCGGGGCCGCCCGGCTCGATGCGGTTGTCCGGACCGACCGGCACGACGAGCTCCTGCGCCCAGTTCCGATTGAAGTACCCGAACAGCAGATTGAACGAACCGTCCGGGTTCTCCTGCCAGCCCTCGTAGGCGGGCGCGACGTTCTGCCCCCGCGGCGGCGTGATCTGCGCCTGCACCGCCGGCAACCCGGCAAGCAGCACGACCAGCCCCAGCACGAGCGCAAGCGCTGCCTTCAGCCTCGTCATCCTGTTCCTCATGCCGCCACCCTCTCGGCCGGCGCCGCTACTGCTGGTCCTGCCCGGCCGCTTCGACCGCGACATCGCCGCAGAGCGGGCAACCCAGGACGTACTCGCCGCCCTTGAGGTTCAGCACCTCCCGCCGCTCCGCCAGCTCCTGGGCGAACTGCTCGTCGCTGAGGTACATGCCCTGGGTCAGGTTGATCATCATCTGATCGATCGACCGGTGGCCCAGCCCGGACCAGTTCCGCCCGTCGGCAACGTTCCGGTTCGCCGGGGTCGTGTCGAAGTAGCCGCTGATGCGCAGGATGGTGCCCTTCGGGATCAGCGGGGACGCGTGGTCGGCGTACGTGTACGCCCGCACCCAACTGTGATTGTAGCCCGAGCAGCTCAACGTCTCGCTGAGCCCGTTGGGATAGAAGGCGTCCAGGCACATCCGGACGCCGGCCGCATGCAGGTGCGGCTCGAACAGGGCCAGCTTCGCGTGCCGCTGCAACGTCTGGAGCGCCTCGACCCGCTGGTCGGCCTGGTTGCCGCGCACGTCGATGTTGAGCGTGCCGGCGAACAGCGGCTGGTTGATGTACTCCGGCTCGTAGCCCCGCGGGTGGAACTTGAAGCCGATGTCCAGTCGGGTCTTGGTGTGCGAGCCGGTGGAGTGGAGATGGGCCGAGGTGAACGCGAGGCGCGAGCCCGCCCTGAGCAGTTGTCCGGCCCGCGGGTCGAAGTAGTCGGCGTTGCGGCCGACCTCGTGCACCGGCCAGAACCCCTGCCCCGCGGCCTCCGCGAGCACGCGCAGATACTCGTCCGGATCCTCCTGCTGGAGGCGCACCAGCTCCTCGGGGCTCGGCTCGTCGTCGTGGACCGCGGACCAGACCAGGTGGTGAATGGCGAAGTTCGATCCCACCGTGGCCCGCTTCGTGCCCGGCTCGCGGTCGTTGATCTCCTTCTGCTCGACGGCGGCCACGTAGCGGTCCTCGGTCAACCCGACCGCCGTCTCGCCGATTGGCCCCCACCAGTCCGGGTCGGACGCGCCCACCTCGACGGTCGGCGACGAGATGATCAGGTCCGGCTCGCCGATGGCCCACTGATCGGCGCCCAGGAACTCGATGGGCGGCGGCATGTCGGCCGGGTCGCCGAGCGGGGCGCCGTTGTCCACCCAGGCCGCGATGGCCTCGATCTCGGCGTCGCTGAGCGACGGGTCGTTCTTGAAGTCCTGGATGCCGATGTCCTTCTCGATGTACCAGGGCGGCATGGCTTCCGGCTCGTTGCGGAGGCCGGTGCGGTACTTGATGCTCCGCGCCCAGGGCCGCACCTCTTCATAGGTGACGAGCGACATCGGCGCCCCGCCGTCCGGGCGGTGGCAGTTCTGGCAGCTCCGCTGCAGAATCGGCGCGACGTCCTTCGTGAAGGTCACCTCGTGACTTGCCGCGTCCTGCGCGGCCGCCGCCAGCGGCGCAGCCAGCAGCAACGCGCCGGCCGCCGCGAAGAGCCAGGACCCCATCCGCATCGAACTCCGCCGCTTCGTCATCGAGCATCCCCCTCGCAGAATCACGCCGCCAGGCGAAGACACACCTTCGCCTGAATTCAGTGCGGCGATATTATCACAGTCGCCCGGCGCCACCGTCAGCGAACCGTCACCGTGAGATCGGCCGGCGTCAGCCGCATCGCGTCGCTGGCGTAGGCGCGCAGCGTGTAGGTACCGGGCGCGCGGAACGTCGCGGTCGCCTCGAACGTAGCCGACGTCCGGCCGTCGCCCGCCAGCGCCGTCGACACCGCGCTCCGCGGGCCGACGGACGGATAGCGCCGCGCCTGGGTGCCGGTCGGCTCCACCTCTTGCTCCGCAACGGCGCGCTGGAAATCCGGCGGCTCGATGACGGCGCCGGCCGGGCCGCGATAGACGACCCAGTGCACCGACAGCCCGTTGCGGGCCGGCCGCGGGCGCTGGTACCACTTGACGTTGTCCGGGGCCGCGGGCGCATCCGGCGGCGGGGTCAGCGCCGGCACACCCCGACGCGACTGCCCGGTGGACCGGCCGGCCCCCTGCGGCGCCAGCTTGCTCGGCAGCCCGTCGTCCTCGATGACGGCCGTCAGCCGCAACGGCTCGCCGACCGCCACCGTGGCGCTGGCCGCCTCTACCGCGAGACGCGGCGGACGGTTCGCATACCACTCGTCCTTGCCCCGCCCGAACCCGATGCCGGTGTTCTTGATGATCGTGTCCTCGTCGATCTCCCACTCCGGCTGGAGCCAGGCGATGGCGGTCTGCTCGCTGCCGTTGTGGCGGACCGTCCACACCAGCCCGTCCTCGAACGCGGTCCCCATGTCGGCGGGCGCCTGCACCGAGAACTGGAAGCGGTGGGTGCGCGGATAGAAGTACGCCGGCTGTCCGCGATCCGGATCACCCGGGGAGAAGTGGTTGTCGGGTCCCACCGGCACGCCCGGCTGCTCGCGGTAGTTGCGGTTCAGATAGCCGAAGTGCAGGGTGTAGCCGCCGCCGGGATTCCGTTGCCACCCCTCGTAGATGGGCTGCACGTCCTGGCCCGTATCGAACCGCTGCTGCGGCTGGGCGACGATCGGGATGTCGCGCCGGTCCACCTGCGCGTCCGCCGGCCGCACCGCCGGTCCGGACAGCACGACCAGCGCCGCGACGACCACCGGCGCTCCGAGCTCAACGCGGGCTCTCACCACGGCCTCCTAGTTGTCGGAGCTCGCGCGCCGGCGCGCCTCGAGCTCGGCCCGGTACTCCTCCTCGGTGAGGTCGTACCAGTTGATCCAGCCGAACGCCATCTCGTCGATCGTGCGGTTGCCGCTGCCGGCCCAGTTGCGGGGGTCGTGGTTCCCGCGGTTCGCCGCGGTGTTGTCGTGGTAGCTGATCACGTGCATGGTGGTGCCGGCCGGGTAGATGGGCTGCGCGTCGTCGGCGTAGTTGTAGACGATGTGCCAGTTGAAGTCGAAGTTGGCGCAGCTCACCATCTCGGTGGTGGCGTCGGGGTAGATCAGCTCCAGGCACTGCCGGGTGCCGAGGAAGTGCATGTGCGGCTGGAAGCCGGTCAGCCGGCCGGGCAGGTACATCTTGGTGTAGCCGTCGTGACGGGTCACCTGGCCGGCCGGGATGTCGAGCTCGCCGGCCAGCCCGAGCTGGCGCGACCAGAGCACGTGGTCGGGCTCGTAGCCCGCCGGGTAGAACTTCAGGCCGAGCTCGGTCCGATCCACGACCTCCTCGCCGACCGAGTGGTAGTGGAAGCTGAAGCGCACCTGCGCGTCCGCCGGGAACAGCTTGCCCGTCCCGTCCGGATACTGATCGGCGTTCTTGCCCACCGCGTACTCGTTCAGGAAGAGGTCGTTGGAGCTGTCGTCGGCCTGCGGATTCGGGTCCGTGACCGCGTAGGTCAGGGCGTGGTGCACCACGCGCAGGTCGCCCGCCCGGGTCTGGATGGCCTGGAGATAGCGATCCTCCGTCACGCCGGACGGCACGATGTAATCGCCCCACCAGTCGCCGGCTTCAGCCGGCACCGCGTGCGGCGGCGACGTCACGATGACGTCGGGCTCGATGGTCCACGCGCCGAAGTCCTGGAATTCGACCGGCGGCGGCAGATCCGCCGGGTTGCCGCGAGGCGCCCCGCCGTCGACCCAGCGCACGATGGTGCCGATCTCCTCGTCGCTCAGCGAGCGATCGTCCTTGAAGTGCCGGATGCCGACCTTCTTGTCGATGTGCCACGGCGGCATCTCGCGGGCCAGCACCTTGTTCCTGATGGACCGCGCCCAGGGACGGACCTCCGCGTAGCTCATCAGCGACATCGGCGCCATGTTGTTCTCGCGGTGGCACACCTGGCACGACCGCTGCAGGATGGGCGCCACGTCCCGCGTGAACACGACCTCGTCGGCGCCCTGCGCCGCGGCGCCGGCAACCGCGACGCCGGACGTGGCGATCGCCGCAAGCGCTGCAATGGTTGGACCGATTCTCACGCTCGTCCTCCAGTCGCTTCCATCAGACGGGGCTGCGCCCCGNNCCCATAGCCCCGCGCCGCTCCCGCCGGGGCGCGCCGTGCGCGCCCTTTTCGAGTGTACACCGTTCTACGGCGCAGACCCCTTCTCAGCGGCACTCGCGGGACAGCACCTCGGCCTCGATGATCACCCCGCAGATGTGGGTGGTGTACTCGAACGGATCGCCGTCGAAGAGGGCGAGATCGGCGTCCTTGCCGACCTCGATCGAGCCGACGCGCTCGTCGATGCCGAGAATGCGGGCGGCGTCCAGGGTAACCGCCGCGAGCGCCCGCTCCGGACCCAGCCCGTTGGCGGCCGCGATGGCCGCTTCCCACAGCAGCACGCGCGTCTTGGGCACGTAGCCCTCGAAGCCGGTCTGAATGGCGAAGGGGATGCCGGCGGCGGCGAGCGCGGCGGCGGTCTCGAACGAACCGTTGCGCACGCGGCTCATGGGAGGATGGAGCACCACCGGCACGCCGGCGGCGCGGATCTCGTCCAGCAGCAAGTAGGACTCGGCGGCGCCGTCGAGCACCAGGTCGAAGCCGAACTCGCGCCGCAGCCGCAGCGCCGCCCCGATCTCGGTGACGGTGTTGGCGGTGACCAGCAGCGACAGCTCCCCGGAGAGCACCCGGCCCAGGGCCTCCCTGGCCAAGTCGCGGGCGGGCGGCGCCGGGGCGTCCTGCCCGGCTTCCTCCGCCCGCCGCACCTGCTCGCCGTACGCTCGGGCGCCGAGCAGCGCGGCGCGCAGCATCGCCACCCCCTTGGCCGCCGTGCCCGGCGACCGGAAGTTCGAGGAGACGGCGCCGCCGAGGGTGGCCGCCAGCATCCGCGCCGGCACGATCGTCGCCTCCTCCGCGGTGCGCCCCCGGGTCTTGACGATCATCGTCTGCCCGCTGATCAGGGCGCCCGGGCCGTGGCCCGTGTGGAGCGTCGTGACGCCGTAGGAGCGGACCCAGTCGACGAGCGTCTCGGCGGCGTCGTAGGCATCGACCGCGCGCAGCTCCGGCTGGATCGGCGCCGACTTGTCCAACTGATCCTGATCCCGCACCTGGCCGACGTCGCTGTTCAGCGCGCCCGCCAGGCCGACGACGGAGTGCGCATCGACCAGGCCGGGCGTGACGACGGCAGCCTCGAGCACCTCGACGCCGGCGGGAACGGACGCCTCGGCCGCCGGGCCGACCCACTCGATCGCGCCGTCGGCGGCGGCCACCACGACGGCGTCCTCGATCGGCGCGCCAGCCACCGTATGGAGTACGCCCGCGCGCACGGCCACTTGGCCGGCGGCCGGCGCCGCCAGCCCGCCCACGAGGGCGGCAGTCAGAAGCCCCCTCATCCTCCTTCGCCCTCCAGCAGGCGCCGCAGCACGGCCTCTTCCTCGGCCGTGGTGCGATAGACGTCATGCCCGCCGACGGCGTAGCGGCGGTGCTCGGGGTTCGAGCGGTCGAAGATCAGCCGCCCCTCGACCCAGGTCTGCTGGACCGTCGCGTAGACGCTGAACGGATCGCCCGACAGCACCACGAAGTCGGCGTCCTTGCCGGCCTCGAGCGAGCCGACGCGGTCCGCGAGCCCGAGCATGCGCGCCGGCGCCAGCGTCAACGCCTCCAGGGCCTTGGCGCGCGACATGCCGTTGCGCACGGCGAGCGCCGCGGAGCGCAGCAGCAGGCGCGAGTCGGTGATGAAGTCGTCCGTGTTGAACGCCACGTCGACGCCCGCGCGCTCGAGAATCGCGCCGGCCTCGAGCGTCCAGTCGATGGTCTCCTCCTTGCCGCCCGGCGCGTCGATGGAGGTTATCGACACCGGCACCCCGGCTGCCGCGAGCTCGTCGGCCAGCTTCCACGCCTCGGTGCCGTGCTGGATGACGACCCGGAAGCCGAACTCCTCGCGCAGCCGCAGCACGGTGGCGATGTCGTTGTGGCGGTGGGTGTGGTGCTGGACGATCCGCTCGCCGGCGAGCACCTCCGCCAGCGCCTCCATGCGCAGGTCGCGCGCGGCCGGCGGGTCGCCGTCCGCCCGGCCCGCCTGCCGCTCCACGTAGGCGCGCGCCTCGTGGTAGAGGCCGCGCACGAGGGCCGCGGACCGGGCGCGCGTGCCGGGGAACGGGGGCTCGCGCAGCGAGTTCGTGCCGTTCGCCATCTTCATGCCGCCGCACACGTCCGTCAGCGGATCGTCGCACAGCAGCCAGTCCTCGACGGTGCGGCCGCCCGCACGGAGCTTGAGGTAGACGGTCTGGCCCGACATCAGGTGGCCCGACCCGGGCATCACGTTCACGGTCGTGATGCCGCCGGCGCGGGCGCGCCAGAAGCTGTCGGAGGCGACGTCGATGGAGTCGAGCGCGCGCACGTCGGGATGCAGCGGCGAGGAGCGGTCGCCCCCCGACACGGACCCGACGTGGGAGTGGCTGTCGACCACGCCGGGCATCAGCACGCGCCCCGTGAGGTCGTGCTCGACCGCGCCCGGCGGCGACGCCAGATCCGCCCCGCCCACCGCGACGATCGCACCGCCTTGAACGACCAGGACGCCGGATTCGATGGGCGGACTCGAAATCGGCAGCAGGTAGGCGCCCCGGAAGACGTGCGCCGCGTCCTGGCCGGCCGCCGGCGCGGGCTGCGACGCGGCCAGGGCCGGGACGAGCACGAGTGCGCCGAACGCTCGCTTCATGACGGTTCCTCGCTGGCGTGGGCTGGCGGTGCGCGACCCGCGTCGGGTACGTCGACCCCAGTATAGACGCGCCGCGGAGGCCGGCGCGGAACGGCCGCTTGCGGCGTATTGCAAATGCGCCGGGGCGCGGGTAGTCTCAGGGAGAATCGGGAGCTCACATGGCTGACTACAAGCTGATCGGCAAGCCGTACTCGACGGCGGATCTCGTGGCGAAGGTGACCGGCCGCGCCAAGTACGCGGAGGACTTCCGGGCCGAGGGCATGCTGTTCGCGAAGCTGCTCGTGAGCCCGATGCCGCACGGCCGGGTCCGGCGCATCGACACGAGCGCCGCCGAGGCCCTGCCCGGGGTCGCGGCCATCCTGACCGCCGCGGAGCTGCCGCCGGTGGACGCGCCCAACGAGGCCGCGCTCACCGACGAGCCGCGCTACGAAGGCGAGCCGATCCTGGCCGTGGCCGCGGTCGACGAGACAACGGCCGCGGAAGCGGTCGAGCGCATCCGGCTCGACCTCGAGCCGCTGCCGTTCGTGCTCGACCCGCTCGAGAGCCTGCGCCCGGGCGGACCGAACGCTCGCCTCGACGGCAACACGATGATCGGCACGGACGTGACGACCGTCAAGTGGGAGGACGCCGACTGGGCGGCCGCCGACCGCGGCGAGTTCCCCGCGGGCGGCGCGGCCGCCGACGAGTGGCAGGTGGGCGACGTCGAGGCCGGCCTCGCGGAGGCCGACCTCGTGCTCGACGAGACGGTGTTCCACCAGTCCATGTCGCACCAGCCGCTCGAGACGCGCAGCGCCATGGCGTACTGGCAGAACGGCAAGTGCTATCTGCACGCCTCCACGCAGAGCACGGCCCGCACGCACGGGCCGGCGG
Organism: Vicinamibacteraceae bacterium; assembly: GCA_012271165.1. Lineage (GTDB taxonomy): Bacteria > Acidobacteriota > Vicinamibacteria > Vicinamibacterales > UBA8438 > JAAXGX01. The sequence continues at coordinate 10,213 of JAAXGX010000215.1, read as the reverse complement.
CGCGCCTCATCGGCATCGCGCCCGAGGATCTCGTCCTGGTCGCCGAGTACTGCGGCGGCGGGTTCGGCAGCAAGGCGTTCGGGTCGATCCAGATGGCCATTCCCGCCCTGCTGTCGCGCAAGGCCGGCAAGCCGGTCATGATGCGCATCACCCGCCAGGAGGAGCACTTCATCGGCCGCGCAAGGCCCGGGATCCAGGGGCGCATCAAGGTCGGCTTCCGCCGCGACGGGCGGGTGACGGCGATCGACATGTTCCTGGTGCAGGACGCCGGCCCGTACGGCCGGTCGGGCGACCACACGCAGGCGGCCGATTACGCGTCGCTGATGTACCAGCCGCTCAGCCAGCGCATGCGCGGCGTGTCCGTCTACACGAACACGCCGCCGCGCTCGGCACAGCGGGCGCCCGGCGGACTCCAGGCCGTGTCGATGATGGCGCCCATGATGCACAAGGCTGCCAGGCGCCTCAATCTCGACCCGCTCGATCTGATCCGGACCAATGCGCCGGCAGGACAGGCGAGCTTCGGACAGCCGCGCCAGGGCCGGCGTCCCAACGTGTCCAGCGCGTTCGTGCGCGAGGCGGCCGACGCCGCCGCCGAGGCGTTCGACTGGCCGGCCATGCGGGCCCGCAGCGGGCGGCGGCAGGGCACGAGGGTGACCGGCATCGGCGTGGCGCTGAGCGCGTTCGCGGCTGGCGCCTCGGGCATGGACGGCCTGCTCGTCATCCGGCCCGACGGGCGGGTCCACATCCACCAGGGGATCGGCAACCTCGGCACCGAGTCGGTCTTCGATACGGCCCGGGCCGCGATGGAAGCGCTGCAGACCGACTGGGAGCACGCCGAGGTCGTCTGGGGCAACACGGCGAAGCACCTGCCCTGGAGCTCGATCCAGGCCGGCACGATGACCACGCACGCGCATACGCGCGCCAACTACGCGGCCGGGCACGACGCGCGGCGCAAGCTGCAGGAGATTGCCGCACGCGACCTGGGCGGCGCCCCCGACAACTACGAGGTCGCGGACGGCCGCGTGTTCCGGTCCGGCGACCGCTCGCAGGGCCTGAGCTTCGCCCGCGCGGCGCGCCGGGCCGTCGAGCTCGGCGGCCGCTACGACGGCCACGCGCTGCCCGACGACATCAACGCCATGACCGTCACGTCGGCGACGGCCCTGGCCGGCAGCGGGCTGCTGGGCGTCGCGAAGGACAACTACGCCACGGGCGGCCGGGTCCAGTCGTACTGCATCGGCTTCGCCGAGGTCGAGGTCGACGTGGAGACCGGCGCCATCGCGCTCAAGGACTACCGCGTGTCGACCGACTGCGGGACCATCGTCAATCCGCGCACGCTTGCCGCCCAGCTCCACGGCGGCGGCATCCAGGGCTTCAGCGAGGCGCTCGGACGCAAGTGGGTCTACGACCGGCGCTGGGGGCTGCAGGTGTCGAAGCGCTTCTACTCGAACCGCCCGCCCACGCTGCTCGACGTCCCGCACGAGCGCGAGATGGAGTGGGCGGCGGCCAACCTGCCGGACCCGTTCAACCCGCTGGGCGCGCGGGGCATCGGCGAGCCGTCGCACGGGGCGGGCGCCGGGGCCGTGCTGTGCGCGATCGCGGACGCGCTGGGCGACGGGTACTTCAACCGGACCCCGGTGATGACGGACATGATCCTGACCCGGCTCGAGAACCTGCCCGAGCCGTTCCCGACGCTCACGGCCCACGCGTAGCTTCAATCAGACGACGCCGGCGGCGCGCCAGGCGGCCACGGTTGCCGGTTCGTACCCCAGGTCCGCCAGGATGGCGTCGGTGTGCTCGCCGAGCGCCGGGATGCGGTCCATGCGCGGCTCTACCCCGTCGATGGTGGCCGGGGGGATCAGCGCCCGCACCGGTCCGGCGCTCGACTCGACCTCGCGCCAGCGGCCGCGCGCCGCGAGCTGCGGGTGCGCCCCGAACTGCTCGACCGTGTTCAGCCGCGCGTTGGCGATGCCGGCCGCCTCCAGGCGCTCGATGATCGCCGCGGCGGACCGCCCGGCGAACGCCGCCTCGATCTCGCGATCGAGCGCCTCGCGATTGGCGATCCGCTTCTTGCCGGTGTCGAAGCGCGGGTCGGACGCGAGCGCCGGCCGCTCGATCACCTCCGCGCAGAAGCGCGCCCACTCGCGCTCGTTCTGGATGCCCAGAAAGACCATCTCGCCCCCGGCGCCCGTGAACGGGCCGTACGGCGCGATGGTGGCGTGGCGCGCGCCGCTGCGGGGCGGCGGCGAGCCGCCGTAGAGCGTGTAGGTGAGCGGAAAGCCCATCCACTCGCCCAGCGCCTCGAGCATCGACACCTCAACGGACGCCCCCTCGCCGCGCCGCTCGCGGGCAAAGAGCGCCGTGAGGATGCCGGTGTAGGCGTACATGCCGGCCGCCAGATCGGCGACCGGGATGGCCAGCTTGACCTGCTCCTCGGGCGTGCCGGTGATGGAGATCACGCCGGACTCGGCCTGCACGAGCAGGTCGTACGCCTTCCGGTCGCGGTACGGGCCGCTGGATCCGTACCCGGACAGTCCGCAGACGATCAGCCGCGGGTGGGCGGCCCGCAGGCCCGCGGCGCCCAGGCCGAGGCGCTCGGCCGCGCCGGGGGCGAGGTTCTGGACGAACACGTCCGCCCGCGCCAGCAGCCGGCTCACCACGCCGGCCGCCTCCGGCCGCTTGAGATCGAGCGTCAGCGATTCCTTCGACCGGTTCAGCCAGACGAAGTGGCTCGACTGCCCGTGGACGACCCCGTCGTAGACCCGCGCGAAGTCCCCCACGCCCGGCCGCTCCACCTTGATCACGCGCGCGCCCAGGTCCGCGAGCTGCCGCGTGGCGAAGGGCGCCGCCACCGCCTGCTCCAGCGACACGACGGTGACCCCGTCCAGCGGGCGCGGCGGCATCAGAACGACCGCGGCAGGCCGAGCACGTGCTCGCCGATGTAGGACAGGATGAGGTTCGTCGAGATCGGCGCCACCTGGTACAGCCGGCACTCGCGAAACTTGCGCTCCACGTCGTACTCCTCGGCGAACCCGTACCCGCCGTGCGTCTGCACGGCGACGTTCGCCGCCTCCCACGCGGCATCCGCCGCCAGCAACTTCGCCATGTTCGCCTCCGCGCCGCAGGGCTGTCCGGCGTCGAAGAGCGTGGCCGCCTTGATCCGCATCAGGTCGGCGCTCTCCACGTTGACGTACGCCCGCGCGAGCGGGAACTGGACGCCCTGGTTCTTGCCGATCGGCCGGTCGAAGACGATCCGCTCGTTGGCGTAGCGCACCGCGCGCTCGATGAACCAGCGGCCGTCGCCGACGCACTCGGCCGCAATCAGGATGCGCTCGGCGTTCAGGCCGTCGAGCAGGTAGCGGAAGCCGCGGCCCTCCTCGCCGATGCGGTTCTCCGCCGGCACCTCCAGATCGTCGAAGAAGAGCTCCGTCGTGGCGTGGTTCATCATCGTCCGGACGCGCCGGATGGTGAGGCCGTTGCCGACCGCGGCCCGCAGATCGACCAGGAAGACCGAGAGCCCGTCGGTCTTGCGCCGCACCTCGTCGAGCGGGGTGGTGCGCGCCAGGAGCAGCATGAGGTCGGAGTGCTCGGCGCGCGAGATCCAGACCTTCTGCCCGTTGACGACGTAGCGGTCGTCGCGGCGCACCGCCATCGTCTGCAGCCGCGTCGTATCGGTGCCGCTCGTCGGCTCGGTGACGCCGAACGCCTGCAGGCGCAACTCGCCGCTGGCGATGCGCGGGAGGTACTCGCGCTGCTGCGCCTCCGAGCCGTGCCGCAGCAGCGTCCCCATGATGTACATCTGGGCATGGCAGGCGGCCGCATTGCCCCCGGAGCGGTTGACCTCCTCCAGGATGATCGACGCCTCCTGCACGCCGAGCCCCGCGCCGCCGAACGCTTCGGGGATCAGCGCGGCGAGATAGCCGGCCTCCGTCAGCGTCTTGACGAACTCCTCGGGGTACGCTTCGCGCCGATCGAGATCGCGCCAGTAGCTGTCCGGAAACCGGCGGCAGAGGTCGGCGACCGCCTGGCGGAGATCACGGTGCAGATCGGGGTCGGATACGGCTGACAAGCGGGCCTCGGCGCTGCAATACTATAGCGATGCGCATCCTGAATTGCTGGCTGGCGCTCGGACTCGTCGCGGCGCTTGCCGCGGCGGCCGTCGCGGGCGAGAAGCCGTCGGCCGAGTACGCCGCCGCCATGCGTACCCTCGAGGCCGCCGCCCGCGGGCTCGGCGAGGCACTGGACGCGCGGGACCACGGGACGATGAACGAGCACGTCATCCGGGCCCGGCCCGCGATCGAGCTCGTGCAGCAGTACTGGCGCGACCGGGAGGGCGACGGCGACCAGGTCAGGGACGCCGTCGACGCCATCCGCGCCGTGTCCAAGTCCGTGTCCGAGATCAGCGTCGCCGTCCACCTCATGACCCTGTCGCCCAACCCGCTGGCGGTCGAGGGGGCCGAGATCGCCCTGACGAACCTCCACGCGGCGTGCGCGACCTGCCACGCGGCCTACCGCGAGCAGCAGCCCGACGGCGGCTATCTGATCAGGTAGGCGTCCGGCCCGCCGCCGCCGGCGGGCTTCACCTGGCCCTGGCCCCGGCCGCCGCCCGCTCGGCGGCGCGCTCCCCCGCCAGCATGTTGGGCATGCTGTAGTTGCCCTCGTGGCAGGCGTACTCGTACAGCGGCTGGTCGCTGCGCCGCATCGGGATCGACACCGTCCACGGGCGGCTCCACGTTTCCGGATCGTCCACCGTGGCCTCGTACTCCAGCGTGTCGGCATCGACGCGGGTGAAGCGCTCCGTCAGGCGCAGGCTCCCGGTCGTCGCCAGGCGGCCCATCGGGTTCGCGGACGTCCACCAGCGGTCGGGAACGAAGTTCGACGTCTCCACGACCAGGGCGTCGCCCTCCCAGCGGCCGCGCGCGTCGCCTGCCCACTGCCGCACGTGGTCCGGCAGCGGCGGCCGTCCGTCCAGCGGGATCACGCGCACGGTGTGGATCATCTCGGCCACGAGCAGCACCCACTCCGCGTTCTGCACCACCAGCAGGTTCTGGTTGTAGGCGGCCGGGAGGATCGGCGGGCCGTTGTTCACGCCCACGAGGCAGCGGTCCGTCGCATCGAAGTCCAGCCACGAGTCCGCGGGGTGCTCCCGGCGATAGGCCTGGTTCCGTTCGATGCGGCGCTGCGCGCTCTCGAGCAGCGCCGGCAGCCGCCCGTTCGGCGGATCGATCACCAGCGACGTGCGCCGGGTGCCCACCGCGCGCGTGCCGTTGTCGAGCCAGAAGTCGTTGTAGAACCCGGGCGTCCCGTCGGCGCGGCGGTCCACGTTGCCGCCGGCCGTCGTCTCCTCGGGCGGCCGGTTGAGCAGGTAATCGGCGCGGTCCACGGCGGCCTGCTCGAGGCTCGCGGCCTCCTCCGCGGTGAGGAACTCGCGATCGGCGAGCTCCGCCGGCCGCTCGAGCGGCGTGATCGTGCGATGGTCCCAGACGCCCTGCAGGTCCGGATGGCCCCACGGCGTCCGCGGGGCGTCACCCTGGGCCAGCGCGGGCACGGCCGCCGCCGCGCCCAGCCACAGGACCGACGCGGTCGCGGCGACCGCCCGACGAGCTCGTCGACGCATCTCGATTCCCTCCACCGTTCCCTCCAGCGCGGGCGTCAGCGGCTCGCGCCGGCGGCCGGCTCGGCCTCCTCGGCGCGGGCACCCAGCAGAATGTTCAGCAGGCCGTAGTTGCCCTCGTGACAGGCGTACTCGTAGAGCGGCAGATCGCTGCGCTGCATCGGGAGGCGGGCGGTCAGCGGCCGCGTGAACGTCACCGGATCGTCGATGGTGAACTCGTACTGCAGCGTGTCCGCGTCGACCCGCGTGAAGCGCTCGACCAGGCGCAGCGACTCGCCCGTGCCCAGCGCCAGCGATCCGAACCCGCCCCGCTCCCGGTCGAACGCCATCGGGCTGAAGCTGGCGATCTTGTCGGTGAAGTTGGTCGTCTCGACCACGAGGGTGCTGCCTTCCCAGCGCCCCCGCGAGTCGCCGAGCCACTGGCGGATGCCGGAAGGCAGGTGCGGGCGGCCGTCCACCGGCACCACGCGGACGTCGTGGACCATCTCCGCAAGCAGCACTACGTAGCCCGGCGCCTGGAACACCTGGATGTTGTTGTTGTAGCCGCCGGGCAGCATCGGCGGCCCGGTGCTGAAGCCGACGAGGCAGCGCTCGGCCAGGCCCCGGTCCTCGGGACCGTCCGCCCCGATCCCCGTCGCGCGCAGGCGGACCGGCCGCTGACCCGCGGCACGGTGCGCCGCGGCGCGCCGCTGCTCGCCCTGCGTCAGCGGCGGTATCCGCCCGTCCGGCGGATCGATCAGCAGCGACGGCTGGGTCAGCGCGGTGGGGCGCGAGCGCTCGGTCCAGAACGACTGGTTGTAGCCGCCGGTCTGACCTGCCGCGGGCCGCGTGTCGTCGCGTCCCACGGCTTCGTCGCTGAGCCGCTGCCCGATGGCCGCGGCCTCCTCCGCCGTCAGCACGGCGCGGTCGGCCAGCTCGGGGGGGCGCTCGAGCGGCGTGAACGTCCAGTACTCCCAGACCCCCTGCAGGTCCGGGTCGCCCCACGGTGTCGCCGGCGCCTCCTGCCCGGCGGCCGCCGTCCAGGCGCCCGCCGCCAGCACCGCGGCCGCCGCGATCGAGCCGACCATCCGCTGCCTCATCTGACTGCCTCCTGGACCGGAAATCGTCGCGGTCGGCTCCGGTATATACCCGATCCGCCGGGGAGGTCAACTGCGCGCGGCGAGCGGCGGCGTGGGACCGATGAACCGCCGGTAGAGATCGTAGTTGTAGAGGGCGAACCAGGCGCACAGGACGAAGCCGCTCAGGCCGGCCGTGGGATTGGCCGCGGAGATGGGCTCGTTCAGGATGCGGAAGACGCCGACCGCGTAGCCGGCGAGCAGACCGATCTGCACGAACACCCCCAGCCCCCTATCGAGCGCCGCCGCGCGGTTGCGCGCGACGAGAGATACGCCAGGGCGACGGCGACGATGTAGAAGTGCAGCGGCCCGACGTACGCCTCGAACCAGACCCGCGCCGGGTAGTCGAGCTCCTCGACGATCAGCGTCTTGAGGCCGACCGCCAGACCGTTCGTCGCCAGGAAGCAGAGGCCGAAGTAGGCCGCCAGCCAGAGCCGGCGCCCGGAAGTAGCGGCTCGCGCGGCGTTCATGGGTACCCCCGCGGCGATGTGGCGAGCGCGCCTCATTCCGGAAGCGCGAACGCCCAGAAACCGAGCCGCGACGCGACCGCCACGTACTGCCGGCCACCTACCATGTAGGTCATGGGAGAGGCCCGCCACTCCTGGTTGATCTGGACGTGCCACAGCGGCTCGCCGCTCCTGGCGTCCAGGGCCGCGAACGTACCGCTGTTCTCACCGAAGAACACCACGTCGCCATCCGTCGACAGGACGCCGGAGAACGTGTGCGCCTCGCCGGCCTGCTCGTAGCTCCAAATCGTGCGGCCGGTCTGGATGTCGAGCGCGCGGATGTACTTGCGGTTCGGGGCGCCGTCGGCGAGCCGGGTGGTTCCACCCATCCAGTTCCGGCCGCGCTGCCACTCCTCGTCCGCCTTCGTGTAGGTGTCGCACGACTCGAGCGCCATCAGGTAGAAGAGCTTCGTCCCGGGGTGATAGCTCGACGACCACCAGTTCGTCGCGCCGTAGATGGCCGGGCAGACGTCCGTCCCCTCCTCGGTCGGCTCGCTCTCGGGGAGCACGATGGGCCGCCCCGAATCGTCGAGCCCGGCGGCCCAGGTCTGGTCGACGAACGGCTCACCCAGCAGGAACCGTCCGTTCGTGCGATCGATGAACACCAGGTTGCCGCGAACGGCGACGCCGCGGTTGAGCCCGATGGCCGGGTCGCCGACGAGGCCCTCCGTGCGCGGCTGGGCGTAGCGCCAGATCTCCCGCCCCGTCGCCGCGTCGAGCGCATACACCTGGTTGACGGCGGTGACGTACATCACGCCGGCAATCACCACCGGCGTGCCCTCGATCATCGGCATGTCGGGAATGGGAAAGAACCACTGCAGCGCCAGCTCCCCGACGTTGTCCCGATCGATCTGGTCGAGCGGACTGTGACGATTTCCGGTATCGCTGCCGTGATAGGACGGCCAGTCGACGAAGGGTTCGAGCGCCGCCTCGCGAAACGCGTCCCCTTCGCGGCGGAGCAGCACGATGTCGCCGGCCGCCGTGCGGAGCTGCGTGTCGAATCCGCTCTCGTTGAGGACGGTGCCTTCGAGCACGCCGCCCGCGGCGAGCGGGACGGACGCGGCCCGCGGCCGTGGCGCCCGCGGGTCGCGGGCGGCCGGCGGCGCCGCGGCGGCTAGGTCCTTCAGGTACGCGACCAGCGGCGCCATCTCCGCTTCCGCGATCTCGAAGCGCGGCATGCCTCGCGACGGCGCGCCCTCGCTGACCATCCGCGCCAGCTCCTCCGGCCCGGTCGCATGCAGTGTCGCCAGGATCGATGCCGCCCGGTCGCTGCCGGCGGCGTCGCCGCCGTGGCAGAGCGCGCACCGCGTGCGGTACGACTCCTCGCCGTCGGCGGCGGTCAACCGCACCATCGACAGGAGGAGAAGAACGGCAACAAGAGGTGAGGTCCTCATCGTACCGGATGATACCTGGAGGCTTCAGAAGTACCAGAGCAGGCTCATCTGAAAGCGCACGCCCGAGGCTTTCAGGGCAATCGGCACCTGGATGGCGAGATCGTCGTACGGAATCACCCGCTCCGTGCTGCCGTAGCCGGTGTACTGGAGCTCTCCCCGCAGCGCCGCGCCGCCCAGCCGCCGCTCCACGCCGGCGCCGGCCGTCCACCCGGTGAAGCTCTCGTCGTAGCTGTCCGCCCCCGGGACGAGCTGCTCCGCCGTGCACAGCGAGAAGCTGAAGCACCCGACGTAGTCCACGCCGAAGCGGGCGTCGAGGCGCCGCACGCCGGCGAGCCCGTACAGGCTCAGGCCGGACCCCGGCGGAACGCGGGCGCCCAGCCGCAGCGTGAAGCCGTAGCTGCGCCGCGTCTCGAAGGTCCAGTCCTCGGGCCAGTTCTCTCCGAGCTGCGTCCGCTCCGCGGAGAACCCCGCGCCCTCCAGGCGCCCCCTCACCGTGCCGGGGGCATCGGCCACGTCCGCCTCGCCGCTCAGAAAGAGGCCGCTCGTGCCGAAGGGAACGCTGTAGCCGGCCGCGAAGCCGACGCTGCCCGTCGCCGCGGTGGCCGACGCGTCGGCCCGATATACCTGGCCGCGGCTAAGCGACATGTTGCGCGGGTCGGTGTTGTCGACGGCCTTGTCGTAGCGCACGTCCAGGCGCTCCACCGCCACGGGCACCCCGACGTAGAAGCCGCCCTGCTGGGCAAGCGCCGGGCCCGCCAGGACCGGCAGCGCTCCCGCCGCGAGAAGGCCCGCGGCGCCCAGTCGCCAACGCGGAGCGCTCGGCCGAGCAACCTCCCTGTTCGAGCCGCTGACAACGACGACGGTGCGGGTATCGTCTCCGGACGGATTCGTGCATGGGTCCATGTGCGGTCCCCGGCACCTAGCTCTGCCGGCGTGGACGCTCAGCCAGGCAAGGTGACGGAACGAGTCTAGCCGATGCGCCGCGACGCGTTGCGACCGCGGGCAGTTCGAAGGCGAGCCCGCGGCTCGTTTCGTCCTGCACGTGCGGCGGCGCCCCGGGGAAGGAAGTCCGCGTGGCGCTCAACGGCGGCCGAGCTCATCGAAGCGTGGGTCCAACACGCGTACACCTTGCGCCAGCTCGTCGCTGCACTGCACCGCGCCAACTTCGCCTGCGCCACTCGAATCCACAAGATCAACCGATGGGCCGTGAAGAGCTGACCCTCTCCACGACTGGCGGTCACCTGTGGTATCGCGTGCACCAGCCGACCATGTGTCTTCCCCCTTTTCCTGCATGCTGCCGTCCTCGTACCGGGGGGCGCAAAGCAATTGCGACAGGCGGTCGCGGAAAGCAGGTCAGCGGTCGGGGGCGGCCGGTGGGCGGCCGTCTCACCACGGGAATATCTCGCGCAGCAGGCGGGTTCGCCGGCGGGACAGCGGCACCGGCGGCCGAGAGGGCCTTGTCGGGGTGGCGTCCTCGGCGCTTGGTTCTGCGGGCCGAGGGGGCGGGTGTGGCTACAAGGCTCTACTGCACGACCTCGGACGCCAGCGGACCGCCGTTGGGTGTCAAGGCAGAGTGAGTTACGGATT
>JAAXGX010000178.1 GCA_012271165.1 Vicinamibacteraceae bacterium | reverse complement strand
GACGGCGACCCGGGCTTCTACAACGAGTTCTGGTTCGAGTGGGGCGAGGAGGACAACCGCACGGCCATGATCGACGACCCGCCCGACGGGCGCATCCCGATGAATCCGGGCGTCCGCGAGCGGGAGGACGCGTTGCGGGCCGCGCGGCGGGAGAAGGCCGAGTCGCCCGACACGTGGCTCGACATGTCCGTCTACGACCGCTGCATCACGCGCTGGGCGCTGCCCGCGCTGCCGACCAACTACAACAACAACTGGAACATCCTGCAGGCGCCGGGCTACGTGGTCATCTTCCAGGAGATGATTCACGACGCGCGCATCATCCCGCTCGACGGGCGGCCGCACATCGACGCCGGCATCCGGCAATGGCTCGGCGACTCGCGCGGCCGCTGGGAGGGCGACACGCTGGTCATCGAGACCTCCAACTTCAACGGCAAGCACAGCTTCAACGGCTCGCGGGAGGACCTGCACCTGGTCGAGCGCATCCGGCGCGTCGACGCGGACAACCTCGACTGGCAGTGGACGATCACGGACGCCTCGGTCTACTCGCAGCCGTGGACCGGCTCGCTGCCCCTGACGAGCACCGAGGGACCGCTGTTCGAGTACGCCTGCCACGAGGGGAACTACGGCCTGTACAACATCCTCGCCGGCGCGCGGGTCGAGGAGGCGCGCGCGCAGGCGAGGTAGCGGGTCACGACGGAGCGCGGCGGGGACCGGCCCGGGCGGGCCGGCCCCCGCCGACTGCTCCCGCAGCTCCTACTCCTGCAGCTCGGCGTAGATCGTCTCGAAGGCCGCCTGCAGCCGATCCGTCCGGTAGTCCGGATAGCCGTCCGACAGGTCGAACGCCGCCATGGCCTGCTCCGCAGACTGGCCGCTCTCGAGCCCCGCCCGGGCGGCCGCCAGCACGTCGGCGTTGAAGCGCTGATAGCGCACGAAGTCGCTCCACGACGTCATCGGGATGTGGCCGGGGATCACGGTGTCGACGCCCGAGATGCCGGCCACCGCCTTCGCCAGCGTCTCGGGGTACGCCACGCCGCTGCCGCCGTTGCTGCGGTCCATGAACGGCGAGTCCTTCCACGGGAACATGTCGCCGGTGTGTATCACGCCCAGCGCGGGGAAGACGATGAACGTGTCGCCGTTGGTGTGGCCCGGGCCGAAGTGGTAGAGATCGATCTGCCCGTCGCCCGACCCGATCGACATCTTCTCGCTGTACGTGGTGTCCGGCAGGAAGCGGGCGCCGTCGCCCTGGAAGGCGTCCATCCCTTCCATGTTCGCCTTGGTGTTCTCGTGCGCGATGATGTTGACGCTGGCCGGGAAGGCGCTGTTGCTCCCGACGTGGTCGCCGTGCGTGTGCGTGTTGATGATGGCCACGACCGGCTTGTCGGTGACGGTCCGGATGCGATCCAGGATGGTCGGCCCCCACCCGGGCAGCTTGGTGTCGACGATGGTCACGCCCTCGCTGGCGATGAACACGCCGACGTTGCCGCCGCTGAACGCGTCGCGGTTCCACGGCCCCTCGCCGGCGATGTAGTAGAGGTTGTCCTTGACCTGCACCAGGCCGGCGGCGTCGAGCTGGGCCGGCGACGGCCCCTGTGCCACACCGACCGCCATCGACACGGCACCGACTGCAATCACGACCCCCAGCAGCGTTCCTCGCCTCATTTGCAACTCCTCCCCTAGAAGAACACCCGTTCCACGAACCAGAACGTGCCGGCCAGGATGACCACCACGGACCCGCCGACGGCCAGGCGGCGCCCGGCGACCGCGCTCCAGTTCCTCAGCGCGGCGAGCAGCCACGCCGCCACTATCACGATTGCGACCTGCCCGAGCTCCACGCCGACGTTGAACGACAGCAGCGACCAGGCCACGTCGCGCGTCGGCAGCTCCATGGCGCGCAGCACGGACGCGAAGCCGAACCCGTGAATCAGGCCGAATCCCAGCGCGATCCACGCCCGCATGTCGCGGCCGTCGCCCACCAGCAGGTTGTCCGCCCCGACGCAGACGATGCTCAGCGCGATGGCCGGCTCCACCAGGTGCGCCGGCGGGTTGAACAGGTTGAGCACGGCCGCCGACAGCGTGATGCTGTGCGCCAGCGTGAACGCCGTGATCACGATGAGCAGCTTGCGGATCGAGCCGCCGAGCAGCAGCAGGCCGATCAGGAACAGCACGTGGTCCGGACCGATCATGATGTGGTGCACGCCCTGCGGCACGAACTTCCCGATCACGGCGCCGGTCCCCTGCCAGGTGCCGGTGAAGTACTCCGTCCGGGGGTGGTCCGTGTCGAGGATGGCCTGCGTCCGCAGGTCGTCGCCCTCGTACACGTTGAGGAACGTCTGGTGCTGCGGATCGTACGGAAACAGGTCGGCGGTCACGATGAGGCTGCCCGGCATCCGCTCGAGGTCGTACGCGAAGCGCAGCCGCACCGACTGCCGGTCGCGCAGCACCTCGGGCTCCGCCCAGACGGCGGTCAGCGCGCGGCCCCCGGCGGCCAGCTCCAGCCGCGCCCCCAGGATCTCGCCGATCTCGCCGGCGCGCCGCTCGGCCACGCCGGGCACGAGCAGCCGCTCCGGCTCGTCGATGCCGAGCTCGTGCGCGAGGTCGATCATGTGGGCGACGAGGGACGCCTCGATCGCCTCGCCGCCGATGCGCAGGTCCAGATAGCTGAACGGAATCGGGTGCGCGGCCGCCACCCGCCCGGAGATGAGCCACAGCACGGCCAGCAGCCCCGCAATCCGCCAGCGTCGCCCGAAGAAATCACGCATGTGAGTCTCACTCCTGCCGGGTCGCCTCGCGATACGCCGCGCGGGCGGCGGCGCCGATCCAGCGCGCTCCCGTCCAGCCCGGGTAGGCGGCCTGCATGGCACCCGTCACCAGCTCGGCCGTCTCGTCGGCCGAGCGGCCGGACACCCTGAGCCCGCGCACCTGGGCGTCCAGCGTCTCCAGATAGGTCCGCTGCTCGTCGATCAGCGAGCCGTCGCCGAGCGGACCGTGGCTCGGCACGACATGCCGCACCTCGAGCGCCGTCAGCGCCTCCAGCGCGCCGCGCCAGGCGGCGACGCTCGATGTCGGTCCGATGAAGACCGGAAACTGCCGGTTCATCACGACGTCGCCGGCGAGCAGCACGCCGTCGCCTTCCACGTACACCATCGTGTCGCCGCGGGTGTGGGTGGGGCCCAGGGCCAGCAGCCGGGCCCGCACGCCGCCCAGATCGAGCGCATGCTCGCGCTCGAAGACGACGTCCGCGGCGCGATACCGCACGCCGGCCAGCAGCTCCGCGACCAGCGGCGAGAAGCTGCGGAACCGCAGGAGTCCGTCCGCGCCCAGCTCGTCGATGTCCCGCTGCTGGGACCGCGCGCGCACGAGCGTGGCGGAGGCGGGAAACGCCGCCTCCCCTGCCGCGTGCTCTGCATGATAGTGGGTGCTGGCCACGTACAGGTCGGGACCCCGCCGCACCCGGGCGACTTCGCGCAGGATGGTCTGGGCATTGACGGGTCCGAGCCCCGTATCGACCACCAGCGTCGCGCGGCTGCCGACGACGATGCCCACGTTGGGCACCAGCCGGACCCCTTGCTGCGGAATCACGTGCACGTGCTCCGAAATCCGCTCGATGATGCCTTCCCGGATCAGCGCCTCGGCACCGCCGGGCGCCTGCGCGCCGGGCGCCGCCGCCAGCGCCAGCCACGCGGCCGCCGCTGCGGCCCGGAACGACCGTTGCGAATGCCGCCGGGTCCTCATGGGTGCGGGATGCTCACGTCCGGGACCACGGACAGCTCGACATGGGAAGGACGCTGCGGGTCGTGGAAGATGGTCTGCGTGGCGACGACGGTTTCGGCGTCCTGGCCGAACGCGTGACCGGTGTTCGGATTGCGGTCGTAGTGCGGGAAGTTGGACGAGCTGACCTCGAGCCGGATGCGGTGGCCGCGCCGGAACACGGTGGCCGTGTCGCCGAGGGGGATGGCGTACTCGTAGACCTCTCCCGGCGTGATCAGCGACGGGGCGCTCTTGGATCCGCGGCGGTAGCGCGCCCGGACGATCCGGTCGAGCACGTTGTGCGCAATGCCGTCGAGGTGCACGTCGACCAGCTTGGCCGTGAAGTCGGTGTCGCGGGCGCTCGAGGCGGCCCACAGCCTGACGGTGACCGGACCGATCACCGCGAGGTCGGCAGCGAGCGGCTCGCTCGTGTACACGAGCACGTCGTCCCGCAGCTCGACCGCGGACTGGTCCAGCGCCCCGCGCATGAGAAAGTCGCCGCAGCACAGGTTGCCGCCCAGCGTGGGGACGGGATCCGCCGGGTCGTACACGAAGCGATCGGGCGGCCCGGCCGCCGCATCCCGGCCGAGCGTCCCGTCGCCGTGGCGCGTGTTGGCCCGGCCGCCGCTGGCCAGGTAGAGGCGCACCGGCCGCGCGGCGGGCGGCGGAAAGTCGTCGGCAGCGAGGTAGAAGCCGCCCCCCTGCGTGCCGGTGTCGGGCGGCACCATCACGAAGAGGCGCGCGGCGGGCTCGCGGTCGATGCCGTTGTCGGCCCCCTGGAGGTGATGGTCGAACCAGCGGGCCGTCAGCGTCTCGTCGAACGTCTGCGCCTCCGGACCCCAGTCGATCAGCCCCTGCTCCCGCGTGTGCCCGCAGCAGGTCATGACCAGCTTCGTGCCGCTCCGCGCGGCGGGCGACCCCGCGCCGGTCCGCATCCCCGTGAAGTTGCGGACGGTCCCGACGGCGAAGACGTCGTACCAGCCGCCGGTGTGCAGCACCGGCACGGTGATGTCGCCGTAGCCCTGCTCGACGTCGACCTCCCGCCAGTAGCTGTCGTAGTCCGGATGCGCCAGCCAGTCGTAGTAGTAGGGCGCGTCCGCGCGGAAGGCCGGCATGCTGTTGAGCGGCAGCGTCCAGATCCACTTCGTGAGCAGGTCGCGGCGGCCGGCCTCCAGCCGGGCGGCCACGCGGCGGTCGATCTCCGTCAGTGACAGCCCCGAGCCGTCCAGGCTGCGCCGGTAGCTGTCGGCGACGAAGAAGGCCAGCGTCCAGCCGAGGTTCAGGTGCAGGTCGAAGGCGCCGTTCACGTACGTCCAGTTGTCGTGATAGTCCGATGCCGTGATCTCCGCCACGGCGGTCACCAGGTGCGGCGGCGACCGCAGCGCGGCCTGCAGCGTCGTCACGCCCACATACGAGCCGCCGAAGATGCCGACGCGGCCGTCGGACCACGGCTGCGCCGCGGCCCACTCGACCGTGTCGTACCCGTCGCCGCCCTCCTGCCGAAACGGATCGAACGCCCCGCCGGAGCGGTACCGCCCGCGCGCATCCTGGCCCAGGCCGACATAGCCGCGGCGGGCGAAGTCCAGCAGGCGTGCGTTGTCGCAGTTGCTGCCGGCGGCCAGGCTGCCGCGCGTGTAGGGACTGCGCGTGAGGACCACCGGATGGCGGCCGGGCCGGGCGGGCAGGTACACCTCGGTGGCCAGCCGCACGCCGTCCCGCATCGGCACCATCTCGACGCGGCACGCAACGTCGCCCGCGGCCGACTGGGCCGCGGCCGGCGCCACGGAGGCCGTCAGAATCAGCACCGGCAGCAACGTGGCGGCACGAGCAGTCGTCATTGGCAACGCCGCGAGCCCGACGTCTCCGAACGATAGCATGGCGTCCCGGCAGTTCCAACACCGGGCGCCGGCTCCGCGCGCGGCGCCCGGGCGACGGCCGCCGCGGGCCGCGTGGCGGTGGCCGCCGCGACTAACCTGCACGACGGTAGCGGCTTACGCTCGATCTGCGCTAGGATTTCTCATGCCCTCCCAGCCCGCGATGAGGTCTGCGCCAAGCACCCGGTCCGCCGCCGCGGTCGCGCTGGCCGGTGTCCTCGCCGTCGCCACACCCTGGATGAGCGGCGCCGCCGCCGCGCAGCCGGCCTCATCGTCCGCCGGTTCCGACCGCCGACTGGTGGAGGCGGTGCAGCAGCGTGACTTCGATACGGCCCGCGAGCTGCTGGCCGCCGGCGGCGCCGTGAACGCGCCGCAGGGCGACGGCGCCACCGCCCTGGCCTGGTCGGCGCACTGGAACGAGGTCGACCTGGCGTCGGAGCTGATTGCCGCCGGCGCCGACGCCGGCGCGGCGAACGACCTGGGCGTGACGCCGCTGATGCTCGCCGCCGCCAACGGCAGCTTGGCGATGGTCGAGCTGCTCCTCGGCGCGGGCGCCGAGCCGGACGCCGCCCGTCCCGCCGGCGATACGGCCCTCATGCTCGCCGCGCGGGCCGGCAGCGTCGAGGTCGTGCGGCGGCTGGCCGCGGCGGGGGCGAATCCGAACGCCAGGACGGCCGGCGGGCATACCGCCCTGATGTGGGCCGCCGCCGAAGCGCATGCCGCAACGACACAGGCGCTGATCGACCACGGCGCCGCGCTCGTCGACGCCCGTACGGCGGCCACGGCCTTCGTGCCGCGCCGGCGGCGGCCGCGGCGCGGGCCCATCCTGCTGCGGGAGGGCGAGGCAGCCAACCCGGCGGAGTTTCCGCGCGACGGGGAGACCGATCCGCCGCGGACGGCGGGCGGCTTCACCCCGTTGCTGTACGCCGTGCTGGCCGGCGACGGCGAGACGGTCCGGGTGCTGCTCGACAACGGCGCGGACGTCAACGACGCGTCGCCGGACGGCGTCTCGGCGCTCATGCTGGCCCTCACGAAGCGGCACGAGGAGCTGGCGCTGCTGCTGATCGACCGCGGCGCCGCACCGAACTACGATCGGCGCCACGCCGCGCGGGACCACTACGCACGGGCGGGCGGAACGCGGGGCGCCGCACCGGCGGAGACCGGCGCGGAAGCGGTCGACTTCGCGGGCTACACGGCGCTGCACGTCGCCGCCGCAACCGGCCAGCACCGTGCGCTGCGCGCCCTGCTGGCCGCCGGGGCCGATCCGGACGCCCGGATGGACCGCCCCAAGCGCTTCACCGACGCGTTCGAGGTGGGCGTGTTCGCCTCCCCCGGCGCCGGCCGCCTGACCCAGGTGGGGACCACGCCCTTCCTGGTGGCGGCCAAGTCGGTCGACGTCGAGGCGATGCGGATCCTCGCCGCGGCCGGCGCCGACCCGTTCGCGACGACCGACGACGGCACCACGGCGCTGATCCTGGCGGCCGGGCTGGGCAAGCGGGCCGCCCGGGACATCACCTACTACGAGTGGGACCAGCACCGGGCGATCGACGCGGCGCGCTACGCCCTCGAGCTGGGGCTCGACATCAACGCGGCGAACGAGTGGGGCGCTACCGCGCTGCACGGGTCCGTCTACCATGCGGCCGGCGACCTCATCCGGTTCCTGGTCGCGCACGGCGCCGACCTCGACGCCACCGACTGGGAGGACCAGACCCCCCTGCGGCTCGCGCGCGGCCACATGATCTGCTGCACCACGTACGTCGAGCATCCTGAGATTGCGGACCTCCTGCGGGAGCTCGGCGCCGATCCGGCGGCCGGAACGCGTGTCACCTTCGGGCTGCTGGGCTATCACGCCGACGAGCGGGAGGGCGACGGCCGCGGGGCCGCCAGCACGGAACCCCGCTAGGAGCCTGCAATGACGATGCGCGCAACGTCCATGACGCTGGCGCTGGCCGCCGGCATCCTGGGCCACGGTGCCGCTGCGGCGGCCCAGCCGGCCGCGGGCGACCCGGCCGAGCGGCACGGGGCGGTGCTGAAGCGCTACTGCCTCGGCTGCCACAACGGGCGGCTGCTCACCGCCGGCCTGGCGCTCGACGCGGTCGACATCGGCGATGTCGGGACGCGTCCCGACATCTGGGAAAGGGTGGCCCAGAAGCTGCGGTCGCGCACCATGCCGCCGCGCGGGCGCCCGCGGCCCGACGCCGCGACCTACGACGCCCTGGCCGACTATCTCGAAGCGTCGCTCGACCGCACGTGGGCCGCGCGGCCGAATCCCGGCCGGCCCGCCGTGCAGCGCCTGAACCGCGCCGAGTACGTCAACGCGGTCCGCGATCTGCTGGCCCTGGAGGTCGACGGCCGCGCGCTGCTGCCCGCCGACGAGTCCGGTTACGGGTTCGACAACATCGGCGACGTCCTGTCGGTGTCGCCCGGGCTGCTGGAGCGCTACATTCTGGCGGCCGCCAAGATCAGCCGCTGGGCGCTCGGCGATGCGACGCTGCCGGCGGCGACCGCGCTCTACAAGACGTCGCCCCTGATGCTGCAGGACGGCCGGGTGAGCGACGACCTGCCGTTCGGATCGCGCGGCGGTCATGCCGCGGCGCACCACTTCCCGCTCGACGCCGAGTACGTCCTGCGCGTCCGTCTGGGACGCGGCCGGCGAGGCTCGCACGCGCTCGAGATCCGTCTGGACCGCGAGCGGGTCGCGACGTTCGGCGTCGGCCGCGGCAACGGCGGTCCTTTCGAGGTGCGCCTGCCGGTCCAGGCGGGAACACGGCTCGTCGGGGCCTCGTTCGTGGGCGACCTGAGCCAGTCGCTGGCCGTCGACGGCCGTCCGCCGCGCCCCTCCGTCACCAGCTTCGCCTACGCCCTCTACCCCAAGCCGCCGATCGTGGCCGCCCTCGAGGTGGTCGGCCCGTTCGACGGCGACGTCCCGGCCACGACCCCGACGCGGCGGCGCCTCTTCGAGTGCTACCCGCGGGCCGCGGCCGAGGAGCGGCCCTGTGCCGAGCGGATCCTCCGCTCGCTGGCCCGGCAGGCGTACCGCCGGCCGGTCCACGACGCCGACATCCGTCCGCTGCTGGCGTCGTTCGATGCCGGCTACCGCGAGGGCAGCGGGTTCGAGGACGGCATCCGGTGGGCGCTGGAGGCCATCCTCGTCTCGCCGAAGTTCCTGTTCCGGATCGAACGCGATCAAGCCGGCGCCGCGCCGGGCCGGCCGTACCGGATCAGCGACCTCGACCTGGCATCGCGGCTGTCGTTCTTCCTCTGGAGCAGCCTGCCGGACACGGAGCTGCTCGCGCTGGCGGCCGACGGGCGGCTCGGCGATCCGGACGTCCTCGACCGCCAGGTGACCCGCATGCTCGACGACCCGCGCTCGCTGGCCTTCGTGGAGAACTTCGGGGGGCAGTGGCTCTACCTGCGCAACCTGCGCTCGGCGGCCCCGGACCCCGCCCTGTTCCCCGACTTCGACGACAACCTGCGACAGGCGTTCCGCCGCGAGACGGAGCTGTTCCTCGACGACCAGCTCCGCAGCGACCGCAGCGTGCTCGACATGCTGCGGGCCGACTACACGTTCGTCAACGAGCGGCTCGCCAGCCACTACGGCATGCCGAACGTCTACGGCAACCATTTCCGGCGTGTCCCCTACGCCGACGCGCGCCGGGCCGGCCTGCTGGGACACGGCAGCCTGCTGACGGTCACGTCGTACCCGCATCGGACGTCGCCCGTCGTGCGCGGGAAGTGGCTGCTGGAGAACCTGCTCGGCGCGCCGCCGCCGCCGCCGCCGCCGGACGTGCCCGGGTTCCCCGAACGCGGGGAAGGCGGCCGGCCGGCGACGGTGCGCGAGCGGCTGGAGACGCACCGCGCGAACCCGGCGTGCGCGAGCTGCCATGCCCCGATGGACCCGCTCGGCTTCGCCCTCGAGAACTTCGATGCGGTCGGCCGCTGGCGCACGGTGGACGGCCAGGTCGGGGCCCCCATCGAGAGCTCCGGCACGCTGCCGAACGGGACGGACTTCGCCGGCGTGGCCGAGTTCCGGAACGCCCTGCTGCAGGAGCCGTGGGCGGGCCAGTACCTGGCGAATCTCACGTCGAAGCTGTTGACCTACGCCATCGGTCGAGGGGTAGAGTATTACGATCGGCCGGCGGTCCGGCGGATCGTGCGCGAAGCGCGGGAGTCCGGCTACCGCTGGTCGTCGCTCATCCGCGGGGTCGTCCGCAGCGCGCCGTTCCGGATGCGCATGCCGCGCGCGGCGCGCACTCAGGAGAACCAATGATCATCACGAAGAACCACCTGCCCCGCCGCACGATGCTCCGCGGCCTCGGCGCCGCGCTGGCCCTGCCCCTGCTCGACGGGATGGTGCCGGCACTCTCCGCGCTCGGCAGGACCGCGGCCAATCCCATCCGCCGCTTCGGCGCGGTCTACGTGCCCAACGGCATGGAGATGCGGCAGTGGACCCCGGTTGGCGACGGCGCGGGCTTCGAGTTCTCGCGGATCCTGAAGCCGGTCGAGCCGTTCCGCGGCCACCTGAACGTCCTCAGCGGCCTGGCCGACAAGCCGGCGATCCCCCGCGAGGGCGAAGGCGTCGGCGACCACGCCCGGGCGTCGGCGACCTGGCTGACGGGCGTGCACGTGAAGAAGACCGAGGGGCCGGACATCCGGGCCGGCCAGTCGCTCGACCAGTTGATCGCGGAACGGGTCGGCCGCGAGACCCAGCTCTCCTCGCTGGAGCTCGCGCTCGACTCGGTGGAGGTGCTCGGCGCCTGCGACCAGGGCTACAGTTGCGCCTACGTCAACACCATCTCGTGGCGCACGCCGACCACGCCGCTGCCGATGGAGAACGACCCGCGCGCGGTGTTCGAGCGCCTGTTCGGCGCCGCGGACAGCACCGACAGCGCCGCGCGGCTGGCCCGGCTCCGCGAGGACCGCAGCGTGCTCGACTTCGTCGACGCGGAGGCGAAGGCCCTCCGGCGGTCGCTCGGCGCGGCCGACGGCGCCAAGCTCGCGCAGTACCTCGATGCGGTGCGCGACGTGGAGCGCCGGGTCCAGACGGCCGAGCGCCAGGCCGACCGGGAGATGCCGGTCTTCGAGCAGCCGGTCGGCATCCCCGACACGTTCGAGGAGCATGCCAGGCTGATGTACGACCTGTGGGTGCTCGCCTTCCAGACCGATCTGACGCGCGTCGGCACGTTCATGATCGGCAAGGAGGTCAGCGGCCGGTCATACCCGGAGATCGGCGTGCCCAACGGGCACCACGGCGTGTCGCACCACCAGAACGACCCGCAGCGGCTCGAGGCGCTGGCGAAGATCAACACGTACCACATGCAGATGTTCGCCTACTTCCTCGAGCGGATGCAGAGCACGCCGGACGGCGACGGCTCGCTGCTGGACCATACGCTGCTGCTCTACGGCACGGGCATCAGCGACGGCAACCTGCACTTCCACCTCGACTTGCCGATGCTGGTGGCGGGCGGCGCCGCGGGTCGGCTCAAGGGCGGGCGGCACCTGCAGTACCACGACGACACGCCGCTCACGAACCTGTACCTCGCGGTGCTCGACAAGCTCGGCATGCCGGTGGAGCGGTTCGGCGACAGCACCGGCCGCATCGACTACCTCACCGACGTGTAGAAGTCCGCGCCGCAGAATGGAAGCCTCAGCGGACGAGGCGGCCGTCGCGGACCCACACGTCGCCGCCGACCGTGACCGTCGTGTCGGTGAAGAAGTTCCAGCGGACGTAGCCGCCCGTCACCGCCCCGCCCAGCTCGGAGTTGTCGCCCAGCGACAGCCGCACGATCCCCGCGCCATAGCCGTAGTAGGGGATCCACGGGCCGTGCTCCGGCACGGCCAGCAGCGGGTTGAAGCCGAGCGCAAACTCGCGGAACGCCCGGGCCTCGGCCGGGACGCCAGCCAGCTCGGCCTCCACGGCCTCGCGGCCGGACTCGGCGCTCACGCCGGCGACGCGACCGGCCTCGATGCGCAGCATGAGGCCGGTCACCGGGCGGCCATCCCATTGCGACGGCGGAAAGGCGATCACGCCGTTGACGCTCGTCTCGATCGGCGCCACGCGGATGGCGCCCGCCGGCAGCTCGATCTCGCGGTCGATCAGGATCACGCCGCGGTCGGTCCGGGCCTTCGAGGCGTCGCCGTCGCCGAGGTTCACCGGCCGGTCCCCGATGCGGAAGCGGAGGTCGGTGCCGAGCGGCGACGCCACGCGCACCTCGGCGCCGCGCAGTGCGTCGACGAAGCGGCTCTGCACGGCGGTCAGGCCCGCGTAGTCGGTCTCGAGCACCGCCCGCTGGTAGACCGCGTCGATGGCGGCCCGGCCCGGCAGCGGCTGGCCCGGCAGCGGGAACGCGCTGCCGTTGTGCGTCCAGTGGAAGTGGATCGTCCGCCCGCTGCCGGCGCGGAGCAGATCCTGCAGCGCGGCGTAGACGGCATGATCGGGACGCGCGCCGGGCAGCATGATCGCGCCGTCGACGCCGCGGAGCATGTCCCGGTACACGGCGCGCGACGCGTCCCGGCCGCGCGCCAGCAGGGCGCCGTCCCAGTCGACGGGATACGGCTCGGCGATGACGTCGACCACGCCGAGGTCGACCGCGCCGGCCCGCATCAACGCGTAGCGCAGCGGCGGAATCAGCTCCTCGAACTGCCCGGGACGCGCGACCAGCAGGATTCTCTCGCCCGGCGTCGGCGCGAGCTGCGTCACGAGACGCTCGGCCAGCGCCCCCCAGTCCATGGTCAGGCGCGGCTGGGCGAGCACGGGGACGGCGCTCAACAGGGCCGCGGCCAGGGTTGCGGCGCCGACGCATCTCGCGCTGCAAATCATGCGACTGCCTCCGCCCGGGTCAGCGCGCCGGCGCTCCCGCCTCCCCGCGCGCGACGTCCATCACCATGCGCGTCAGCAGGTACAGCCGCGGCACCAGCGAGTCGAGCTCCACGTACTCCCGCTCGTCCGAGTGGGCGCCGTAGCCGACCAGGCCGAACCCCTCGATGACCGGCGCATCCGTCTCGAGCGCCGCGAACGCCGCGTCGGTGCCGCCGCCCGCCGCCTGCTCGGTCACCCCCAGCTCGCGCCCCAGTTCCCGGTAGACGGCCTGCGCGTGCGCGGCCAGCGCGCGGGAGGCGCCGTTCGTCTCGAGCGGCGGTCGCCGGCGCTCGAACGACACCGTCACGGTGGCCTCGGGTACGAGCTGGTTGCCGATCCGCTCGCGCACCCTCCGCTCCACCTCGTCGTACGCCGCCACCCGCAGCACGCGGAAGTCGGCGGTGGCGCGGGCGGCCGCGGGAATCACGTTGCGGGCCGACCCCGCCGACGCCAGCGTCCAGTTCAGCTTGATGCCCGCCGCCGCGTCGCCGAGGTCGCGCATCTGCAGCACCTGGTGCGCGAGCTCGTACAGCGCATTCCAGCCCTGCTCGGGCGCCCCGCCGGCGTGCGACGCGCGGCCCCGCACCTCCAGCAGCACGGCGCCGATGCCGGCCGTCGTCAGCGCCAGGCGGTCGGACGCGCCGCCGCCCTCGCACGAGAAGACGGCGTCGTGCTCGGCCCCCAACGCGGTGATCAGGTGCCGCGAGCCGGCCGAGCTGACCTCCTCGTCGCCGTTGATCAGCACGGTGATCTGCTCGTAGTCGTCGAAGCCGATCGCGCGCAGCACGGCCAGCGCGTGCAGGATCAGCGCGACGCCGTTCTTGTCGTCCGCGATGCCGAGGCCGTACGCCCGCCCGTCGCTCACGCGGAACGGCTGCTCGGCCAGTTGCCCGCGCCGATAGACCGTGTCCATGTGGGCCAGCAGCAGGATGCGCCCCTCGCCCCGCCCCCGGAAGCGCCCCACGACGCTGCGGCCGATCTCGTCGGGCGTGTCGACCATCCGGTACGGGTCGTCGTGGGCGACCAGCTCCACGTCGCCCCCGAGCGCACGCAGCCGTTCCGCGATGGTGTCGGCAATCTGGCGCAGTCCCTCGGCATCCCGGCTGCCCGACTCGATCGACACCAGCTCGCGCATCGTCTCGACGAACGGCGCCCGCTCCGCCTCGGCCGCGGCCAGGATGTCCGGCTCGACCCGCGCACCGGCCTGGGCGGCGGCAACCCCCACTCCGCACAGCACGAAGCATCCGGCCACGAACGCTGACTCCCTGACAGTCCGTGGTGAAACCCCGCGTCGCACCGAGAGCGGCCAGGCGCCCGGCTGGCAAGGCGCGACGAGGGAGCATATTGGCCATATTCGACTGAGGAGCAACGCCGCCAGCCGGGATGCATGGCCGCTCGAATGCAGCGGGGCCTTTTGCCGCGGGCTGTCAAGCATGACGCCAGCGATCATACCCCGCCCGGGACGCGAGCCGCCCGGCCCACGCGGTGGTCCCGGACTCCGGATGGTGTACGATACGTGGTTTGCCGCAGCCGCAAGGACGCTAGAGGACGCATTCGGGGGCACCATGTCAACTGCGAGAATCACGTGGACGAAGATCGACGAGGCACCGGCGCTGGCCACCTACGCGCTGCTGCCCATTGTGCGCGCGTTCGCGAAGGGCACCGGCGTGGACATCGACCTGCGCGACATCTCGCTCGCCGGGCGCATCATCGCCGCGTTTCCTGACCGTCTGCGCCCGGACCAGCGCATTCCCGACGAGCTGAGCGCCCTAGGCGAGCTGGCCAGGACGCCCGCAGCCAACATCGTCAAGCTCCCCAACATCAGCGCCTCGGTCCCACAGTTGCGGGCGGCCATCGTCGAGCTGCAGAGCCACGGCTACGACGTGCCCGACTATCCGGCGGAGCCGAGCGACGACGCCGAGCGGGCGACCAAGGCCCGTTACGCCGGCGTGCTCGGTTCGGCCGTGAATCCGGTGCTCCGCGAGGGCAACTCCGACCGCCGCCCGGCCGCCTCCGTGAAGCGCTTCGCCCAGAAGCACCCGCACCGCATGATGCAGGCCTGGCCGGAATCCGGGTCGAAGGCGCGCGTCGCGCACATGGACGGAGGCGACTTCTTCGGCAGCGAGCGGTCCGTCACCGTCGGCGCGGCCTGCGACGTGCGGATCGAGTTCGCCGGCGGAGACGGGACGGTCACGGTCTTGAAGCCGTCGGTGCCCCTCGAGGCCGGCGAGGTGATCGATACGGCGGTGATGAACGTGGCCGCCCTGCGGGCGTTCTTCGCCCGCACCATCGACGAGGCGCGGGCGGACGGCACGCTGCTGTCGCTGCATCTCAAGGCCACCATGATGAAGGTGTCCGACCCCATCATGTTCGGCCACTGCGTGTCCGTCTACTACGAGCAGGCGCTGAGCCGGCACGCCGACACGCTGCGCGGGATCGGCGCGAACGTCAACGAGGGGCTGGTCGGCGTGCTCGACAAGCTCGACGCGCTGCCGGCGGACAAGAGGGTCGAGATCGAGGCGGACATCGCCGCCGTGTACGAGAGCCGGCCGCCGCTCGCCATGGTCGACTCGCGCAAGGGCATCACCAACCTGCACGTGCCGAACAACGTCATCATCGACGCCTCGATGCCGAACGTCGTGCGCGACGGCGGCCGCATGTGGAACAACGACGACGAGCTGCAGGACACCGTGGCGATGGTGCCGGACCGCTCCTACGCCACCATGTACCAGGCGATCCTCGAGGACTGCCAGCGGCACGGGCAGTTCGACCCGTCCACGATGGGCAGCGTCACCAACGTCGGCCTCATGGCGCGCAAGGCGGAGGAGTACGGGTCGCACGACAAGACCTTCACGGCGCCGGCCGCCGGCGCCGTGCGCGTCGTCGACGCGGCCGGAACGATGCTCCTCGAGCAGGCGGTGGAGACGGGCGACATCTTCCGCATGTGCCAGACCAAGGACGAGCCGATCCGCGACTGGGTGAAGCTGGCCGTCAAGCGGGCCCGCTCGTCCGGGGCGCCCGCGGTCTTCTGGCTGAACGAGCAGCGGGGCCACGACGCCGAGATCATCGCCAAGGTGAAGGCGTATCTGCCCGCGCACGACACGGAAGGGCTCGACATCCGCATCCTGAAGCCGGTGGACGCCATGCGCCTCTCGCTGGCGCGGATCCGGCGGGGCGAGAGCACGATCGCCGTCACCGGCAACGTGCTCCGGGACTATCTCACCGACCTGTTCCCCATCCTCGAGCTGGGCACGAGCGCGCGCATGCTGTCGATCGTGCCGCTGCTCAAGGGCGGCGGCCTGTTCGAGACCGGCGCCGGCGGGTCGGCGCCCAAGCACGTGCAGCAGATGCTCAAGGAAGGCCATCTGCGCTGGGACTCGCTGGGCGAGTACTGCGCGCTGGTGCCGTCGCTGGAGCTCGCCGCGGCCCGGACCGGCAACCCCCGGGCCGCGCTGCTGGCCCGCACGCTGGACCAGGCCGTGGAGACCTACCTGGAGAACGCCCGCTATCCGTCCCGCAAGGTCAACGAGATCGACAATCGCGGCAGCACGTTCTATCTGGCGCTGTACTGGGCGCAGGCGCTCGCGGCGCAGGACGCCGACGCCGAGCTGAAGGCGCGTTTCGCGGGCCCGGCGGCCCAGCTGGCGGAGAACGAGGCGACGATCGCCGCCGAGCTGCTGGCAGCGCAGGGCGTCCCGGTCGATGTCGGCGGCTACTACCGCCCGGACGACGCGCAGGCCGAGCGCGCGATGCGGCCGAGCCCGACGCTCAACGGCATCATCGACGCGCTGTAGCCTCTCCCCTGGCCGCGTCGTGGCGGGTAGCGCGCGGGCGGGCCGCAAGGCGCCGCCCGCGGTCGCCAGTGCCCTCAGTTCACGCCGCCGCGCCGCGTGGCCTGCAGCGCCTCCCAGAGCGCCGCGCCCGCGGTGTCGACTCCCGTTCCAGGGGCGATCGCCGCGCTCAGCTCCAGGTGCCGGTCGGTCTCCGGATCGAACGCCGGCCACGGCGGGAGCCCCTCGCGGTTGGGGTCGCCCGTGGCGGCGAACTGCACCCAGTAGGCGCGCATCGTCGCCGACAGCGCCGTGTCGGTGTCGGTGTAGTCGCCGACCGGGGTGAGGCCGAGCGGCCGCTCGCCCCCTTCGTCGCGGCGGGTCAGGGTGCCGAATACGTAGACCAGCTCGGCCGCGTGATGCGCTCCGAGCGCGGCGCCCCAGGCGGTCGGCGGGACGTGGGTGAAGTGGTACAGCCAGGTCGGCGCGCCCGCGGCGGCCTGCGCCTCCGCGTGCGCGCGAACCGGTCCCGCGAAGTACAGGTCGTGGACCACCTTGTCGACGGCGGCCGCGGGCGACGCGGCGTCGTAGTGCGCGAGCATGTCGTCCGCCAGCGCCGGGTAGACCGACCGGACGTAGGCCTCGAACGCCGCGGCGTCGGGGATGTCCATGCCGCGGGTCATCAGGGAACCCTCGTTGCCGTTCAGGCCGGTGATGAGCGGCACGGCGTGCTGCCGGCCGGCACGGTACATCGCCAGCGGATCTTCGGGAACGACCCAGCCGTCGACGTTCGGCGCCCAGACGTTGCCGGTGCGCAGGAACGGGCTGCCCGCGTCGGCGTTCGACGCCGCCAGCACGTCGGCGGCGCCCGCCGCGCGCATCCCGGCCAGCGGGTCCTCGGTGTCCTCGGCGAGGCCCAGGGCCGCGGCGACCCGCACGCCCTGCGCCTCGGCCGCGTCCAGCTCGCGGTCCCACCCGTTGATCCAGTTGCTCTGGGCGATGGCCCCGTGGAACAGGCCGCCCGCGTGCGGAACCAGCATCACCGACATCACGGCGCCGCCCCCGGCGGACTCCCCGAAGATCGTCACCCGGCCGGGGTCGCCGCCGAATGCCGCGATGTTGTCGCGGACCCACTCGAGCGCCGCGACCATGTCCAGCAGGCCGTAGTTGCCCGAGGCGCCGTGTGGCGACTCGGCGGACAACGCCGGGTGGGCGAGGAAGCCGAAGACGTTCAGCCGGTAGTTGATGGTGACCACCACCGCCCCGTCGGCGGCGAGCTGCGTCCCGTCGTAGATGGCGGTCGATCCCGAGCCACCCGTGTAGCCGCCGCCGTGAATCCAGAACAGCACCGGCCGGGGCGCGCCCGTCTCGCGCGGCGCCCACACGTTGAGCAGCAGGCAGTCCTCGTCCTGCGGCACGTCCTGCCCCCCGTTCTGGATGCAGATGGGGCCGCTCGTGGACGCGTCGCGCACGCCCTGCCAACCGTGGGCCGGTTGCGGCGGACGCCAGCGCAGGTCGCCGACCGGCGGCGCGGCGTAGGGAATCCCCTTGAACGCGATGACGTCCGCGTTGCGCGCCGCCGGCGCGCCCCGGACGGCGCCGCCGCCGACCATGACCGGCGTCTCCGGATCGAGGACGGTCTGGGCCGCGGCAGCGGCGAAAACGCCGGCCGCCAGCAGCAGGCCGGCGGTGACGGCCGCGATGCGCGTGACGAGCGCGGTGCGAGTGTGGGTCTTGTGGATGGACATCTGTTGTCTCCCGCCTCGCGCTAGAGCGCGAGCAACCCGGGTTCCTCGACGAAGGCCCTGAACGCGGCGAGCAGCGCGGCGCCGGTCGCGCCGTCGATCGTGCGGTGGTCGGCCGAGAGCGTGCAGGTGGCGATGGTGCCGACGGTCACGGCGTCGCCGGCCACGACCGGCCGGGGCCGCGCCGCGCCGACGCCGAGGATGCAGCTCTGCGGCGGATTGACGATAGCGTACAGGCTGTCGACGCCGTGCATGCCGAGGTTCGAAATGGTGAACGTGCCGCCCGTGTACTCCTCCGGCGTCAGCTCCCCCGCCCGGGCGCGCGCGCCCAGCGCCTTCAGCTCCCCCGAGATCGCCCGCAGCCCCTTGCGGTCGGCCTGGCGAATGATCGGCGTGAACAACCCGCTCGGCGTGTCGACGGCGACCGCAACGTCCGCCGTATCGTAGAGGCGCACGCCGCCGTCGGCCCACGACGAATTGGCGGCCGGGACCTGGCGCAGGGCCAGGGCGGCGGCCCGGACGATGATGTCGGTCAGCGTGAGCTCGAGGTGCGGGTCCTGCGCGGTGACCCTTGCACGCAGCCGCAGCGCGGCATCCATGGCGCAGTCGACGCCGAGATAGAAGTGCGGGATGCTCTGCTTGGCCGCCTGCAGCCGCTCCGCGGTCACGCGCCGGGGCGCGGAGAGCGGCTCCTCGCGCGAGCCCGCCAGCGACGTGGAGGCTGACGGGTCGGGAACCGACTCGGTGGCCGTGGCGGCCGCCGGAGCCGCCGTGGGCGCCTGCGCGGCCAGCACGCGTTCGACGTCGGCCTTGCCGACACGCCCGCCCCGCCCGGTCCCCTGCACCCGGCCGAGGTCCAGGCCGGCCGCGGCCGCCATCCGCCGGGCGAGGGGCGTCGCCGCCGGCGAGGACGCCGAGGCGGCCGCGGACGCCGGGCGAGGCCGGGAGGCGTCCGGCCCGGCCGCGCCGGCCACCGGCACCGGGCCGGGCGGCGGCGCGGGCTCGGCCGGCGGAGCCGCGTCGCCGTCGGCCGCGATGACGGCGAGCAACGCGCCCGTCTCCAGTCCCTCCGTCCCGGCCGCGACGTGGATCTTGCTGAGGACGCCGCTGGCCGGCGCTTCGATCTCGACGTTGGTCTTGTCGGTCTCGACCTCGACGACCGGCTCGCCGGCCGCGACCGCCTCGCCTTCCTGCTTGAGCCACACGGCCAGCTTCGCCGATGCGGCGGTCTCCGCGAGCTGGGGCAGCCGGAGCTCGGTAGGCATGGGCGGTGACCTCACATCACGCGGCGCACCGCGATCCGCGCGGCCGCGTCCAGGATCGCGTCGGCGTCGAGGCCGTAGGCGCGATACAGGTCGGGGATGTCGCCGGACTGTCCGAACCGCTCGACGCCCAGCGGCAGCACCCGGTGCCGTCCCACCGACCCCAGCCACGCCAGCGTCGCCGGATGGGCGTCCAGCACGGTCACCAGGCCGGCGTCGGGCGACAGGGGTTGCAGCAGCGTCTCGACGTGGGACGGCGCGCCGTCCGCGGTGCCGCGCAGCCGCCGTCTCCAGGCCTGCTGGAGCCGCGGCGCCGAGGTGACGACCAGGAGGCCCGCCCCGGGCACGTCCTCGGCGAGCCGGCCGTGCGCCTCGAGCGCCTCGGGCACGACGGCGCCGGACGCCGCGATGGCCAGCTCGGCCCCCGCGGCCGGTGGAATCAGCCAGTAGCCGCCCTCGATGATGGCGGACCGCAGCGCCGGCGAGAGCTCGCGCTCCGGCTGATCGATCGGCCGGGTGGAGAGCCGCACGTAGACCGCCCCGCCGTCGTCGGCCTGCATGTAGTCGAAGCTCCAGCGGAGAATCTCGGCGAGCTCGTCCACGTAGGTCGGCTCGAACATCGTCAGCCCGGGCTGCCCGATCCCGATCAGGGGCGTGAGCACCGACTGGTGCGCGCCGCCCTCGGGCGCGAGACTCAACCCCGAGGGCGTGGCGACCAGGAGAAACCGCGCATCCTGGTAGCAGGCGTAGTTGAGCGCGTCGAGTCCGCGGCTGATGAACGGGTCGTACAGCGTGCCGACGGGGAGCAGCCGCGCCCCGAACAGCGGCCCGGTCAGCCCCAGCGCGGCCAGCAGGACGAACAGGTTGTTCTCGGCAATCCCGAGCTCCATGTGCTGCCCGGCGGGCCCCATCGTCCAGTCCTGGGCCGAGAGCGTGCGCTCCTGGCGGAATGCGTCCGGCTGCCGGGACGGCGCGAAGACCCCGCGCCGGTTGACCCAGCCGCCCAGGTTGGTGGACACCGTGACGTCGGGCGACGTCGTGACGATCCGATCCGCGAGCGCCGGATGCCGGCGCGCGATGTCAGCCAGCAGCCGGCCGAATCCCTCCTGCGTCGACTGGCGTCCGGCGACCGCCGGGGCCAGCGCCGCGGGCACGGGCACGCGCGGCGCCCGATGCTGTCGCTCGGCCGGCTGATTGAAGGGCACCGCGGCGAGAAACCGGGCGATCGCGCCGGCCGGCAGATCGCAGCCGGCCAGCGGCTCCCACTCCTCGCCCGCGGCAACGCCCATCCCGTCCCGAAGCGCCGCGATCTGCTCGGGCGTCATCATTCCGGCGTGGTTGTCCTTGTGACCCGCGAAGGGCAGCCCGAAGCCCTTGATGGTGTACGCGATGAGACAGACGGGGCGCTCGTTCTCCGCCGCCTCGCCGAAACCCTCCAGGACGCTGTCGATGTCGTGCCCGGCCAGATTCGTCATCAGCGCCGCCAGCGCCGCGTTGTCGTGCTCGTCGAGCAGCTCGCGAATGCCGGCGGTGTCGCCGAGGTCGCGCTCGAGCCGCGTCCGCCAGGCCGCGCCGCCCTGATAGGTCAGCGCGGAGTACACCGGGTTGGGGCAGTCGTCGATCCAGGCCCGCAGGGCATCGCCGCCGCGCCGCCCGAACGCC
This sequence comes from Vicinamibacteraceae bacterium, assembly GCA_012271165.1. Lineage (GTDB taxonomy): Bacteria > Acidobacteriota > Vicinamibacteria > Vicinamibacterales > UBA8438 > JAAXGX01. The sequence continues at coordinate 36,782 of JAAXGX010000178.1, read as the reverse complement.
GCCTGCAGGCGCTTGCCGTACTTGAGGGTGATGACCCGCCACGCCATCGTCTTGAACACGGTGTCCAGGCGGTTGAAGAAGCGATCGGCGACGATGGCGTCGAGGCTCTGGCGGTTGTAGTCGATGATCCACCAGACGTTGGTGACCTGGTGCTTCCACGCCTCGAGCAGCGCCTCGAAGATGTTGCCCTCATCGAACTCCGCGTCGCCCGCCACCGCAATCATCCGGCCCGGCGGCTCGCGGTCGCTCGTGATCTGCTTCTTCCGCAGATACTCCTGCGCGAGCGCGGCGAAGCTGGTCATGGCGACGCCCATGCCGACCGACCCGGTCGAGATGTCCACGTCGTCCCGGTCCTTCGTGCGCGAGGGGTACGACTGGGCTCCGCCAAACGCGCGAAAGCGTTCCAGCTGCTCCCGGCTCTGGCGGCCGAGGAGGTACTGGATGGCATGGAACACCGGGCTGCCGTGCGGCTTCACGGCCACCCGGTCCTGCGGGCGCAGGACATCGAAGTAGAGCGCGGTCATCAGGGTGACCATCGAGGCGCACGAGGCCTGATGACCGCCAACCTTCAGGCCGTCGCGCTTCGCCCGGACGTGGTTCGCGTGGTGGATCATCCAGACGCTGAGCCACAGCACCTTCCGCTCGAGCGCAGTCAGGCACCGTCGCTTCAGGTCCTGCCCGGCGCCGGGCGCGGCCGACGACAACGGACTGGCCGGGATAGCCATGGGAGACTCCGATGTTGCGTCGCTCTGTCCAGACGGCCTATTCTAGTCGATGACATGCGTACGGTCGTTGCGAGTTAGCTCGCAGAATCAGTCTCATGCGCAACATTGTTGCGCACACGGCCGGCCAGCCCATGCCACCCAACGCGCCGCACACCCTCGACGCCATAGACCGGCGGATCCTGACCCACCTCCAGCGCAACGCGCGCATGTCGAACGCGCGGCTGGCCGAGCGGGTCGGCCTCTCGCCCGCGCCGTGCCTGCGGCGGATCCGGGCGCTGGAGGAGGCCGGCATCATCCGCGACTACGTCGCGCTCGTGGACTCGCGCGCCGTCGACCGCGCCGTGACCGTGTTCATCGAGATCCGCCTCGATCTGCAGGTGAAGGACCGGCTCGACATCCTCGAGCGCGCGATCCGGGAATGGCCGGAGGTCCTCGAGTGCAACCTGATGACCGGCGACGCGGACTACCTGCTGCGCGTCGCCGTCCCCGACGTCGACGCGTACGAGCACTTCCTGCGCGACAAGCTGACCCGCCTCGAGGGCGTCGCAAGCATCAAGTCGAGCTTCGCCCTCAAGCAGGTCAAGTACACGACCGCCCTGCCGATCGGAGCCGGCCGGCAACCCGCTACCTGACCCTTCGTGTCCGAGGAGACCGCCATGACCGGAAATACCGACCCGCGCAACGCTCCCCCGCAGCCCAACCTGCTCGACCGGCGGACGCTGCTCGCACGGACGTTCGGCGCCGCGACGGCCGGCGCCCTGCTCGGCGCCCGGGCCGATCTCGCGGCCGGCGCCGCCGCGCAGGCTCCCGGCGGGATGCCCGGGATTGCGCTGCCGCAGGGGATGCGCGTGGTCGTCACGGGCCACGACGCCGAGGGCCGCTCGTACATCGTCCGTGACGAGCGGGTCACGACCGACGCCGCGTTCCCCAATCTCTTCAGCACCACGGGCGACGATGCGTTCGGGCCCGGCCCGGAGTCCGTGCCGCGGACGCTGTATCCAACCGATTCACCGCGGCTCGAGCCGGATCTCGGCGGCGCCAACTTCCACTTCGTCGCGCTGCCGCCGACGACGGCCGACTCGCCCCCCCGCTGGCATCGCACCGAGACGGTCGACATGAACGTCCTCCTGGGCGGCGAGCTGGTCCTCATGCTCGACAAGGAGGAGACGGCGCTGCAGCCGGGCGACGTCGTGATTCAACGCAACACGAACCACGCCTGGAAGAACCCGACCGACGGGCCGGTCTACTGGGCGGCGGTGCTCGTGCCGATTCGGCAGCGGGCCTGACGGCGGGCGGCGGGCTTCCGGGCCTGACCGGCACGTTGCGACGGGCCGGGCGAGCCGATCCTCACTGGCGCAGGCGCCATGCCAGCAGCACGCCGGCGGCGCCCAGCATGAGCCAGACGGCGGGGTCTACCTGCCGGCCGCCGAAGGTCAGGCTCAGGAAGAAGCCGACCGACAGCACGAACACCGTGGCGAGGACGACCACCGGCCACCGCCGCCGGGCGTGCTCGGGCGGCGGCTGGCGCTCCGGCTGGTGCGTGGCCTCACCGCAGCGGTAGCAGATCAGGGCGTTGTCGGCGATTTCCGCTCCGCACGTCTTGCAGTTCATTCGTCAGCGACCCGTCGTGACAGCGCCGGGGCCCGCCGCCGTGCGCTGCCGGATTTCACGTGACACCCGCGCGAGCTCGACCAGCGCCTGCTCGAGCTCCCGCGCGTACTCCGCGGCGTTCATCGACTCCTTGCGCGACCTGAGGCCGGCAACCCGCTCCTCGAGCCCCTCGCGCCGGGCGACGAGCGGCGCCAGCGACGCATCCGCCGCCGCCGCAGGCCGGTCCACGCCCGCTCCGACGAACCGCCGGGACGCCAGGTGGCCGTCCGAGCCGGGCCGCTCGGCATCGCCGCCGACGCCGTCACCGGAATCGTCGAGCACCGCCCGCTCGGTGGCGAGACGCCCCTCCTGCTCGTACCAGCGCCGGACCTGGGCGCTCGTCGAGGCGAACGCCTCCCACACCGATACGCGCCCGTCCTTGTCGAGGTCGGCCGCCGGACTGTCGAGCGCCCCGACGAAGAACCGCGGAAACACCGTATCGTAGCGCTGGACGGGCGACGCCGTGGCCGCAATCACGATCCGTTCCTCCCGCGCCAGCGCCTCGACGAACGGGAAGCTCGACGCCGTCGTGTTGACGAAGACGGCACGTCCCGGCAGCGAGTCGAGCAGCCGGCTCCACTCGGCGGCCGCGAGGTCCGGCCCCACGAGATTGAACTTGGCTTCGACGCCGTCGTACGTCCCGTGGCCCAGCAGGACGACCAGCAGCTCCGAGTCGGCCGTCATGCGCCCCCGCAGCGTCTCGAACGCCTCCGTCACGCCCTCCCGCGACGCCCTCCCGACGCCGGGAGCGGGCGTTTCCGCCAGCACGATCAGGTGCTCGTCGCGAAACTCGGCCTGCGAGCGCAGCACGTCGACCAGCGTCTGCCGCCACGACTCGTACGTCTCGACGTAGGCCGGACCGCCGGATGCGCCGCTGACGACCAGGCTGTAGGTATCCCCCCGTGCTGCCGCGGGCACGGCCAGGGTGGCCGCCAGGATGCACGCGACGACAACGGCGGTCCGCACGGCTAGCGCAACCCCCAGGCGCGCCGCAGCGACCATTCGGCCGTCAGGACGACCAGGACCAGCACGAAGCTCCACGCGCCGTGCCACAGGGCGCGGACCAGCGGCTCGCGTGCGGGCGCCGCGGCCGCCAGCAACCCGCGCAGCTGCCGCACCTCGCCGGCCGCCAGCAGCCTGCCCCCGCCGGCAGCAGCGAGGCGCTCGAGCACCTGTGCGTCGGCCCGGGGGTCCGCGAACTCCGCATCGGCGCCGCCCACCAGGAACCACTCGGTAACGGACGCCAGATCCGGGCCGGCCGAGGCCTCGACGCGGTACACGCCGTCGAGGTCGGCGCGCAGCCGCCCCGCGTAGCGGCCGCTCCCGCGGTCGGCGAGCACGGCGTCCACGGTGTGGACCACGCCGGTCGGCGTCGTCACCTCGATGAGCGGCGCCGCGTCGGTCACCGCCCGGTACTCGGCATCCAGCACCCGCAGTCCGATCTCCACCAGGTCGCCCGGCGCCGGCGCGGGCGCCACGGACAGCGTCTGCCGTTCCGGGGCCAGGCCCGTGAGCCAGCGCGCGACCTGGCGCCAGAACGTGTCGTAGATCCGGCTCTCGGCCGGCATCAGCATCTTCCAGCGCCAGGCTGCCTCGCCGGCGAAAACCATCGATCGGCCGCGGCCGTAGCGCTGGACCGCGACCAGCGGGCTCGAGCCGCCCTCGGGACGTCCCACCAGCGCCAGCACCGACGCCCCCGGACGGGACGTTCCCAGCGACGTGCTGCCCGCCAGCGCGGGCACCTCGCCCCAGCGCGCCCGCGTCTCGTCGGCCGTCGCCCCGAGCTGCATCAGCGGATGCACGGCGCCGTCGTTCGTCAGCAGCAACCGGTTCCGGTTGGCGAAGCGACCGGCGGCGCTCACGGAACGCTCGCGGTCGGAGAGCGCCAGCGGGACGACGTTCTCCAGAGCGGAGCCGCGGAGTCCCTGCGCGGCCAGCGACGTCGATCCCAGCAGCAGCAGCCCGCCGCCCCGCTCGGCGACGAAATCCGCGGTCATCGCCAGCTGGGCCGGCTGGAAGAAGCCGGCCTCGATGTTCGCGAAGACGACCGCGTCGTAGCCGAAGAGCGCCCGACGGTCGCGCGGGTACCCCGCGGCAAGCGCCGGCGTGCGCCGCGGGTCGCCCTGGACGTAGAAGGTGTGCTGGCCGCCGGCGTTCTGACCCTTGCGCACCACGGCATCGAGCGCGACACCCGGATCGGACAGCCAGCTGCGCTTGAGGAAGCTGTGCTCGTGGCCCGGCGACCCCTCGATCATCAGCACGCGGCGGGGTCGGCCCGGCGGCTGCACCAGCACGCTGCGCCGGTTGTTCTCGAGCGCCGGCTCGGCCGCCGCGGCGGCTACCTCGACCGTGTAGAGCGTTGCCGCGTCGGGCCGCGGCGATACCCGGAACACGGCCCGCGCGGGCACGCCGTCTCCGGGCGAAGCGACGCGGCGCACCTCGACGAGCCGGCCGTCCTCGAACAGCCGCAGCGTGCTCGCATCGCCCGCGCCCCCACGGAGGACGACCTCCGCGCCGAGCTCGACGACGGACTCGACCACGGCCGCGTCGCCGGCCGTCAGGCTCGTGACCTCGCGATCCGGGAACGCCTCCCCCAATCCGATGCCGACCGTGTAGACCGGTCCGGCGACGCCCTCGACGACGTGCCGGAGATCGCGACCGCCGGTGTCGCCCCCGTCGGACAGCACGACGATGCCGGCGACCGTCCGGCCCTCGTAGCGCCGGGCCAGCGCCTCGATCGCCGCGGCCAGGTCGGTGCGGGGCGCGCGCGGCTCGACCGCATCCGGATCGGCAGGCGCCTCCGGTGCGTCGAGGGTTGCCACCTCGACGTCGAAACGGTCCCCGAGCGCCGGCAGGATCTCGTCGCGCACGAGCGCCGCCGCGCGATCGATCCGGCGCGCCGAGCCCCCGGCAGGCAGGCGCATGCTGCGCGAGTTGTCCAGCAGCACCGGCACGACCGCGTCGCTGGCGGGTCCCGGCTCGGTGGTCACAGGCTCGAGCAGGAACAGCAGCAGGAGCAGCAGCGCCGCGAGACGCAGCGCCGACAGGACGACGCGGCGTCCGGCGGACAGCGGAACGATCGGGCGAGAATACGCGGCGTAGGCGGCGGCCGCCGCCACGCCGACGAGAAGCGCGACGAGCCACGCCGGGAAGCCCGCAGCCAGTGCCATCTCAGCGGGGCGTGGGCCGGGCAGCCAGCGATCGATAGTAGCGGTCGACCAGCCGGCGGTACGACTCCGGCGCCGCCGCGCCCGCTCCGACCTGCAGTCGATCGGCTGCCTCGTCCGCCGCGAGCGCCCGCGAGCGGGACGCCTCGAGCTCCTCGAGCACGTACCTCAGCTCGCCGTACAGCGCCGGCCAGGCGGAGTAATCCTGCTTGTAGGCCTCCGTGCCCGGGGCCGCCCCGCTCCGCCAGTCCCGGGCCCAGCGCTCCAGATCGCGCGCGAGGTCGGGCCGCCCGTCACCGAGCTGCTCCAGCAGAGCGGCGAGCTCGCCCAGCCCACCTCCCGCGCCGGCCTCCTGTCCCTCCGGCTGCGCGCCGGACCGCGCCCCGGGCAGTCCATCCGCGAGCTGCTCCTCGATGCGGGCGAGCCGGTCCCGCAGCCGTTGGGACTCCGCCAGCTCCTGCGCCAGGCGCCGCGTGTCGTCGTCCTGGTCGCCCCCGCCGGCCAGCTCCTCCGCCACGCGCCGCAGCGCCGCGGCCAGCCGCGCCGGCAGCTCGGGCTCGATCGCCTCGGGTTCCGTTGCCCCGGCGCCCTCGTCGCCGCGCAGCGCCGCCGCGACCGCGCGCATCCGCCGCGCCACGTCTTCCCGCCGCAGCTCGCTTGCAGCCGCTTCCAGCGCCGCCTGCTCGGCGGGGGCCGCGGCGGGCTGCAACTGCTCGATACGCTCCGCGAGCGAATCGACCCGGCCCGCCAGGTGGTCCTCCCGCTCGGCGAGCTGCCGCCGGGTCGCGCGGTCCGCGCGCTGGCCGCGGTGACGACCGGCGGCGGCGGCCACCTCGCGCTGCGCGTCAGCGAGCTGCTGCGCCTCGAGCTGCAGATCGACGCGGCGGCCCCGGCCGACCGTGCGCTCGCCGCCCAGACGCTGCCCGAGACGGCGCAGGCCGTCCAGCGCCTGCCGGCCCTCCTGCGCCGCCTGCGACACGTCGCCCTCCCCGAGCTCGCTGGCCGCGCGCTGCATCCGCTCGACGGCGTCGCGCATGGCCCGTGCGGCAGACTGCGCCTGCCGTTGCCGCGGGTCGCCCGCTTCGCCGGGCTGCGCCATCGCGCGGCGGAGGTCCTCGGTCCGTCTCCGGATCTCCTCCTGCTCGCGCGCCAGCCGCTCGAGGCGCCGCCGGCGCTCTCCGGCAGCGGGCGCCGGCTCGCGCGCCAGCTCCTCCTGCTGCCGGTTCAGGGCCGCCTGCCGCTCGGCGAGGGCGCGCAGCCGGCGCCGGACCTCGTCTTCCTCGCGCGCCTCGTCGGGAGCCTCGGACGGCGACCGATGCTCGTAGTTCGTTTGCTGGTCACGCCGCAGTTCGCGGTCGAAGAGCGCCGACAGGTCTTCCCGCGCACCCATGCCGCCGCCCGGCCCCCGCCGGCTCCCCTGCTGCGTCACCTGGGTCGGGCCCATGTCGGCCTGCGCCCGGAGCAACTGGTTGAACGCCGTCATCTCCGGAGGAATCGCGGCCGCCGTCCGCAGCCCGCGCAACTCGGTCTCGGCCGCCGCCATCGCGTCGATGGCGAGGCCTAGCGCGCCGCCGCCCGGCGCGTCCCCGGGGTCCACCTGTGGAACCGGCCCCCGCAGGCGCGCCGCGAGCAACTGGGCCGCAAGCTTCAGATCGCCCTGCGCGTCCGCCACCGTCTCCACGTCGTCGCGGGACCGCGCAGCCGCAGGCTCGCCGTCCAGCTTCCAGGTGGCGACGATGATCTCCTTCTGCACGTCGGCGAGCCGCCGCAGATCCTCCGTCTCGGGACTCGCGTCGCCCTGGCTCGGGGCCTCCTCGAACTCCCGGTCGAAGGGGCGCACCTGGAGAAAGTAGATGGCGCTGCGGACCGCGGTGCGGCGGCTCGGCTCCGTGTCCCGCGCGCGCACGTGATAGGTGATGAAGTCGCCGGGCCGCAGTTGCAGGTCCTCGCCGAAGATCGTGTGGGTCCCGGATGCCCGGGCGGCGCCGGCCGCAGCGCCCAGGCTCACGACCCGCTCCGGCCTCCCCATCACGCCGTACACCAGCTCGAAGCGCGCGAGCCCGAAATCGTCGACGGCGCGCGCCTCGACGGTGACCTCCTCGAGGGGCGTGATCTCCCGATCCCCCGCGGGGCGCAGGACCTCGACGGCCGGCGCACGGTCCTGCACGGTCCGGATGAAGTAGTCGCTGCCGCGCGCGTTGGTCAGACCGTCCGCGTCGCGCACCCGCACGCGGTAGGTGTCGTCCGCGCGCACGTCGAACGAGGCCGCCAGCACGCCGTCGGCTGCCTCCAGCGGGACGCGCCCGCCGGCGCCCAGCTCCAGCCAGCCGTGGCCGACCGCCTTGCTCGTGCGCACGGAAACGGTGACGCGGGTGCCGGCCGGGGCGTGGATGTCGCCCCCGTCCACCTCGACGCGCGGCAGCAGCCCGGTATGCGCCGGATACTGGTACGCCAAGTCGATGCGGCTCACCCGCGGCGGGAAGACAGCCGTGATCGCGTACTCTTCCGACGTCAGCGAAGCCGCCTGCACGCGGTAGGTGAAGCTGGCATCGACCGCCGGCACGTCGAGCTGGTACGCATCGCGGGCGGCCGTCATCTCCAGGGCGCGCACCGTTCCGTCGCCGGCGGTCACGGTCACGACCGGCAGGGACCGCGTGGCCCCGCCGACGCCGGACCGCAGGACGGCCCGCAGCCGCACGGGCCGGCCGGCGACGACGCGCGCGTCGCCCGGCTCGACCTGCAGGAGCGCCCCGTACGGAACCGCGTGGAGCCACGTCGTCCGCGCGATGCGGCCGAGCGGGCCGCCGCCGAGCACGACGACCAGCAGCAGTGCCGCGACCGCCAGACCGCCCGCGGCGACCGCCAGCAGAACGTCCCGCCGCGGCAGCACCCGGTCGAGGTCGACGGCCCGCGCGGCGCGCGCCGCGTCGCGCAGGAGCAGGTCGCGGAAAACCGACGGGCGGGCGCCCCCGGCGACGTCCGCGGCGCTGACCAGGCGATCCTCCAGCGCCGGACACCGCTCGTCGATGTAGCGCGCCACCTGCCGGGCGCTGGGGCCGCGGCGGAGCCGCCACAGCGCGCGCCCGGTCAGGCCCGCGGCCAGCCCCAGGGCGGCGGCGAACAGCCAGACCATCACCGCGTCCGCCGGCTGCAGCACGCGATCGATGAACAGGACGAGCAGGAGGAGACCGGCCGCCGCGGCGGCGACCCGGCCGGCCCCCAGCATCGCGCGTCTGGTCAGCCAGCGCCGGCGCACCCGCGCCAGGAGCGCACCGAGGTCGTCGAGCGTGGTCTGCTGCACGGTAGGCCCAGCCCCTCGTCGCGTGCCCTTCATTCTGTCACGCCGCGCTACGCCCGAGCCAGGACTCGGCGACCAGGACGACCGCGACGGCCAGCAGGAGGTACCACCAGTAGCGTTGCTCGGCCTCGCGGCCCGCGGCATCCACCGGTTCCGACCCGGCGGCGCTGCCCGGCACGGCCGACGGTCGGATGCGCGAGAGGAACTCGTCCGCCGTCAGCCGCGCCAGGTCGGACTCGCGAGGATCGACGTTGATCACGAGCGCGCGGCCGGAGGCGGGCTCGATGACGACGCCGGGCCGGGGATCGACGCCGGGTGGCGCAGCGGCGACCAGCCGCTCGCGCGCCGGCTGGCGCTGACGGCCCAGGTAGCGGACGACCTCGTGCACGAACGGGACGAAGGTGGGCTGCCTCGGGAAGTCGTTCCACTCGTTGTTCAGATCCGACGCGAAGACGAGCACGCGGCCGCGACCCGCGGTCCGCTCCACCAGGGCCGGTCCGCCGTCCGAGAAGGCGGCCAGCACGCGGCCGTCGGCGCCGTCGACGCGCATGGCCTGCCGAAAGCGCACCTGCCCCAGCGTCCCTGCCTGGCCTTCGAAAGTCTCGAACAGCGGGTGGCGGGTCGCGGTCACCGACCAGCGCAGCGCGCCATCGCCGCCGGGCGGTGGCGCCGTCGGCGTCGAGCCCGCGCCGACGAACTCCGCGACCAGGGCGGGGTCCAGCCGTGGGCCCGCCGCGATCAGCAGTCCGCCGCCCGACTCCACGTACGCCGCCAACTGCCCCCGCGCCGACCGCCCGAGCCCCGCGGTCTCGAGCAGCAGGACGGCGGCGACACCATCCAGGGCGGCCGGCGAGATGCCCGCCGGTTCGAGTCGACGCACGACGAAGGGGCTGTCGTCGCCGGCGGCCAGCAACGCCCGCTCCAGATAGAAGGCGCCGGCCCCGGAGCGACCGCCGGCCGTCACGAAGACGATCGCGAGGGGCGCCGGCGGGTCGAGCAGGTGATAGCGGCGGTCGTCGGCGGGCACGCCGCCGGGGTCGTCGACAGCCACCTCGAGCACGCCCGCGCGCGGCAGCGGCGCGTCGAAGCCCACGGTGGTTGCGCCAGCCTCCAGCGTCACCGCCGCGGAATCCAGCACCGTCCCGTCGACGCGCAGCGCGACCGTGCTCGACCGCGGCTGCACGCCCGCGTTGACCACCACGGCCGCGGCCCCCGCCGGGCCGATCTCGAGCGCCGTCACCGCCAGGTTGGGACCGGCCGCTCCGACGTCGACCGTCCGGACGCTGACACCCGGCGGCGCCGAGCCGGCGCCGGCAGCCTCCCAGCCGGCGCGCTGCAGATCGGTGACCACCACGATCCGCCCCTCGCGCGATCCGATCGAGCGCGCGGCGGCCGCGAGGGCCGCGCCGTAGCGGGTCGCGCCGAAACCGGTCTCGGCGCGGGCGAGCGCCGCGACCGCCGCCGCGCGATCGGCCGCCGGCGCCGCGGCGACCCGGGCCTGCTCGTCGAACGTCACCAGCCCCACCAGGTGGCCCGGCGGGGCCTCGGCGATGGCGGCGCGCGCCGCGGCGCGCGCCTGCTCGAACCGGCCCGGCAGCGACATGCTGAAGGATCGGTCGACGGCCACGATGGTGACGGGCCGGCCCGCCAGGCCGGTGGCGTCGAAGAAGGGCCGCGCGAACGCGAGCGCCAGCAGCAGCAGCGCCGCGATGCGGAGGGCCAGCAACAGCCACTCCCGGATCCGGCGGCGGCGCGCCTGCATGAGCGGGACACGTTGCAGGAAGCGGATGTCGCTGAAGGGCACGCGCGGCGCGGCCTCGCGCCGCGCGAAGTGCAGGACGATCGGAATGGCGACCGCGAGTGCGCCGGCGAGGAACGCGGGAAACAGGAACGACATGGGGTGCGGGGATTCCGCTAGTGACGACGGCTCCGCGCCGACAGGTACGCGAGCAGCGCGAGGTCCAGCGGCTGCGACGTGTCCACCAGGCAGTAGTCGATGCCGGCCAGGCGCAGCTCGCGCCGGTACAGCGCCAGCAGGGTGCGCAGCTCCCGCAGGTAGTGCGCGCGCACGAGCGGCGGCACCGCGGCCACCTCGTCGTCCGTCTCCAGATCGCGAAAGCGTGCGGGACGCTCGAACGGGAACGTCAGCTCCGCGCGGTCCAGCAACTGAAACACGATCACGTCGGCGCCCCGAAACCGGAGATGCCGGAGGCCGCGCACGACGTGCTCCGGCTCGTCGAGCAGGTCCGAGATCAAGACCACCAGCCCGCGCCGGGAGAGCGCCTCGGCCAACCGGTTCAGCGGCTTCGACACGTCCGAGCCGCGACCCGACGCCAGCGAATCGAGCGTGAGCAGCACGCGGCGCAGATGGCCCGGCCGGGCGCTGGCGGGCACGTGCCGGACCACCTGCTCGTCGAACGCCAGCAGCCCGACCGCGTCGCGCTGGCGATTCATCAGGTACGCAATCGAGGCAGCCAGATAGGTGCCGTACTCCTGCTTGGTCACGCCGGCCGACCCGTATCCCATCGATCCGGATACGTCGAGCAGGAGGTGGCAGTCCAGATTGGTCTCTTCCTCGAACTTCTTGACGTAGTGGCGGTCGGTGCGCGCGTACAGCTTCCAGTCGATCAGCGACGTGTCGTCACCCGGCATGTACTGCCGGTACTCGGAGAACTCGACGCTGAAGCCCTGGTAGGGGCTGCGATGAAGACCTATCAGGAAGCCCTCGACAATCGTCCGTGCCCGCAGCTCCAGCGACCCGATGCGGCCGATGACGGCCGGATCGAGATGGCGCAGCTCGTTCGCGCGGGGAGCCGTCGCCATCTCACATGCCGCTGGCGGGCAACGGCACGGCGTCCAGCAGACGGGAGATCACCTGCTCCGCGTCGATGCCTTCCGACTCGGCGAAGAAGTTCGTGACCAGCCGATGGCGCAGCGTCGGCTGGGCCAGGGCGCGCACGTCGCCGACCGACACGTGGTAGCGGCCGTGCATCAGCGCCCGCGCCTTGCCGCCCAGGATGAGCGCCTGCGACGCCCGCAGGCCGGCGCCCCAGCGCACCCATTGCTCGACGAAGTCGGGCGTGTTCGCCCGCCCCGGCCGGGACGCGTCGACCAGGCGCACGGCATAGCGCGCCACCTCGTCGGATACCACCACCTGCCGCACCAGGCGTTGGAAATTCAGGATGTCGACGCCGTCGAGCACGCGCTCGGGGGTCTGGCCGGCGTCGGACGTGGTCGAGGTCACCACCCGGACCTCCTCGTCCTCGGGGAGGTAGGACATGACGATGTTGAACATGAAGCGGGAGAGCTGCGCCTCCGGCAGCGGATAGGTTCCCTCGAGCTCGATGGGATTCTGCGTGGCGAGCACGAGAAACGGGCGCTCGAGCTCGTACAGCCGTCCGGCCGCGGTCACTTGGTACTCCTGCATGGCCTCGAGCAGGGCGGCCTGGGTCTTCGGCGGCGTGCGATTGATCTCGTCGGCCAGGATGATCTGCGCGAACACCGGCCCCTTGACGAAGCGCAGGGCACGGTGCCCGTCCCGCTCCTCCAGCACCTCGGTGCCGGTGATGTCGGCGGGCATCAGGTCGGGCGTGAACTGTATCCGCTTGAAGGTCAGGTGCAGCACCTGGGCCAGCGTCTTGACCAGCAGCGTCTTGGCCAGACCCGGGACGCCGGTGATGAGACAGTGGCCGCCCGTGAAGAGCGCGGTCAGCACGAGCTCGAGGGCCTCGTCCTGACCGACGATGACCTTGTGCAGCTCCGTCAGGATCCGGTCCCGCCCGGCCATGACGCGTTCGGCGGCCTGCCCGGCGGTTGTCGAATCCATCACGTATCGGTCGTGTTCTCGGGCGGGCCGGCGGGGCCGGCGCCCCGGCAGGCTGTCAATGGGTGAGGGCGTACACGATCTCGTTGATGATCATGCGGTACGACTTGGCCGTGTACTGCACGTAGCCGGGGTACTCCTCCGCGTTGGACCACTCCCAGCCGTCGCCCATGTCGGTATTGAAGTTGGCCAGCACCATCGCGCGGCCGTCGTCGTCGAGAATGGCGTGCAACTGCGCCCGGTACCCGCCCTTCTCCCACGTGACGCCGTTGAAGAACGACCCCAGGCCCGCAATCTGCGGATACTCCGTGAGCACGTAGAAGCAGCTGAACACCGGATGATCGACGGTCAGCTCCACGAGCTCACGCGCGGGAAACACCCGCGCTAGCTGCTGCTCGAACAGCTCCCACTCCGCCGGCCCGTGAAAGTCGTCGAAGGTCGCCGTGCCGCCGCGCAGCAGGAACTCGCGGAGTATCCCGGCTTCCTCGGCGGACCACTCGATGTTGGCCGGCTCGACGAAGTAGATCCACGGATACTCCCAGAGCCGCCGGTCCGTCAGCTCCATGACGAGCGGCTCGTTCACCTCGACCGCCGTCACCCGCCCCATCCGGCGCGACAGGTTCTGCTCCGCGGCCGGACCGTCGATGGCCCACGGATCGCTCCAGTACCGCCGGCGGAACTGCTCCAGCCGATCGGGTTGCGAGCTGTATCGAATGCGAACGAACGTCCAGTCGAGCCCGTCGAGAGCAGGCGGGACGAGCTGCGGCAGGCCAGCCGCGGCCGCCCCCAGCAGCACCGGCGGCGCGAGCAGTCCGGCCAGGAGCAGCGCTGCGGCGCGCCGCCCCCGCGGCGCCGCCTTCACGGCTCCGCCTCGACAGCGCGCAGGAGCAGCTCCTGGGCGCGTTCGTACGTCGGCGCCATCTCCAGCGCGGCCAGCGCCGCGCGCTTCGCTTCCTCGGGCTGACCGGCCAGCAGATGACTCTCGGCGAGATCGCAGTGGGCCGAGACCCGATCGACCGGACCGGCCGCCAGCGCGACCTCGAGCTCCAGGATGGCCGTGGCGGCATCGCCGTCGGCCAGGGCCAGGCGGCCGAGCGCCAGATGGGGCACCGGATCGAACGGATCGATGCCGACGACCCGATCGTAGGCCAGCGTCATGCGCTCCTCGTCGCCGGCCTCCTCGGCCAGCGCCGCGAGCTGCCGCGCCGCTTCGAGCGACGTCTGATCGAAGTCGAGCAGGCGCGCCAGCTCGCGCAGCGCCCGGTCCCGATCGCCCTGCTCCTGCGCGATGGCCGCGATCACCCCCCGGGGGCTGTCGATGCCGGTGGCCATCGGCGCCAGCATCGACGCGCGCTCCAGCGCCGCCAGCGCGTCATCGAGCTCGCCGGCCTCGCGCAGCGCCTTCCCCAGCTCGAACTGCACGGAGAACCTGCCGGGGTGCTCGGCGGCCAGGCGCCGCAGCGCCGCCAGCCGCTCCGCCGGGTCCGGCTCGCGCTGCCGGCGCGCGTCGGCGTCCGGGTTCCCGGGCCCGGGGGCAGCCTCCGTCTCGATGGGCCGGAGCGCCTCGCGCAGGGCGCCGAACCGGCTGTCGACCGCCTCGTCGAAGCTGGCCTGCAGCGTGTCGAAGTCGAGGCCGACGCCGGCCAGCGCCTCCTCGGTGTCGAGCCCGTCGCCGTAGCTCGTGATCAGCGCGTGCAGCACGTCCTCGCCGTAGTGGCTCACGATGTGGTCGACCAGCACCGAGGCCTGGAAGTACGCCAGCGAGATCGTCTCGGGCCTCGAGAAGCCGCCGTTGAGGTCCCGCAACGACAGCACCCTGCCGTCGTTGAGGGCGCGGGCGAACGTCAACTCCTGATCGCGTCCCCAGGCGGGGCGCGCGCGCTGCTCCTCGTACACCGACACGCCCTCGGTCAGCCAGCGCGGCACCCGCTGCCTCGACATCTGCAGCGTGATTACGTGGGCGATCTCGTGCCACAGGGTCGCCCGCCAGTTGAAGTCGCCGGGGGGCCGGGCGCGCGGCGAGTCCATCGTGACCACCCGGCCGAAGCAGGCGCCCAGCGCGCCGATCATGCCGGGCAGCCCGAGGTTGCGCACGGCGAAGTCGTCGTGGCGTGGAAATATCTCGATCAGGATCGGTCCCTGGACCTCGACGGCGTAGATCGCCGCCAGGCTGTCGAGAGCTTCCTGCGCCAGGGACAGCACGTACTCCTTGAGTATCGGCGCCTCCGTCGGATGGAGCCGCACGATTAGGTCGCCCCGCTCGAACGTCTCGAACTCGTCGAGCGTATCCATCATCTCGAGCAGGTTGTAGGTGATGACGTCGAACGGATCGTCGGCGAACGAACGTTCCAGCACCTCCCGAGCGCCGTCCTCGTCGCCGGTGCGCAGCAGGTGCATGCCGAGCTCCGCCAGGGCGCGACTGTTGTCCGGATCGATTGCCAGGGCCCGGCGCACCAGCGCGGCCGCCTCGTCGAAGCGATACGCCCGGGCCGTATGGCTTCCCGCGATGCGGTAGACGTCCCCGTAGGCGGGGTTGATCGCGAGCACGCCGCCGACCTCCGCCTCGAAGTCCGCCGTGCGATCCTCGAGATAGGCCATGGCCGCGACGAGCGCACGCGCTTCCAGGCTGGCGTCGTTGAACGCGAGCGCCCGGTCGATCGATTCGCGCGCTGCGGTGGCGTTCCGATCCCCCAGCTCCTGCTCGGCCACGAACAGGTGCGCCGCGACGTTGTCGGGATCGATCTCCAGGACGCGCTCGACCGAGCGGCGGGCGACCGGCGGGTTCTCGTCCACCAGCGCGCGCGCCATCCCGAGATGCGCGGGGGCCCATTCGTCGTCCAGCTCCAGGGCCGCGGTGAACGACTGCACGGCGTCGGCGCGGTTGTACTTCTCGAGAAACAGCTCCGCCCAGGCCGTGTGGATGGCCGGGTCTTCGGGAGCCCCGATCGCCGCCGACCGCAACAGGCCGTTGGCCTGGCGGTAGCGTCCCAGCGCCCGGGCTGCGAGACCGCCGCGGTACTTGTCGACCGGCCGTCTCGAGCGCAGGCCCCGCGTCAGGACCGCCTCGAGATACGGGTCCGCCTCGTCGCGGCGACCGACGCGCTGGAGCAGCAGGCCCAGCTCCAGCCCCGCCGCGCTGGCCGGCGCCGCCTCGGCAACCGGCGCAAGCCGCTCCCCCGCCTCTTCGTAGAGGCCGCGCAGCACGAGCGTCCTGCCATGCAGGGCGGCCGCCGCCGGATCGGTCTCCGGCCGCCCGGACGCCAGCGTGATTGCTTCGTCCAGCTCGCCGTGCGCGAGCGCCCGGGTCGCCTGCTCGTGAAACTCCCGCTCGGCGGTCGCGCGGTCGACCTGTTGCGCACGCGCGCTCGGTGCCCAGAGCGCGAACACACAGAACGCCAGCGCGCCGGCGAGCGGAACCGCCAGGACAGCGGGTGTCCGTGCCGACCGGCCGGCGCAGGCTCGCGGCGTCACCTGCAGCATTTTCCGCCGATTATAAACGACTCAGAAGAAAGCGAGGTTCTGGTGCGACGGGATCTCGAAGCGCCGGCGGCACTTCTGGCACACGACCGTGTCGTCGACGCGCACGAGATAGTTGCGGAGCTTGGCGAACAGGGCGCGGTCCCGCTCGCCCGCGCCGCGCGGCAGCCGATCCTTGCGGGTGCGCCGGATCCAGCGGACGGCGTACTCTCCCCGGAAGCCGCAGTGCGGACAGGAGTAGATCCCCGACTTGGTCTCCGGCCGCTCGTTGAAGAACTCGCGCTCGTGCAACGGGCCGCGCCTCACGCTTCCTTGCGGAACGTCACGAGCGACCAGATCCGGGGAATGTTGACCTTCTCGATGGAGATGGGGTCGAATCCGGTCTGCTCGAGAAACCCGGGCAGGTCGAGGTCGGCCTTGAACCCGATGTGCACGGTGAGCGGCGACAGGACGCGCTCCACCCGCGCCAGCAGCCGGTTCGGGCTCCGGAAATGGTTGAGCACGACGACATGGCCGCCCGCGCGGCAGACGCGGTGCATCTCGCGGGTGACCCGCACGGGATCGGGCACGACGCTGATGACGTACGGGGCGTAGACGATATCGAACGACTCGTCGGCGAACCGGAGATCCGCGGCATCCATCCGAATCAGGTCCACGTTGCGCACACCGTGCGCCTTGATGCGCCGCCCGGCCTTGGCAAGCATCGAGGCCGAGAAGTCGATGCCGGTCACGAAGCAGTCCCGCGGGTAGAGAGGCGCGTTGATCCCGGTGCCGATGCCGACCTCGAGGATGCGGCAGCCGGGGCGCAACGGCAGGCGCCGGATCGCCTCGAGCCGCCCCGCGTGCAGCGTCGGCCCGAAGAACAGGTCGTACCAGGACGAGATCTTCGTGTAGACGTCCTCGACGAAGTCGTTCTCGACCTCGGTAACGGACAGCGCGCGAGACACGGCGTCCCGGTTGGCTACGACCTTCTCACTGGGAGGGGATCCCGGCGGATCGAACAACGAAATCACGAGCGACCGCATTGTAATACATTTGGCAGCCTCGGCCCGCGGAAGATCCCGGGTTGCCGGCAGGCGGGCCGCCAACCGGCGGTATGCCGGTATAGTTGACAGGGGTCGATGCCGGTCGAAGTGAAGCTGCTCTCGGCGACGCAGTTCCTGCTGACGACGCTCGTCGTCAAGCTGGCGGTCGTGGCGGCGCTGGCCACGATGCTGGTCCGCTTCCGGCAGTTCCGGCGCATCCTGCTGACCGAGCAGCGCGCGTGGCGCGAGCGGCTGGTATTCGCCGCGGCCCTCGGCCTGCCGCTGTGCGGCGGCGTCACGGCGCGCCTGCTGCTCAACTACAACGCCAGCGACCTCTCGCTCGCGGGACCGTTCCTGGCGGGGCTGATCGCGGGTCCGTATGCCGGCGCCATCGTCGGCGCGCTCGTGGGCGCGCCCGCGCTGCTGGGGGGCGAGGCGATCGCCATGCCCTTCGCGGTCGGGTGCGGCTTCTGCGGGGGCGGGCTGCGGGAGGTCTGTCCCAAGGACGCCATCTGGCGCTTCTCGCCGCTGACCATCACCGACCTGCACCGCCACGCGTGGCGGATGCTGAGCCGGCTGCGGCTCGACTGGCACGTGGTGCTGCTGGCGGCGCCGGTAGGCCTCGAGCTGCTCCGTCTCGGCCTCGGGCTGCGGTTCGGACCACACCTGTTCCACATGCAGCCGCCGAACGCGTGGCTGGCGGTCGTGGTCATCCTGGCGACTGTGCTGAGCGTCACCATCCCGATCAAGATCTGGAACACGGCCCGGATCGAGCATCGTCTCCAGGAGCAGGAAAAGCTGCTGCTGTCCACCCGCCTCGAGGCATTGGCCAGTCAGATCAACCCGCACTTCCTGTTCAACACCCTGACGTCGATCTCGTCGCTCATCCGCTCGCAGCCGGAGACGGCGCGCACGCTCGTCCTGAAACTGTCCGGGCTGCTGCGGCGGCTGCTGCGCAGCCAGGAGCACTTCGTGACCCTGCGCGAGGAGCTCGACGCGATCGACGAGTACCTCGATATCGAGATGGTCCGGTTCGGCCCGACGCTGGCCGTCGAGAAGGAGATCAGCGCCGCCAGCCTCGACGTCGTCATGCCCAGCATGTTGCTGCAGCCGCTCGTCGAGAACTCGATCAAGCACGGGCTGAGCCACAAGATAGGCGGGGGCCGCGTCACGATTCGCAGCCGGCGGAAAGGCAGCCACGCGGTGATCGAGGTAGCCGACGACGGCACCGGAATGAGCGACACGAGCCTGACCGGCAGCCGCACCGGCGGCATCGGCCTGCGCAACGTGGATGAGCGCCTGCGCGTGATTTACGGCGAGAACTACCGTCTGCAGCTCGTGAGCACGCCCGGCCACGGCACGTGCGCGCGGATCGAGATCCCGCTGCCGGCGGATGCCGCGCAGCGGGCGACGGCATAGGAGTCTGCCCCGCATGACGGCGCAGACTCCGCAAGGCGCGCACAGCGCGCCTCAGCGGCAGCAGCGCGGGGCGAATGGGCCCCCGCAAGCGAACGCCGGGGGTTTGGCGCAAAGCCCCGGTCTGATAGCAGCGCCGGCGCAGCCGGCGCAAGGCGCGCACGGCGCGCCTCGGCGGGAGCGGCGCGGGGCGCAGGGGTCCCCGCAAGCGGACGCCGGGGGCTTGGGGCGCAGCCCCATCTGAATGATGCCGCTGAACCTGCGGGTGCTGGTCGCTGATGACGAGGGCCCGGCGCGGCATGAGCTCTGCTTCCAGCTGGAGCGGCTCGACGGGATCGAGGTGGCCGGACAGGCCGGCGACGGCGTGGAGGCCCTCGATCTGATTCGCCGGCTGCAGCCCGACCTCGTGCTGCTCGACATTCAGATGCCGGGCCGGACCGGATTCGACGTGGCCCGTCAACTCCTCGCGCGGGAGGTCGACACCCGCGTCGTGTTCGTCACCGCGTACGACCAGTACGCCGTCGAGGCGTTCGAGGTCAACGCCGTGGACTACCTGCTCAAGCCGATCGAGCCTGGACGGCTGGCCCGGACCATCGAGCGCGTTCGCCGCCAGCTCTCCTCCGAGCGCGGCCGAGGCGGCGGCCCGCCGCCGGTGGCCCGGGACGAGTTGCAGCGTATCGTCCAGTACGTCGCCGAACGGCAGGTCCGCCGCGAACAGCTCGCGGTCAGGGTCGGCGACCACTTCCGGCTCATCCCGTCGAGCGATATCATCTACGCGTCGCTGGCCGACGACGTCGTGACCGTCGTGACCAGCAGCCTGACCGGCACGTCCAACTACCGCACGCTGGACGAGTTGCACTCGAATCTCGATCCTGCGGTATTCTGGCGAGTGCACCGGTCGCACCTCGTCAACATCAACAAGGTCAAGGAGATCGTGCCTTGGTTCAGTCGCAACTACATCCTGAAGATGCAGGACGCCAAGCGGACCGAGATCCCGGTGAGCCGCGCCCAGACGAAGCGGTTGCGCGACCACCTGAATCTGTAGGTCCGGCCGACTGGCCCGAGCCGGCCGCCCTCGATGCAGGCGTCGTGGACGCGGCCGGGGTTCCGGCAGCCGGCCACGATGCGCGGCTGGGACGGCTCGGCCTGCAGCCGCCGGACCCGCGGAGCACGCTGCTGCGGCGCTTCGGCGAGGAGCTGCTGACGTGGCTGAAGACGTTCGCTTCGGCGGCCGTCTACGCGACGCTCATCGTCACGTTCGGGTTCCAGGTGGCGCGGGTCGAGGGCCGGAGCATGGAGCCGACGCTGCAGGACCAGGATCGGCTCATCGTCAACAAGGCCGTGTACCAGTTCTTCGGCGAGCCCGAGCCCGGCGACATCGTGATGCTGTACTACCCGCGCGACCCGGACAAGTCGTTCGTCAAGCGCATCGTAGCCAAGGAAGGCGACACGGTCCGCATCGAGAGCGGCAAGGTTTTCGTCAACGAGGTGCTGCAGCCCGACCTGTACGTGCCGCCGGAGTTCCGCAGCTATGAGAACCACGGTCCGGAGGTCGTGCAGGAGTCGTACTACTTCGTGATGGGCGACCACCGGAACAACAGCTCGGACAGCCGCCATTGGGGTCAGGTGCCGCAGAAGTACATCATCGGCCGCGTCCAGTTGCGGTGGTGGCCCCTGGCGGACATCCGCCTGTTCTAAAATTAGACGGGGCTCCGCCCCGAACCCCCGGCGTCCGCTTGCGGGACCCCTGCGCCCCGCGCCGCTGCCGCCGAGGCGCGCCGTGCGCGCCTTGCGGCTTCGCCGCGCTTCAATCAGACGGTACCTTGCCGGACCCCCGGTGTCCGCTTGCGGGGCCTCACCCTGCGCCGTGTGCGCCTTGGGGAGTGTGATTGGCCGGGTTGCTCAGGCGTACAGCGCCTCGATGTAGTCCCGCCACTTCTCCGCGACGACGCGGCGCTTGATCTTCAGGGTCGGCGTCAGCTCGCCGCTCGCGACGCTCAGCTCGGCGGGCACGAGCACGTGCTTGCGCAACTGCTCGTGCCGCGGCAGCGCCGCGTTGACGGCCTCGACAACCGCGTCGAACCGGCGCTGGACGTCCGCGCGCGCCACCAGCGCGGCGCGATCGGCAGCCGCCGGCTCGCCCATCGCGGCCGCCAACGCCGCAAAGTCCGGCATGATCAGCGCCGCGACGTAGGGTTGGCGATCGCCGACGAGCACGGCCTCCGCGACGAGCGGGTGCTGCTTGAGCTCCTGCTCGATCGGCTGCGGCGCGACGTTCTTGCCGCCGGCGGTCACGAGCAGCTCCTTCTTCCTGTCGGTGATCACGAGATAGCCGTCGTCGTCGAACTGCCCGATATCCCCCGTGTGGAACCAGCCGCCAGCCAGCGCCTCCGCCGTGGCCTCGGCCTTGCCGTAGTAGCCCTGCATGAGGTTCGGACCTCGTGCGAGGACCTCCCCGTCGTCGGCCAGTCGGAGCTCGACCCGCGGCAGGGCCTTGCCGACCGTCCCGAGACGCGGTGCGTCCTCGGGGTTGACGGTCAGCACGGGCGCCGTCTCCGTCAGGCCGTATCCCTCGATCACCGGTATCCCCACGGTGAACAGGAACTCGCCCACCGCGACCGACAGCGGCGCGCCGCCGGACACGACGTAGCGGAGCCGCCCCCCGGTGCGCGCGCGCACCTTGGAGAGCACCAGCCGGTCCGCCAGCGGGAGCGCCGCGCGCGCGTATCCCGAGGGCTGGTCGCCGCTCAGCGGCGCGGCGTTGCACGCGCGGCCAACGCCCATCGCCCACCGGAAAAGCCCCTGCCGCACGGCCGAACCCTGCGCGACCGCCTCGAGCACCCGCGCGTGCAGCTTCTCGTAGACCCGCGGCACACCGGTCATCACGGTCGGCCGCACGCGCAGCATGTCGCGCGCGACGGTATCCAGCGATTCCGCGAAGGTCACTGTGGTGCCCCTGAACAGGTACAGGTAGATGACGATGTGCTCGAACGCGTGGCTCAACGGCAGGAACGACAGCGCCTCGTCGTCCTGGGTGACGCGCACCATGGTGCTCACGTCGAGCAGGTTGGCGACGATGGCGCCGTGCGTGAGCATCACGCCCTTGGGGTCGCCGGTCGTGCCGGAGGTGTAGATGATGGCGGCCAGCTGGTCGGGCGCGATTGCCGCCACGGCCTCCTTGTAGCGCCGCGCCAGCCCATCCTCCCGCATCAGCCGCTGATGGCCGCGCGCCTGCACCGCGGCGCAGGTCATCTCGCGCCCCGAGGTCGGCGCCTCGGCCGGCTCGTCGATCACGACCAGCGCCCGCAGATCAGGCAGCTCCGGCCACACGGCGCGCACCTTCGCTGCCTGCGTCTCGTCGGCCGCCACGACCACCGTCGCCCCGGAGTCGGCCAGGATGTACCTCACCTGCGCAGCCGGCAGGGTCGGGTAGATCGGCACCGTGACCGCGCCGCACGTGAGAATCGCCAGGTCGGCGATCACCCACTCCGGACGGCTGTCGCTGAGCAGGGCCACCCGCCGGCCGGGGCGGACGCCGAGCCCCGTCAGGCCCAGGCTCAGGTCCCGGATCCGCTCGAACAGCTCGCGACTCGCGTAGCTGTCGTAGCCGTCGGCCGTGCAGCGCCGCACCAGCTCCGGCTTCGGGTGGCGGCCGGCAACGTGGAAGGGGAGATCGGCCAGCGTCGAAATCGTCGGCTCGTCCATGGTATCACCCGGCCCGATAGGTTCCCGACCGCCCGCCCGTTTTCTCGACGAGGCGGATATCGCCGATCACCATCGTGCGATCGGCAGCCTTGATCATGTCGTACACCGTAAGTGCGGCGGCCGACACGGCCGTCAGCGCTTCCATCTCGACGCCCGTCTGCGCGGTCGTGGCGACCCGCGCCTCGATGTCGTACCCGGCGTCCCGCTCCCGCAGGTCGACCTCCACGTGCGCCAGCGGGATGGAATGACACAACGGGATGAGCTCGGCCGTGCGCTTGGCGGCCAGGATGCCGGCTATGCGGGCTGCCTGGAGCGGATCCCCCTTCGCCGCGGCGCCGCTGCGGACCAGGGCCAGCGCCTCGGGGCTCACGCGGATATGGCCGCGCGCGACCGCCACGCGCGTCGTCGCCGCCTTGCCGCCGACGTCGACCATGCGGACGCGGCCGCTGGCGTCGACATGCGAAAGCGCGCCGCCCGCCTTCCCGCCGCTCGCCGTCTTCGCTCCCCGGCTGCGCTCGGTCATGGCTGCTGGCCGCGACCTGCCTCGCTGGCCAGGTAGAACGAGAGGCTCTCCAGCGACACCGTCAGATCGACGCTCTTCAGCTTGACGTGCGGCGGCACGCGCAACGCTCCCGGCGAGAAGTTGAGGATGGCCTTGATCCCCGCCTGCACGACGGTCTGCAAGACGTCGCGCGCGGATGCCTCCGGCACGGCGATCACCGCAATCGTGATCCCCTCGCGGCGGGCAACCGGCTTCAGGTCACGGATGTCGTAGATGGTGACCCCGCTGCGGGAGATGCGGCCGACCTTCTCCTGCAGATTGTCGAACAACGCGACGATTCGAAACCCCTCCTGACGAAACCCGGGATAGTCGGCCAGCGCAAGCCCCAGGTTGCCCGCCCCGACGATGGCGACGCCCAGACGGCGGTCGAGACCGAGAATCGATCGGAGCTCGCGCCGGAGGTCCTCCACGACGTAGCCGACCCCGCGGACGCCCAGGTCGCCGAAGTTCGACAGGTCCTTCCGAATCAGGGCCGCGTTCAGCCCGAACTGCTCGGCCAGCATCTTCGACGACACCGTCTTCACGCCCCTGCCGTCGAGCTCGTTGAGGAAGCGCAGGTAGAGAGACAGCCGGCTGGTAGTCGGTTCCGATATCTGCTCGGGCATCGGACACAGGAATGGGCACGGATTCTATGGCTCTCGCCGGCGCCGGTCAAGGCGCACCGACGGCTGGCGCGTGCTAAGATGCGGCCAGGCGGCAACTTGCAGCCTGGGAGCATTGCCGATGCGCCGATCCCCATGGTCCGTGGTCGCGTTCTGGATCATCGTCGCGTCCTGGATTCTCCCGGGGACGGGTCAGGCCCAGACCGCGGGCCGCCGCGCCGCGACCCTCGCGTCGCTGTCCGGCTCCCCCATCTTCTTCCACGGCCAGCAGGTCGTCGTGCAGGCCGACGCGGTCCGCGACGGGGTGCTGACGTACCTGGTCGACGGCCAGGACCGCATGGTGGCCCTCGCCGTGCCGCCGCCGCCCGCCGGCACGGCCGAGCGCCTCGAGGTGTCGGGACGATTCTACGACGTGGGCCGCCTCGAGCCCGACGACCCGCGCATGGGCGGCCTGCCGTTCTCACGGCTCTCGGAGTCGCTCCTCGGCAAGCCCTGGCCCGGCGTCGGCGAGCTGCTGGTGCTGGCCGCGTCGGCCACGCGCAACGTGGCCGTCACGCCCGCCGTCACGCTGCGAACGTTGGCGCTCGACCCGGCCGCGCACCTCGATCGGGACGTCACCGTGAGCGGCCGCTTCCGGGGCCGGAACCTGTACGGCGACCTGCCGCGGCCGGCCGGGCGCAGCCGCTGGGACTTCGTGCTCGCGTCGGTCGACGCCGCGGTGTGGGTGGTCGGCAAGGAGCCGAAGGGTGACGGGTTCGAGCTGGACGTCCAGGCGCGCATCGACACCGGGCGCTGGCTGCGGGTGACCGGGCGCGTCGAGTCGCATGCCGGCATGGTGGTCATCGACGCGGCCGAGCTGGCCCTGGCCGACCCTCCCGCGACGCCCCGGCCGCAGCCGCGCGTCGCGGCACGCCAGGGTCCCCCGCCCGAGGTCATCTTCAGCGCGCCGCTGCCGGACGACACGGATGTCCCGCGCGACACGACGGTCCGCATCCAGTTCTCGCGCGACATGGACCCCGAGTCGTTCGAGGGGCGCGTCGCCGTGTCCTACGCCAGCCGGCGGCCGGAGGGCGGCGCCGACCCGGACGCCGGGAGCGTCGCCTTCGAGACGACCTACCGCGCGCGGAACCGTGTGCTCGAGATCCGTTTCGACGAGGAGCTCGAGCTGTTTCGGACGCTCGGCGTGCAACTGCTCGACGGGATCACCGCAACCGACGGCCAACCCCTACCGCCCTGGGCGCTCTCCTTCTTCGTCGGCGGCTGACGGCTGCGGTGCGAGCAGCGCCTGCACGGCCGCCCGGGTGCGGTCGATCAGTCGATCCCGCTCCGCCAAGTCCTCCGTCTCGACCTCGACCGGCGGCCCGATCCGAACGCTGACGGTGACCGGCCTGATTATCGCGCTGCCGCGGCGCATGGCGGCCCGCGCCCCCGTGATGGCCATCGGCACCATCGGCGCGCGCCCCTTGATGGCCATGATGAAGCCGCCCTTCTTGAAGCGCTGCAGTTGACCCGTCCGGCTGCGGGTGCCCTCGGGGAAGATGAGAAACGAGGCGCCGGCGCGCAGACCCGCGGCCGCCCTGTCGATCGCCTGCATGCTCTGCTCGCGATTCTGCCGATCGATGGGCACGAAGCCGGCGATGTCGAACGCGCGGCCCAGAACCGGCAGCCTGTGGATCTCGGCCTTGTAGAGAATCCGGAGCCGCGGGTGGAGCGCCGCCAGCGCCATGTACAGGATGGGCGGCTCCAGGTTGCTGGAGTGGTTGACGCAGTACACGGCGGCCCGATCGCGCTGGATGTGCTCCCCGCCGGCGACCCGGCAGCGGATGCCGGCGGCGGCCAGGCCCAGCCGCACGCCGCCCCGGCCCAACCAGTAGAGGACGTCGGGCCAGCCGAAGCACAGGGCGAGCAGCATCCCGGGCGGACCCAGGGTGATGACCCACAGGCTGACGCCGACATAGGCCGCCGCGGAGCGAATGGCTGCGACCACCGTACCCGAGAATTCGGCCATGCGCCGTTGCAGCACCGCAGGCAGGAACGGCCGGTCGCGCCGCGGTCGTCGAAGGGGAGGGCTACGAAGCCTGGGCGGTGCGGCGCCCGGCGACCCGGACCGCGGTCTTCTTGACCCCGGCCTTGGCCGTCTTGGACTTGGCGAGCTGGCGGTCACGATTGGCCAGACACCGATCGAGCGCCTTGTTGACCTTTTCCTCGATGGTTTCGGCAGACTGACTCGTCACCTCGGAAACCTCGGACACGACGAGGAACTTGGCCCGATCGAGCATGCGCTTCTCGCGAAACGAGAGGTTCTTGGACTGGCTCAGGAAATTGAGGCTCTTGAGAACGTCCACCACATCGTAGATGGAACCGGTCCGCATCTTGTCCGAGTTGTCCTTGAAGCGGCCCTTCCAGTTCTGATGGTTCTCGATCTTGCCGTTGCCGAGCAGCGTGAACAGCTTCTTGACCTCGTGGTCCGCGATCGCCCCGCGGAGCCCGACGCTTTCCACGTTGTCGATGGGCACGAGGACGGTCGTGTCGCTGGACGTCATGCGCAGCGAGTAGAATCCGCACGTGGTGCCCAGAATGGTCTTGGTCTCGATCCGCTTGACCACGCCGATTCCGTGATTCGGGTAGATGACCTTGTCCCCGACCTCAAATTCCAACGTGCCCTCCCGGGGTAGACGAGACGCGGGCGCCGCCCTCGCGGGCAGACGCTCATTTTAGCGCAAACGACCCCGGCTGACAACCGGAAACTACTCAAAACAGGCAATTTGCCCGGTTCCAACGACTGCTCCGCACGGCCCTCTGGCATTCCTCCGCGCTGTACCGGAGCGACGATCCCGCGCGCCGCGCGGGGCCCGGCGACCGCGTCGCGAGCGTCCTGTTGTAAAGTAGGCACGCGCAGAGGAGTTGCGATGATCCAACGTCTGATGATGCTCGGGCTGGTGGCAGCGCTGGTTGCCGCGCATCCGTGGGCTCTCGCCGAGTCGCCGCGGCTGGCGGCTCAGGAGAACAACCTGGCCCCGTTCGTTCCCACGCCGCAGGATGTCGTCGACCGCATGCTCGAGCTCGCAGGGGTCACCGCGAACGACGTGGTCTACGACCTCGGGTGCGGCGACGGCCGCATCGTGATCACCGCCGCCCAGCGCTTCGGCGCGCGGGGCGTCGGCGTCGACATCGACCCGCGCCGCATAGCGGAGTCGAACGCCAACGCGGCGCAGGCCGGCGTTCAGCACCTGGTCCGTTTCGTGGAGCAGGACGCGATGACCGTGGACGTCTCGGAGGCCACCGTCGTCACGCTCTACCTGCTGTCCTCGTCGAACGTGAAGCTCAGGCCGCTCCTGACTTCCCAGCTCCCGGTCGGCGCACGCATCGTCTCGCACGCCTTCAGCATGGGAGACTGGCCTGCCGACGAGGTCGACCGGTTCGAGGACGTGCGCGGAAACACCCGCACGCTCTACCTGTGGAGACACGACGGCACCGCGCGGCCGTAGCATCCCCGGGCGGGTCGCCGCACGGCGCGCCTCGGCGGGAGCGGCGCGGGGCGAAGGGGCCCCCGCAAGCGGACGCCGGGGGTGCGGGGCGCAGCCCCGTCTCATGGAAGCGCCGGAGTGGCGAAATTGGCAGACGCGCTGGACTCAAAATCCAGTGAGGTTCACCCCTCGTGTCGGTTCGACCCCGACCTCCGGCACCACCCCTCGGAGCCGCCAACCGGACCGCGGCGGCCTCGCGCGTGAGTCCGCGGCGTACTACGGCGCAGACTCCTGCGAGACCGTCGCCTCCAGGAGCGTGCCCCCGCCGAAGCTGAGACGCTCGGGCACGGGACCGCCGCTCGTCACCCGGATCGCGCAGTACTTGAATTCCGGTATCTTGCCGAACGGGTCGAGCACCGGATTGGTCAGCATGTTCGCCGCCGCTTCGTAGTAGCAGAACGGAACGAACACCGCGCCCCGCGGCGTGCCGTCGTCCGCCCGGGCGTACAGCGACACGCTTCCCCGCCGTGACTCGACCGTGATCGTCCCGCCGGGCGCCACGCCAAGCTCGTCCAGATCCAGCGGGTGCAACGACGCGACCGGCTCGGGCTCAATGTAGTCCAGCACCGACGCGCGCCGCGTGATGGCGCCCGTATGCCAGTGCTCGAGCTGCCGTCCGGTGATGAGGACCAGCGGGTACTCCGCGTCGGGCCGTTCGTCGGCGGAGATGAGATCCGCGGGCACGAACTTGGCGCGCCCCGTGGGCGTCGGGAACTTCTCCACGAACATCACGGGTTGCCCCGGGTCACCCTCCTTCACGCAGGGATAGGTGACGCAGGATTCGCGCTCCAGCCGATCCCAGGTGATGCCCGCGATCGAGTCCATGCACCCGCGCATCTCCTGGAACACCTCGCTCGGATGCGAGTAGTTCCAGTCCAGACCGATGCGCCGCGCCAGCTCGTTGATGATCCAGAGATCCTCGCGCGCGTCGCCGGGTGGCTCGAGCGCCTTGCGGCCGAGCTGCACCATGCGGTCGGTGTTCGTGACGGTGCCGTCCTTCTCCGGCCACGCGGTCGCGGGCAGCACGACGTCGGCCAGGTACGCCGTCTCCGTGAGGAAGATGTCCTGAACGACCAGATGATCGAGCGCGGCGAGCGCCTGGCGGGCGTGATCGACGTCGGGATCGGACATCGCCGGGTTCTCGCCCATGATGTACATGCCCCGAATGTCGCGCCGCTTGGCCGCCCGCATGATCTCGACCACCGTCAGGCCGGGATCGGGATCGAGCTCGACGCCCCAGAACTTCTCGAAGCGCTGCCTGGACTCGGGCTTGGCCACCGCCTGATAGTTGGGGTAGACCATCGGGATCAGCCCCGAATCGGAGGCGCCCTGCACGTTGTTCTGGCCGCGCAGCGGGTGCAGGCCGGAGCCCGGCTTGCCGATCTGGCCGGTCGACAGCACCAGCGCGATCAGGCAGCGCGCGTTGTCGGTGCCGTGCACGTGCTGGGATATCCCCATCCCCCACATGACCATCGAGGCCCGCGAGGTGGCGTAGAGCCGGGCGACGTCTCGAATGGTCTGCGCGTCGACGCCGCAGATGGGCGCCATGGCCTCGGGCGAGAAGTTCTTCACGTTCTCGACGAGCGCGTCGTAGCCTTCCGTCCGGTCGCGGATGAACGCCTCGTCGACCAGCCCCTCCTCGACGACGACGTGCAGCATCGAGTTGAGCAGCGCCACATCGGTGTCGGGGTTGAACTGGAGGTAGTGGGTAGCGTACCGCGCCAGGCCGGTGCGGCGCGGATCGGCCACGATCAGCGTCGTGCCGGCCTTGGCGGCGTTCTTCATCCAGGTCGCGGCCACCGGGTGGTTCACCGTGGTATTCGAGCCGATGACGAAGACCACCTCGGCCTTCATCACGTCGCGCACCTGGTTCGACACGGCGCCCGAGCTGATCCCTTCCATCAGCGCGGCGACGCTCGAGGCATGGCACAGCCGGGTGCAGTGGTCGACGTTGTTCGACCCGAAGCCGGTGCGCACCAGCTTCTGGAAGAGATACGCCTCCTCGTTCGTGCCCTTGGCCGACCCGAAACCAGCGAGCGACCGCTTGCCGTGCACGTCCCGAATCTCGCGCACGCCCCGGGCCGCGACGTCGAGCGCCTCCTCCCAGGTGGCCTCGCGGAACACGGTGTTCCAGGCATCCGGGTCGACCCGGAAGTCCTTGTGCTTCTCCACGCCCGGCTTGCGGATGAGGGGCGTGGTCAGCCGATGCCGGTGCTGGACATAGTCGAAGCCGTAGCGGCCCTTGACGCACAGCCGGCCCTGGTTCGCGGGGCCGTCCCTCCCCTCGACGAAGAGGATGCGATTCTCCTTGACGTGGTACGTCAGCTGGCAGCCGACGCCGCAGTACGGGCACACGGAATCGACCTGCTTCTCGGCCTCGATGGCGCCCGCGCCGCGGGCCGGCATGATGGCCCCGGTCGGGCACGCCTGCTCGCACTCGCCGCAGCCGACGCAGGTGGAGTTGCCCATCGGATCGTCGAGGTCGAAGACGATCTTCGACTCCTCGCCGCGGAACGCGTACCCGATGACGTCGTTCATCTGCTCTTCGCGGCAGGCGCGCACGCAACGCGTGCACTGGATGCAGGCATCCAGGTTCACGGCGATCGCCGGGTGCGAGAGGTCCTGCACGGGCTGCTGCCGGGCGGCGAAGCGCGGCTCCCCGACCGCCAGCTTCCGGGCCCACAGATCGAGCTCGGAGTCGAGCGTATAGGAGCGGTCCGGAATGTCCGACAGCAGCAGCTCCAGCACCATCTTCTGGCTGACGAGGGCCCGCTGGCTGTCGGTCGTGACCTCCATGCCCTTCCGGGGGTGGCGGCAACAGGACGGCGCGAGCACCCGCTCCCCCTTGACCTCGACCACGCAGGCGCGGCAGTTGCCGTCGGGACGGAGCCCGTCCTTGTAGCACAGATGAGGAATCTCGACGCCGTGGCGCCGCGCCGTCTGGAGGATGGTCTCCTCCTCGCTGCCGACGACGGTCCTGCCATTCAGCGTGAACTCGACAGGCGTCGCCGCCGTCTCGGTGCCGACGTTGTTGCCGTTGGTCCTGATGTCGATCGCCATCGTCGTTCCTTGGGCTGAGGGCTGCCCGGCTCAGCGGGCGGCCGTTACTGGATCTCCTGAGGAAAGAACTTGACCACCGAGCGCACCGGGTTCGGCGCCGCCTGCCCCAATCCGCAGATCGACGCATCCATCATCGCCTGCGACAGCTCCTCGAGCAGCGCCTGATCCCAGCGAGGCTGCTCCATGAGCTTGAGCGCCTTGACGGTGCCGACGCGACACGGCGTGCACTGGCCGCAGGACTCGTCCGCGAAGAACTTCATGACGTTCCGCGCGGCATCCGTCGCGCGGTCCCGGTCCGAGAGGATGACGATGGCCGCCGAGCCGATGAAGCAGCCGTGCTCGTTCAGGGTGTCGAAATCGAGGGGCACGTCGCCCAGCGCGGCCGGCAGGATGCCGCCCGACGCGCCGCCGGGCAGGTACCCGTAGAACGTGTGCCCTTCGAGCATCCCGCCGCAGTACTCGTCGATCAGCTCCCGCGCGGTGATGCCGGCCGGCGCGAGATGCACGCCCGGCTTCCGCACCCTGCCGCTCACCGAGAACGATCGCAACCCCTTGCGGCCGTGCCGGCCCTGGCCGGCGAACCAGTCCGGCCCCTTCTCCAGGATGTCGCGCACCCAGTGCAGCGTTTCCATGTTGTGCTCCAGGGTCGGCCGGTTGAACAGGCCGACCTGGGCCACGTAGGGCGGCCGCATGCGCGGCTCGCCGCGCTTGCCCTCGATCGATTCGATCATCGCGGATTCCTCGCCGCAGATGTATGCGCCGGCGCCGCGACGTAGATGTATGGCAGGCACGGGACACGGCGGGTTCGCCTGCAGCGCCGCTGTCTCGCGTTCGAGAATCGCGCGGCAGCCGTGGTACTCGTCGCGCAGATAGACGTAGATCTCGGTGATGCCGACGGCCCACGCCGCGACCAGCGACCCCTCGAGGAAGCGGTGCGGATCGCGCTCGAGATAGTACCGATCCTTGAACGTCCCGGGCTCCCCCTCGTCGATGTTGACGGCCAGCAGGCGCGGCGCCGGCTCGGCCGCGACCAGCTCCCACTTGCGGCCGGCCGGGAAGCCTGCGCCGCCCAGGCCCCGGAGTCCGGAGTCCTGCATGGCGCTGATGACCGCTTCCCGCGTCCTGCCGCCGTCGTGGCAGGCCCTGGCCAGCTCGTAGCCGCCCTGCGCGCGATAGGCGGCGTAGTCGATGTGCCCCGGGGTGACGATCTCGAGATGCGGGTGCGACCCGTCGGCCTCCGGATGGGCCACCGCGTTGGCCTCGACGAGGCTCGCGACCTTCTCCGGCGTCGCGTGGGGCACCGGATTCTGTCCGACCACGGCCGCGGGCGCCGTCTCGCAGCGGCCGATGCACGGCGCGTGCAGCACACGGACGTCGTCGCCCAGAACCCCGGGCAGGCTGGCCAGCAGGCGGTGCGAGCCCGCGAGCTCGCACGCGATGGAATCGCACACGCGCACCGTGACCGCCGGAGGCGCCGCGTCCCCCTCCTTGACGACGTCGAAGTGGTGATAGAACGTGGCGACCTCGTAGACCTCGGTCATCGCCAGGTTCATCTCCGCGGCGAGCGCGACCAGATGGGGTGCGGCAAGACAGCCGAAGCGGTCCTGAATCTTGTGCAGGTGCTCGATCAGGAGATCGCGGCGGCGCGGGGCATCGCCGAGGAGCTCGGCCACCTCCTCGCGCGCCTTCGGGTCGACCTGGCGCCCCTTGGGCGTCGAGCGCAAGCGGGCGGGCATCGCCGGCTGTTGTGGGCTCATATCCTTGCTCGATGACGACCGGGCAGAGGTTCGACCCCGGCTTGTCGCAGTTTTGCAAGGATAGTGAAAGGGTTCGCCCTGACGCAAGCGGACGCCGGGGGTCCGGGGCGCAGCCCCGTATGATTGATGCCCGGTGCTATCATGGCCGTAGCCATGCAGGTCGAGCTTCTCGGCATTCCGCGGCAGCGCGCCGGCGTGGCGGAGCTCGAGATCGAGGCGGCCACGCTGGGGCAGCTCCTCGACGCGCTCGCGGCCCGCTACCCGTCGCTCGCCGACCTCTTCCGGGCCGGACGGGCCGATCGGCTCGGTCCGTTCGTCGCCGCCAACCTGAACGGTGACCGGTTCGTGACGGATCCTCGCACCCGGCTCGCCGCGACGGACCGGATCCTGATCCTCTCCGCCGACGCGGGGGGCTGAGCGGAGCGCCGCGTGCCGCCCGGCTACCACGGCTGCTATCTCCGAATAGACGTCTCCGACGGCAGCGCCGACCACGTGCCGCTGCCCGCGGGCGTGCTGCGCCGGTTCCTCGGCGGCGCCGGGCTGGGCGCCTGGCTGCTGTCGAGGGAAAGCGGCGCCTGCCCGGACCCGCTGGCGGCCGGGGCCCCGCTGATCTTCGTCTTCAGCCCGCTCGTGGGCAGCCCGCTGACCACGTCCGCCAAGTTCGCGGTGGTCAGCCGGAGTCCGCTGACCGACCGCATCAACGATTCGCTGGCGAGCAGCGGCTTCGCGCTGGCGGGCAAGCGCTGCGGCTGCGACGCCATCGTCGTCGTCGGGCGGGCGGCCAGGCTCTCGGTGCTGGTCATCGACGACGGCCGGGTGCGGCTCGATCCGGGCGGCCACCTGCGCGGCGCAACGTGCGGCGCGGCGGAGAAGACGCTGCGGACCCGGCTGGGCCCCGACTACAAGATAGCGTCCATCGGTCCGGCCGGGGAGCGGCTCGTGCGCTACGCCACGATCTCGCACGACGGCCGGCATGCCGGCCGCGGCGGCAGCGGGACCGTGCTGGGCAGCAAGAACCTGAAGGCCGTGGCCGTGCGGGGCACCCGCTACAGCACCTGGGCGCACCCCCGGGAGCTGACCGAGCGCAGCAGGCAGCTGTCGAAACGCTCCTTCGGTCCGGCCACCGCCAAGTACCGCGAGCTGGGCACGGCGGCCAATCTCCTGACGTTCAACCGCTTCGGGGCGTTGCCGACGCGCAACTTCCAGACCGGGACCTTCGACGCGGCCGCACAGGTCTCGGCCGAGGAAATCCGCGCCACCCGCACCCGCACGCGCGCCAGCTGCGCGGCCTGCACCATCGGCTGCGAGCACATCTACTCGATCGAGGACGGCGAGGGGACCCGGCTCGAGTACGAGAGCCTGTTCGCGCTCGGACCGCTCTGCGGCGTCGGCGATCCCGACGCCGTGCTGCGCGCTTCGAAATTGTGCGACGAGCTGGGGATCGACACGATCAGCGTCGGGGGCACGATTGCGTTCGCCATGGAGTGCGTCGAGCGCGGCTGGCTCGACGAGCCCTGGCTGACCTTCGGCCGCGGCGAGTCGGTGCTGCGCGCGATCGAGCTCGCGGGGCGGCGCGAGGGTATCGGACACCTCCTCGCCGAGGGCAGCCGGCGCGCGGCCGGGGCGATCGGTCACGACAGCATCCGGTTCGCGCCCCAGGTGAAGGGGCTCGAGATTCCCGGCTACGAGCCGCGCGCGCTGCAGACGATGGCGCTGGGCTTCGCCGTCGGCACACGCGGCGCGGACCACAACCGCAGCGGCGCGTACGAAGTGGACTTCTCGGCGGCCGTCGATCGACGCCGCGTGACCGTCGACGCCGTCCGCCACGCGATCGACACCGAGGACAGGGCGGCCCTGATGGACTCGCTCATCCTCTGCAAGTTCCTGCGCGGCGTGTTCGACGACTTCTACGGCGAGGCCGCGGAGATGCTGAACCTGGTCACGGGCTGGGATACCAGCGCCGCCGAGCTGCGCCGGGCCGCCAAGGGGATCGTTCACGCCAAGCGGGAATTCAACCGGCGCGTCGGCTGGACGCCGGCCGAGGACACCCTCCCGGAGCGCTTTCTCCAGGGAGCGCTGCCGAACGATCCGGCCGCGGCGCTCAGCCGTGAACGGCTCCGGGCCGTGGTGGACGAGTACCACCGTCAGCGCGGGTGCGAGGAGCCGAGCCCCGCGGCCGACAACGCCTCGGCGTAGTCCTCCGGCGTGTTCACGTTCCTGAGCGTGAGCAGCTCCGGGTCCGCGTCGGCCACCTCGCGCGGTGCGACGCGGCGCGTGCGCGCGGCCTCGAAGAGAAAGACGGGACGCAGGCGGTCGGCCGCCAGCAGCGCCTCGATCCGCGGCAGCGTTCGACGTCGATAGACGGCCGCGAGCGGGTGGGCGAACCCGTCGGTCTCCAGCACGGCGACGTCGTGGCCGTCGGCCAGCTCCAGCATGCGCCGGACGAACCCGGGCACGAGCAGCGGCACGTCGCAGCTCGTGACGTACGCGACGTCGAGCGGGTCCGGCAAGGCCAGCAGCCCCGCCCGGAGACCCTCGAGCGGCCCGCGTCCCTCGCGCTCGTCGCGCGCGACCGTCACCGTCCCCGGCAGCTCCGGCAGCGGCTGCCCGGGCGCGGCGACGACGACGACGGAGGAGACGACCGTGTCGAGCAGGCGGACGACGCGCTGGAGCATCGTCTCCGGGCCGAAGGCCAGCAGGGCCTTCGGCGATCCCATGCGCGTCGACCTCCCGCCGCACAGGACGACGCCGGCCGCCGGCATGCGCGCCGGGACTAGAGGCGGACCTCGCATACCGGCACGTCCTCGAGCGCGCAGGGATGGTGAGCCGCGACCACCAGGGCGGGCTGGCCGGCCTCGACCGTCCTGAGCGCGCACGCGCGCCACGCCGCAATGGCGTCCTCGTCGAGCCCGCCCTCCGGCTCGTCCACCAGCAGCAGCGAGGGACGCCCGACGATGGCCCGCGCCAGCGCGAGCCGGCGTTGCTCGCCGTGCGACAGGCTCCGGGCCTCGCGCTCCAGCAGCGTGGATAGCCCGAACTCGGTTGCGATCACCCGCGCTTCCTCCGGCGCCGGGAGCGACAGATCGAGATTGCGCTGCACGCTGCCCGCGAACAGGTAGGGCACGGAATGGACGTAGATGGCGCCCCCGCGGCCCATCCCGCATGGCCGTTCGACCCGTCCCGAGACAGGCTGCAGAAGACCGGCGAGCGTCTTGAGCAGGGCGGTCTTGCCGGAGCCGTTGGGCCCGGTGACGTGCCACACGACGCCGCCCACCAGATCGAGATCCTCGATCGTCGCGGCCGCCTTGCCGGCGTAGCCGACCGCCAGTTGCCGCGTCCTCAGCACGGGACCCCGGAGCGCGCTCATCGTTCCACCAGGACCGCCTGCATGAGCGAGTTGGTCACCAGGGCCACGGTGAGCAGGATCAGGCCCACCGCAATCGCCCGCGCATCGTCGCCGCGGTTGTACTCGAGCGCCACGAACGTGGTCAGCGTGCGGGTCGCCCCGCGAATGTTCCCCCCGACGATCAGGGCCGCGCCCAGCTCCGTGAAGGCGCGCGCGAACGCCAGCAGCGTGCCCGTCACGATGGCCGACCTGACCTCCCACAGCAGCCAACCCATCTGCCGCGTCCACGGCACGCCGTGAGTGGCCAGCGATTCGCGCGCCGCCGGCGGCAGCCGGTGGAGCGCGCCGAGGACGACGGCGACGATCATCGGGAGGGCGAGGACGAGCTGGGCCAGCGCCATCGCCGCACGCGTGTACAGCAGCCTCGTCCACCCCAGCGGACCGCTGGCCGAGAACATGAAGTACAGCGTCAGTCCGACGACCACGGTCGGCAGCGCCGCCAGACCGTGGGCCGCCCAGAGGCCGATGCGCGTGCTCCGCGGACCGGCAGCAGCCAGCAGGTAGGTCGCCGGCAGTCCCAGCGCGACCGCCGCGGCCACCGCGGTGACGGAAACCCCGAACGAGACGCCCGTGACCTGCCAGACCTCGACGTCCCCGCCGGCGATCAGTAGCAGCGCTCTTCCGATCTCAGCGAACATGAGGTCGATGGCCTGGCTGGTCGCGGGGGACACCGGCGGGCCAGACGTGGAATACGCTGCGGCCGTTGATCAGGAAGCCGGCGACGCGGCGCCGGCCGTCACCCTCGGCGAGCCAATCCGTCAGCGCCGACACCACCGCCTGCTCGGCGCCGGCCAGGCCCGTCCGCTCGAAGATCGCGTAGGTGTTCACCAGCTCCGGGCCGCGCGCGCACACGCTCGTCAACGCCAGCCCGGACCGCAGTTGCTCGAACGTGGCGCCGTCCGTCAGCGTGTAGGCCCCGTGCTCGCTCGCGACCCGCAACGTCGCCGCCATCCCCTGGCCGGTCTCGAGCAGCTTCTCCCGCGACGGACGCCGCCCCGCCAGCGCCCACAGCTCCTGCTCCCGGGCGTAGGTGCCGGACGCGTCGCCGCGCGAAACGAAGCCGGCCCGGCCGTCCACGATGCGCTGCAGGGCGTCCACGATTCCCGACGCCTGCCCGACACCCGCGGGGTCCGCGGGCGGTCCGACGATCAGGAAGCTGTTGAACATGATCTTGCGGTAGCCGGTGATGACGCCCGCCTCGAGCGCGGCGGCCTCGGCCCGCGGATCGTGCGTCAGGGCCGCCGCGGCGTCGCCTCGTCGCAGCAGGCCGAGCGCCCGGCCGCTACCGATCGGCAACGCGTCGATCCGGACGTGATGCGCCTGCTCGAAGGCCGGCAGCACCGCCGCCAGCAGGCCGGAGTTCTCGACGCTGGTCGTCGTGGCCAGGCGTATCCTCGGCCTGGAATCGCAGCCGCACACGCCCGCCAGGCACAGCGTGAGGGCCGCGACCGAGCACAGACGCCGCCATGTCATCGTGTCGAGCTTACAACGCCCGCGGCGAGCTTCAATCAGACGGGGCTGCGCCCCGAACCCCCGGCGTCCGCTCGCGGGGACCCCTTCGCCCCGCGCCGCTCCCGCCGAG
>JAAXGX010000123.1 GCA_012271165.1 Vicinamibacteraceae bacterium | reverse complement strand
CTACCGTTGGTAAACATGGGCTAGCCGGGCACCGGCAGCTCCGCCGTGTGGAACGGCTCGAGCGTGTCGATGGCGTCTAGCGGTTGGCGGTCGACGTCCCAGCGGAACTGGCGCAGCACGATCCGATCGGGCAGGAAGTCGGCCAGGGTGAACCCGTGGTCCTCGATGGGCGCCACCGACTCCTCCAGATCGAGGTGGGCCGGCGGCGTCGCGCCGACCCCGCGCACCACCGAGGGGAAGCCTCGCACGGACGTGCCGATCGGGCCGCTCAGCACCGTTGTGACCGGACGGGCGTTGAGGTCCAGGCTGCCGGCGCGGTGCATGCGGCCCATGCCGATGGCGTGCAGGTCGCCGCTCACCACCAGCGGCGCCCGCTCGGGCTGGGACGCTATCGCCGCCACCAGCCGGTCGTGCTGACCGAGCCAGCCCGACTGCCAGTAGGCCTTCGCGGCGGCGGTGGTCAGCTCGCCCGTGTCGCGATCGAGCACGTCCGGGTACCACTCGCCCCACTTGCCGGCGCTCCAGCCGAACGGATTGGACGGCGCGTGGACCAGATGCCGCACCTCCGTGGCGCGCGTCCGCTCGATGAGCCAGCGCTCCACCTGGCGGTCGACGAAGACCGCGTTCGGCCCCGCCAGGCTGACCGTCCGCCGCACGTCGTACAGCAGGACCTCCGCCAGGGCGCCGTAGCGCAGCGTGCCGAAGCTCTCGGACAGGTCCCCGCGGTCGCCCGCCCCCGACCACGGCAACCCCGCCGGGCGCCGCGCGTCGGGCAGGAACTCGGGGTAGTAGAGCTGCTGCGTGGCCCGCGCGAGCTGGAGCTGGAACCACGGGATGGGGAAGTTGGCGATCGCGTCGGTGACCGCGTCGTTCTCCCAGTGGTCGTGATCGTCCTGCAGGAAGAACACCGGCGTCGACCGGAAGTCCGTGCCGTAGACGGGCACGATCTGCGGTCCGGCCGCCGCCTTCAGCGCGGCCTCGTTGCTGGCGGCGAACACGGACGCCGAGAAGTCGAAGTTGGAGCGGCGCCCGGCGGCGCTGAGCCCGCCCGCGCCTTCGCCCTGCCAGACGTGCAGGTCCCAGTAGATGTGGTCGCCGTTCGCGACCGCCGCGTCGGGTTCGAACGCGAGTGCGCGGCGCAGCAGGCGGTTGCGGATCGCCGTCGGCAGAAAGCCGCTCCGCTCGCCGATGCCCGCGTAGGTCCCGCCCGGACCGCCGGCGCAGGTGAAGAAGAGCGCGCGGAACCGCTGCGGCCGGGCGTCGGGCGCGGGGAACGTCGACAGCGGCCACGGCTCGCACAGCGCGCGGCCCCCGGCGTCCACGAGCGCCAGCGTGTAGCGGCGCGCCGGCTCGAGGCCGGTGGCGTGGAACTGCCAGTGCTCGCCGGCCGTGTCGCTCATGCGGCCCGGGACGGCGGCGGCGCCGACGCGAAGCGTGGGCGCGCCGGCCATGGGCGCGGCGAAGGACGCCTTCAGCAGCAGCCGCGAGTCGCTGACCGCCGGCAGCAGATGCCGCACGCCCCCGGCGTCCCAGCCCTGCGCGGGCGGGGGCGCGGCCTGCCGGGCCAGCAGCTCCAGCGGCAGCCGCCCGAGGACCGCGGCGCCGGCGGCGCCGGCGCTCCCGGCCAGGAACCTCCGCCGATCGACGGACCGCGGCTTCGTCATGATCTCCCTCCGCGCCGACCTCGCGACAGTGTGTCACATCGCCGCCCGGCGCGTGCCGAATCGCGCGCCATACAGGCCCGAAACGTCTTGCGCGACTCCGGCGGTGCCGGTAGAGTGCGGTTCGTACGGGGGAGGAGAAGGCCATGCCCAAGTCGACACGGCAGGATGCGAGCGTCAGTCGGCGGTCCTTTCTGAAGCGCGGCGCCACGGCCGGCGTCGGCGCGACCGCGCTGGCCGGACTCGGCGCGCAGGGGCGCGCGGCGGAGGCGCAGGACTTCTGGGACGTGGCGGCGGACTTCGTCACGATCGGCGCCGGCACCGCGGGGCTGGCCGCGGCGGTCGCCGCGCTCGACCACGGCGCGTCCGTGATCATGATCGAGGAGAACGTGGACATCGGCGGGCACGGCATGTGCTCCGGGGGGCAGGTCCACCTCGGGGGCGGCACCAGCAACCAGCGCAAGCACGGGGTCGAGGACTCCGCCGACCAGGTCTTCGTGGACTGGATACGCCACGACCACATGCAGAGCCGCTACAGCGACCGCGACCTCGTGCGCGCGTTCGCGGACGAGAACGCGCCGACGTTCGAGTTCCTGATCGAGAACGGCGTGAAGTTCCAGGACCACCTGACCGGTCCGACCCAGGCGTCGCGCGTGCGCCGCCAGCAGCGCACCATCCAGTGGCCGGTGGCCAGCGAGCGGGTGACGCACCACCCGACGCGCGTCGGCTCCGGCCTCGTCCGGGCGCTCGAGAAGAGCGCGCGGGCGAAGGGCGTGGAGGTGCTGCTGCGCCACAAGATGACGAGCATCGTTCGCGAGAGTCCGTCGGCCGGGCGCGTGCTGGGCATCACCGCGACCCACGACGGCCGCACGGTGCACATCCGGGCGCACAAGGGGGTGCTGGTCGCCACCGGCGGCAGCACGAGCAACGTGACGCTGCGGCGCACGTTCGACCCGCGGCTGACCGAGGAGTACCAGGTGGCGGGCGAGCCTTGGTCGCGGCAGAGCGGCGACGGCGAGCTCGCCGCGATGGCCGTCGGGGCGTCCCTGTGGGGCACGGCCAACCAGACCGTCGAGGAGGGCATCGCGATCTCGAAGACCCGCCACATCGGGTGCCAGTGGGGCTACTCGAGCTTGATCTGGCAGCCGGACGCCCGCATCTTCGACCTCGCGCGCGCGTCGGGCCTGAGCGTCGTCGATTGGCACGACCTGATCCTCGTCAACCAGACCGGCCGGCGCTTCTGGAACGAGCTGGACTCCCGCTACGACTTCTTCGCGGCCGCCATGGCCTGGAGCGGCGACGAGAACAAGCTGAACGGGGGCGGGCCGATCTGGGCCGTCTTCGACCAGGACGCCGTGGAGCGGGAGGAGTGGGACCCGCGGCCGCCCAACGTCGACCTCGACGGCTACTTCTTCGCGGCCGACACGCTCGCCGAGCTGGCCGGGGCCGTTCGGAACCCGTATCAGGCCGGGCCGCTGCCGGCGGCGGCGCTGGAGGAGACCGTCGCCCGCTACAACACGTTCGTTGACACGGGCGTGGACGAGGACTTCGGCAAGCCGACGCCGCGCTACAAGATCCAGCGGCCGCCCTTCTACGCGGCCTGGTCGACGCCCATCCTGCACGACTCGCTCACCGGCCTGCGCACCAATGCCAAGGCGCAGGTCATCGACACGCGCGGCCAGGTCATCCCGGGGCTGTACTGCGCCGGCGAGTCGCAGGGCGGCTTCGCGCAGCACGGCCTGGGACGCTGCCTGGTGTTCGGCCGCATCGCCGGCCGGGACGCCGCGCTCAACGGTGGGGTGGCGTGAGCCGTGAGCGAGGCCCCGCCGGACGCCGCGGCTGGTGAGCGGTCGGACGCGCCGCCGCCGCCGCACGCCACCAGCATCGCTGTCTGGGACGTTCCGTCGCCGGTGGTGGCGGGTAGTCGGTTCGGCGTGACGGTCGGCGTCAAGTGCGCGGCCGCGTGTCCGCTCGCGGGGCAGCCGGTCGTGGTCCGCGACGCCGCCGGCGCCGAGGTCGGCCGGGGACGGCTCGACTCGGAGCCCGCGCCGGGTACCCGCGCCCTGTACGCGGCGGACGTGGCGCTGGCCGCCCCGGCGGAGGCCGGCGTGCACGCCTGGACCGCCACGTTCACCGCGGCGGCGTCCGGCGCGCCGCCCGCGGCGGAGAGCCGATCCGCGGGGCCGTCGCCGCCGGAGATGGCTGCATCACCGGAGGCGCCGCACGCGGAGGCGCAGGCCACGTTCAGCTTCCGCGCGGCCGCGCCGCCCGAGCACTCCGTGACGGTCTCGGTCTGCGACCAGGCGACAGAGGCGCCCCTCGCCGCGGTCGAGGTGCACCTGGGCCCGTACCGCGCGGCGACCGATGCCGAGGGGGGCGCGCGGGTCGATGTGCCGACGGGCGACTACGACCTGTACGTGCGCAAGGCCGGCTATGCGCCGCACGCCGGCAGGGTCGCCGTGACGGGCGACGTCGCCCTGCAGGTCGCCGCTGCGCCGGCGCCCGACGTCGACGCGGACGACGAGCAGGTCTGGATGTAGGGGACCCCGCCGGCCGTCACTGTTCGGATCATCGTTCGCACCTCCCATGCCCGCACGGTCCGTGTTCTTCCCTGTCGGGATTCTGACATGAAGGCTGCGTCGCGTTCCGGGGCGCTCGCCGTGCTACGCTTGGGGCACCTTGAACAGACAGATCGCAGGAGGAGATGCGTGATGCGAATGTGGGTGCTGGTGGGGGTGGTTTCGATGGCGGCGTGTGGCGGCAGTGTCGAGCCGGAGCCGGTGGCCGAGCCGGAGCCGGCGCCGAGCGCGGGCACGATCGAGCGGATCGACCCGGCCTTCGACGCGCTGGTGCCGGCCGACGCCGTGATCGAGGAGCTGGCCGGCGGGTTCGGGTTCACCGAGGGGCCGGCGTGGATCGATGACGAGGGGGGCTTCCTGCTGTTCAGCGACATTCCCGGCAACCGCATCATCAGGTGGGACCCGGACGGCGCCGTCAGCGACTTCCTGAACCCGGTCTACGAGGGCGAGTACGAAGCGGGGCGCATCGTCGGCTCGAACGGCATCGCGGTCGACCCGGACGGGAACGTGGTGTTCACCGAGCACTTCAACGGCCGGATCTCGCGGATTGCGGCCGACGGGACGCGCAGCGTGGTGGTCGACAGCTTCGACGGCGGGCGGCTGAACAGCCCGAACGACCTCGACTACCACTCCGACGGCTCGCTCTACTTCACCGACCCGCCCTACGGATTGCCGAGCCCCGAGGCGCAAGAGCAGGACGCGAACGGGATCTACCGGCTGAGCCCCGGCGGCGAGCTCGTCCGCCTGGCCGAACAGACCGGCCCGAACGGCATCGCCTTCTCGCCGGACGAGTCCGTCCTGTACGTGGCCGACAGCCGCACGCAGGAGTGGATGGCGTACCCGGTGAACGAGGACGGCACTCTCGGCGAGGCCGAGCTGCTGCTCGACGCCAGCGGCTCGGAGGAGAGCGGCGCCCCCGATGGCCTGAAGGTCGACGAGCAGGGCAACCTGTGGGCGACGGGCCCGGGGGGCGTCTGGGTCATCGCGCCGGACGGGCGACATCTCGGGACCATCAAGCCGGACCTCGTGCCGGCCAACGTGGCTTGGGGCGATGCGGACCGACGCACGCTCTACATGACGGCCCGCACCGGGCTGTACCGCATTCGGGTGAACGTCGCCGGCGACCGCTAGGAGTCTGCGCCGTGGAACGGCGTAGACTCCTGGAGAGGGTTGGTTGGGCGGCAACCGGAGCCGCAGGCGACGAGTGCCGGGCTGGGAGCCGCGAAGGGGGCGCTCACGGCTCCGTCAGGATGCGGAAGCCGCGCCGCGTCTCCGGCGTCCAGGTGCCCGGCTGCTGGTAGTCGTCCCGGCCCGGCATCCTGACCTCGGCCAGCGTCTCGGCGGTCATGACCTCTTCCTGCTGGATGATGCCGTTGCGGTAGAGCAGCCAGGCCGTCACGGCGTAGGTCTCGTCGTCGCTGAGGATGCCCGGCCGGTCGTACGGCATGACGCGGCGAATGTAGTCCCAGATGCTGGGCGCGAACGGCCAGTGGCGGATGGGGAAGTAGTTGCTGCGGGTCGTGATGTCGCCGCCGACGAGCGCGATGGACGGCCCCTCGAGGCCGGTCGGACCATGGCAGGCGGAGCATCCCCGCCGCGCGAACACCATCTCCCCCTCGGCTGCCGTCCCGCTCCCGGGCGGCAGATCCGCGCCCTCCGGCCCGACGATCCGGTCGTGCTGCTCGGCGTCCGTGAGCGGGCGGCCGAGCCCCGAGGGCGACACCGTCTCCTGCGCCTGCAGCGCCCCTCCCGACAGCAGGGCGGCCGCCAGCAGCGCGACCGCGCCGCCGAGCCGCGTCCGGCGCCTCGCAGAAACGACCGCGCCTCGTGTTGCACAGGCGGTCCAACGTGCGATGTTCCGCTCGCTCATCGTATTCCTCCGTCGAGGCGCAAACGGCTGATTCTCCCGCGGGCCGCGCCGCAGGTCAAGCGGCGGGACGGTCCGCTGTGCAGCCGAGCGGCTGCTCCCGCGGCCCCGTCCGCTCACCCGATGAGCGCCCCTTCCCAGAGCGCGCCCAGGAATCGCTGCACGGGCAGGATCTCGACGCCGTGGTCGTCGCGCCGTGCGCGCGGCTCGTGGCAGACTACCAGCTTGCGCTCCAGCCGGATCTCCTCGGCGAGCGCGAGGAGACCCTT
Source organism: Vicinamibacteraceae bacterium (assembly GCA_012271165.1). GTDB lineage: Bacteria > Acidobacteriota > Vicinamibacteria > Vicinamibacterales > UBA8438 > JAAXGX01. The sequence continues at coordinate 20,330 of JAAXGX010000123.1, read as the reverse complement.
GTAGTCGCGGGCCGCAACGCGCGACTTTGCCTTGACCTCGATCGCGACGGCGTCGCCCACCACGAAGTCGACCTCGAACCGCGACTGGCTGCGCCAGTACGTGAGCGGCATGTCCAGGCCTTGATAGTCGAGGCGGGCGCGCAACTCGAGGAACACGAGGTGCTCGAGCGCGCGGCCATACGCGTCCGATCCGGGCCGGATCGCTCCGGCGCGTCGCAGGATATTCGCGACGCCAACGTCGAAGAAGTAGAACTTGGCGGTTGCCACCGGTTTCCGCGTGCGGGTTTTCCGAAACGACGGCAGTTGTTCACCGATGAGGGTGTCCTCGAGGATCCGGTAGTGCTCGCGAACGGTGCTGGGTGCGAGTCCCGCATCGGAGGCGACCGCCGTGAAGTTGATCTGCTCCCCGCCGGTCAGACCGGCCACGTCGAGAAAGCGCCCGAAGTGACCGATGGACCGGGTCAGCCCCTCGGCCTGGATCTCCTCCTTGAGGTAGGTCCCGACGTACGCCTGCAGATCCCGAGTCGGCTCGGCCGCGTCGAGGAAGACGGGCAGGCTCCCGCGGTTGATGCGGTCCACGAGCCGGTCGCCATCGATCTCCGGTGATACGAGCGGGTGCAGCCGGGCCACCCGCGCGCGGCCCGCGAGCAGATTGGCGCCGCCCCGCCTCAGCTTCCGCGCGCTGCTGCCTGTCAGCACGAAACGGAGCGAGCGGTTCCGCTCGATGAGCAGGTGAATCTCGTCGAGCAGTCCGGGACATTTCTGGATCTCGTCGATCACGATGATCCGCCGCGCCGGATCCAGCGTCTGCCGCAGGTGCTCGGGGTGGGTGCTGAGCTGCCGAAAGGTATCGGCTTCGAGCAGATCGTAGATTGCAGCGTCGGGGAACGTTCGGCGCACGAGCGTGCTCTTGCCGGTCTGGCGCGGGCCGAACAGGAAGAGAGAACGGTGCCGGACGAGCGGCCGCAGATCGAGGATGCGACGGTACATATCAGCGGTATAGTCGCTGATTTACATGAAAATCAGCAACCATACCGCTGATTCGCCGAGCTCGCGCGCTACGCGTGCACGTCGACGACGACGTCGACCGGCTCGAGGCCGTTCGTGACCTTGCCGTCCCGGCCGACCTTCCACGGCTGGATCCAGTTGCAGTGTCCGAGCTGACTCTGCACCGTGCCGTACAACTGGCCGCGCGTGAGATTCCAGTAGCGCGCGTACTCCGCCTCCGTCGGCTGGAGCTGGTCGCGCTCGTCGAGGCAGCGCGACTGCAGCACGGCCTCCTCGCCGTTCCAGCGCCAGGGCAGGTAGAAGCGGGTGTGCGCCTTCGGCAGCACCGGCCCGGCGAGCTCCGCTTCCCGATAGGTCGCTCCGCCGTCGGTCGAAACCTCCACCTTGCGCACCGCGCCGCTGCCCGACCACGCGAGGCCGCTGATGACGTGGGCCCCATGCGCCTGCAGCTCCTGCCCGCCGGACGGCTGCGTGATCACGGAGTTCGGGCCGAAGTCGTAGGCGTCGCGCTGCGTCTTGGGGTTGGGGGTCAGGAAGCGCGAATGCTCCTGGAACGACAGGTACGGCTGGTCGACCACCTTGATCCGCTTCAGCCACTTGACGTTGTAGATGCCCTCGAACCCGGGCACCACCAGCCGCAGCGGGTAGCCGTGGTCGGGCCGCACCGGCTCGCCGTTCTGGCCGTAGGCGACGAGCACGTCGTCGAGCGCCTTGCCGAGCGGGATGCTCTTCGTGTGCTTCCCGCCGTCGGCCGCCTCCGCCACGATCCACGAGGCCGCGTCGCGCAGCCCGACCTCGTCCAGCAGGACCGACAGCGGCACGCCGGTCCACTCGCTGCAGCCCATGCGGCCGTGGGTTCCCGTGACGGTCTCGGCGCGCGGGTTCGGCCGGTTGCCGACGCACTCGAGGAAGTACACGCGCGAGACGAACGGCAGCCGCCGCAGCTCGTCCATCGTGAACACCAGCGGCCGGTCCACCAGTCCCTCGACCCGCAGCGTGTGCTCGTCCGGATTGATGTCGGGGATGCCGTAGTGGTGCTGGGTCGTGAAGTGCAGCGGCGTCGGTGTGATGGTGCCGGTCAGCTCGGCCAGCGGCGTCCGGGCGCTCGGCCGGTGCGGGTGGGGCCGGATGAGCGTCTGCTCGCTGTGGCTCCGGCCCTCGACCTCGCGCGTGGTCGTGACGAAGCGCGAGCGCTTGCCGTAGAGCACGCTCTCGAGCGCGTTGTGGTCGACGACCGTCTGCGCCGCGGCGGCCGCCGATCCGCCCGCCAGCTCCAGCGCCTGCGGCGTCGCCACCAGCCCCGCCACCGCCGCGCCCTGCTTCAGAAACCGCCGCCGGTCCCTGTTCGTCCTCTTCATCAGTGTCTCCCCACGCAGCCGGCAACCGGCCCGGCAATCGTCGCCTCCGGCTCTCGGTTGCCGCCCAACCAACCCTCACCAGGAATCTACGCCGTTCCACGGCGCAGATTCCTAGAATATCGCCAGCGCGTTGATCGGCGAGCCCGTGCCGCCCTCCACGGCCAGCGGCGCCGCGATCAGCGTGAACTCCCACCGGTTCAGCTCCGCGGTCGTCTCCGCGAGCGCCTCCAGGTCCTGGTTGTCGAAGATGTCGACGCCCATCGCCACGATCGTCAGCAGGTGCACCGGCAGATTGACGTCCTCGACCAGCGACGGGACGACGTCGAGCGCCGCGTCGCTGCCGATGAACGAGATGTCGCGCGACTTCACCCACGGCATGGTCGAGGCGTGCAGCCCGGCCGAGTTCTGCGAGATGTTCCAGGGGCCGACGTCGGCGCGCCGCGCCCAGCGGCCGGTGCGGATGAAGAGTGCGTCGCCCGGGCGGACCGTCAGCCCGGCCATCTCCTCCCAGGCATCCAGATCCTCCGTGTAGATCGGGGTTCCCGGCTCGAGATACGGCACGCCCTTGAGGCGCGGGATGTCGACCAGGATGCCGCGCGTCACTATGCCCCCCTGCAGGTTGGCGATCGACGCGCTGCTGCAGCCCCCCTCGGTGATCGTCTCGTGCGAGAAGCCGTTGTACATCTTGCCGTTCGACAGGATGTGGCACAGCGAGTCGATGTGGCTGTGGGAGTAGCCGTGATAGCTGACGTTGTAGTTGTCGCTGACGCCGCCGAAGAAGCCCGGCTCGGCGGACGTGTCCGGCACGCCCAGCATGCTGTGGCCGAACGGCAGCGGCACGTCGTCCGCCTCGTCCTTGAGGACCCGGTGCGCGAGCGACACGGTGATACCCTCGGTGGCCAGCGCCAGCGCCTCGAGACGCTTCGCCGGCGTGATCGTGTTCGCCGCCCCGAGCTGGTCGTCGGGACCCCAGCGCCCCCAGTTGGAGAGCTCGTCCATCAGCCGTTCGATGTCGGCCCGGACGAGCTCGCGGGACTCGGGCGTCACCGGCGGGGGGACGTACTCGGGAGCCGCTTCTTCCACCATGGGTTCGGAGGCCATCTCGGACCCCCCGCAGCCGACGAGCAGGAAGGGCAGGAGCAGCAGCCAGACATGGGTCGGACGTCGAAGTCTCATCGCGTGCCTCCCTGGGACATGGGGCGAGCCAGCCGACACCGCACAACATACCAGTCCCGCACGGGCCTCACAACCGGTATCGCGCCCCGCGCGCGGGAGCGCGGTACGGACAGTTATACACTGGGTATCGATGCCAGCCGTCCGACACCGCCGCCGCAGCGTGCTGCGATGCGCGGCGGCGCTGCTCGCCGGCTTGCTGGCCGCCGCCTGCACGACGGCGCCCCCGCCGCCCGCCGCCGCGGACTTTCCGGACCGGTTCACCGGCTCCGCCGCCTGCCGCGACTGCCATCAGGACATCTACGAGCGCTGGCAGGGCACCCTCATGGCGAACGTGCTGGTCGACCCGCGCGAGCGCCCCGGCGCCGTCCTCGGCGACTTCCAGGCGCCGCATCCGCTGGTCACCTTCCGGCCCGAGGACGTGACGTTCACCTACGGCAGCAAGTGGAAGCAGCGCTACTTCACGCGCCGCGGCGACGATCTGTTCGTCTTCCCGGCGCAGTGGGACGTGCAGAACCGGGAGTGGCGGCGCTACGGCGCCCGCCCCGGCACCGAGTGGTGGGTCCCGCACTACCCGGCCGACCAGATGCAGCGGCCGACCGGTCCCCTCTGCGACGGCTGCCACTCGGTGAACTACGACGTGCGGACGAACACCGTGACCGAATGGAACGTCGGCTGCGAGGCGTGCCACGGCGCCGGCCGCGCGCACGTGCTCGAGCCGGTGGCGGAGACCATCGTGAACCCGGCCGCGCTCGACGCCGTGCGCGCCACCGACGTCTGCATCAGCTGCCACTCGCAGGGCATGCCGCGCGACAACCCGATCGCCGGCCGCTACTACGACTGGCCGGTGGGCTTCGAGCCAGGCGGCCGCCTCGCGGACGTCTGGGAGCTCGAGCGGCCCCATCTCGGTGAGGAGACCTTCACGCACTGGCCCGAGGGCTCGGCCCACAAGAACCGGATGCAGGGGAACGACTACGTCCAGAGCCGCATGTACGTGACCGGCGTCACCTGCTCGGCCTGTCACGACGTGCACGGCACGGAGCACGCGGCGGACCTGCTCGCGCCCGGCAACGCGGTCTGCACCTCGTGCCACCGGCCCGAGCTGCAGCCGGGTCCGGCCGGATCGCTCGAGTACCACACGCGCCACCGGGCCGACAGCGAGGGCAGCACGTGCGTCGCGTGCCACATGCCGCGGATCGCGCGCACCGTCGGGGACGTCAACGTGCGCAGCCACACGTTCCGGTTCGTGTCGCCGGCCGACACCGAGCGCTACGGCGTCCCCAATCCATGCACCTCGTGCCACGTCGACGAGACGAATTCGTGGGCGCTGGCGGAGCTGCGGCGCTGGCCCCAGGTTTCGCCGTGGCGGGTGGCGCCGTGAGACTCCACGCCTGGCTGGTGCACTTTCCGCTGGGGCTGATCGCGACCGCCGCGCTGGTGGACTTGGCCGCGCTCGCCGCGGGCCGGCCGGGCGCGTTGCGGCGCGCGGCAAGCGGCCTGTACGCGGCGGGCGCCGCCACGCTGATTGCCGCCTACGTCACTGGCCGGGACGACGCCGCGGTGGTGCGTGTCCCGGGCCTCGCGCACCCGCTCGTCGGCGCGCACTGGACCTGGGCGCTGTGGACGACGAGCTATCTGGGCGCCGTGTCGGCGGCCCGCCTCGCCCTGGACCTTTCGGGGCGGCTGGCTGTACGGCGCCGCTGGCTGCCCGTCGCCGCCGCGTGCGCCGTCGGCCTGCTGCTGCTGGCGCAGACGGCCGAACGCGGCGGGCGACTGGTCTACCAGTACGGCGTCGGCGTGGCGGCCCCCCGCTAGGAATCGGCGCCATGGCACCGCCGCCGCAAGGCGCGCACAGCGCGCCTCGGCGGGAGCGGCGCGGGGCGCAGGGGTCCCCGCAAGCGGACGCCGGGCGTTCGGGGCGCAGCCCCGTCTGAAGCTAGCGCGAACCGGCCTCCTCGGCGCGCGCGCCGGCCAGGATGCCCTCCATCGCGTAGTTGCCCTCGTGGCAGGCGTACTCGAAGAGGGCGTCCTCCGCGGTCGACTTCCTGAGCGGAATCATCAGCGTCCAGGGCCGCTCCCACGTGTCGGGATCGTCGTACGTGACGGTGTACTCGATGGTGTCGGGGCCAACGCGCGCGAGGCGCTCGGTCACGTGCGAGTTGCGGGACGCGCCGCGCAGGCTCGCCTGGTCCGAGTAGTTGGTCGTCTCGATGACGAGGGCGTCGCCCTCCCAACGCCCGCGCGAGTCGCCGTGCCACTGGCGGATCGCCGGGTCGAGGTGGGCCCGTCCGTCGAGCGGGATGACGCGCGCGTCGTGGATGAGCTCCTGGAGGATCACCACGTGGTCCGCGGTCTGCAGGATCTGGAAGTAGCTGTTGTAGCCGGCCAGCAGGTTCGGCACGCCGAACGTGATGCAGCGCTCCGTGAGCGGCAGGCTCTCGGGACCTGCCGGTCCGCCGTCCCCCGCCCCGCGCGCCGCGAAGCGTTCGCGCGCGGCGGCGGTCAGCGGCGGGATGCGTCCGTCGGGCGGGTCGACGATGAGCGAGGTGCGGGCGTCCAGCTCGCGCTCGACCAGCCAGAACGAGTTGTAGTTGCCGGTTCCGGCATCGAACTCGCGGAAGCCCGGATCGTCGAGCACCTGCTGGACGAGCAGGTCGCCGAGCAGGTTGCCCGCCTGCTCGTTCTCGCGCAGCTCGGCCAGGCGCGCCTGGAGATCCGCCAGCTCCTCGCCGGTCAGCGCTTCCTTGCCGGCCAGCGTCTCCGGGCGTTCCAGCGGCGTCGCGGTGTTGTTGGACCAGATGCCTTGCAGGTCCGGATGGCCGCCGGCGGTGCGCGGCGCCGTCCAACCCGGCTCCTGCGCCGCGCCGGCCGCGGCCTCGGCACCGCCGGCGACCGCGGCCAGAATCGACACGGCCAGCCCCAACGCCGGCGCCAGCCGGCAACGCAACGTCACAGCTCTCGATCTCATCGGCACCCCTCACTCGGTTGGCGAGCCCTATAGTGTCGAAGACTCGCGATGGAGATGCAAGCGGCGGGCGATCCACCCGGCGATGGCGTCCTGCATCGTGGCGTAGACGTCCTCGATGGGGGGAGCCCCCTGCCGCGCACCTTGAACGAGTGGTCGCCGCCCTCGACCACGACGAGCTCCGCGTCGGCGCAATCGGCGAGCACGGGGCGCAGCTCGTCGGGACGACCGAACGCGTCGCGGCTGCCCTGGACGAAGAGCATCGGCGCCGCGATGGCCGGTAGGTGGGCCGCGCGCGGCTTGTCGGGCCGCCCCGGCGGGTGCAGGGGGTAGCCGAGGAAGACCAGACCCGCCACGCCGGGATCGCGTCCGGCCCGGACGTCCTCGGCGATGACCTGCGACGCGATCCGGCCGCCCATCGACTTGCCGCCGATCAGGAGCGGTGGAGGCGGTCGCCCGCCGCGCTCCAGACGCTCCCGCGTCGCGCGCAGCACCGTGCGATACGCTGCCTCGAGCCTCCGCGGCGGATCGGGGATGCGCCGCTTCCGCTCCATGTACGGAAAGTTGAAGGTGACCACGTCGATGCCCCGGCCCGCGAGGCCGCGGGCAAAGGCGGTCATGAACGGGTGGGTGTGCGGCGCGCCGGCGCCGTGCGCGAGCACGAGCACGAGCGCCGGCTCCAGCGACGCGTCCCCCTGGCCGGGATAGGCGAGCGCGCTGACCGCAGCGCCGGATTCGAGCGCGACCGCAAACGGGGTGGCCGTCAGCACAGCTTTGCAAGGAAGCGTCCCGCCGCGTCGCGGAACGCCGCCGTCCACTCGTGGCCGCCGTCGAACACCAGCGCCTCCGCCGGCGCGCCGGCGCGCTCGAGGGACGCCAGGTCGCCCTCCAGCTTGTCCTGCGTGTACCAGGCGTCGTTGCGCCCCCGGCCGATCAGGATGGGGGGCCACGCAGCGGCCGGTTCGGACCGCAGCTCCGGGGGTACGTCGCCGGCGAGGGCGATCACGCCGCTGCAGGCGTGCCCGCCGCGCAGGGCCGCGCGGTACGCCATCGCGACACCCTGCGAGAAGCCGCAGTAGACGAGCGTGGCGGCCGTCGCGTAGTGCTGCCGGACCGCATCGACCACGGCGCCGACGTAGGCGGTGTTGTCGGCGATGGCGAGCTCCCGATCCTGGCGGGTCATCCAGCTCCCGACGACGTGCCGGCGGTCGGCGCTGTAGTGCCGGTGCAGCGACTGCACCGCGACGCGCAGCCAGCGCCCGCTGCCGGGGATGCGCCGCAGCTCGGCGAGGTGCCGCTCGGCGTGCTCGCCGTAGCCGTGAAACCCGACCAGCAGCGGCGCCGTCCCCGGCGCGCCGGGCGGCTCGACCAGGTAGCGGCCGTGCGTGGCCGCCTCGATCGTGTGGACGGCGGGGGTCGTGCCGTCCGGCGTCGCGCTCGTTTCGGTGATCACTCTGTGTCTCGCGGACCCGGGCGGCACCCGGCGGCCCGGTAGTGATTCCAGCTCGGCCGCTACCGGTACAGCGGATTCGGGTGGTCGAAGCGGCAGCCGGCGTCCCACTCGGAGCGCTGGTTGCCGTGCGCGGGAATCCCTCCCCCGTCCTTGATCATGCGCGCCAGGTGGAGCAGGTTCCACGTCATGAACGTGGTGTTGCGGTTGGTGAAGTCGTTCTCGGGGCCGCCCGAGCCCGCATCCAGGTAGGACGGCCCGGGGCCCGCCTCCCCGACCCAGGCGGCGTCGGCCTGCGGGGGGATGACGTAGCCCAGATGCTGCAGCGAGTAGAGCAGGTTCATGGCGCAGTGCTTGGCGCCGTCCTCGTTGCCCGTGACGAGGCAGCCGCCCACGCGGCCGTAGTAGGCGTACTGCCCGTGCGCGTTCAGGTGGTGCGACGCGGAGTACAGGCGTTCGACCACCCGCGTGGCGACCGAGGTCTTCTCGCCGAGCCAGATGCTGGTCCCGATCACGAGGATGTCGGCCGCCAGCACCTTCTCCAGAATCCGGGGCCAGTCGTCCCGCTCCCACCCGTGCTCGCGCATGTCGGGGTAGACCCCGGCGGCGATGGTGAAGTCGACGGGCCGCAGCAGCTCGACGCCGACGCCGTTGCGCTCCATGATGGCGCGCGAGATGCGGATCAGTCCTTCGGTGTGCGACAGCTCGGGACTGCGCTTCAGCGTGCAGTTGAGAAAGAGGGCCGACAGGTCGGAGAAGTCCCAGCGGCTCGCGGTGCACAGGCGTTCCTGTCTCTCATTCAACATCGTCCCTATAATCATCGCATGGCAAGTTCCGACAACGTTCCGACGGCCGACTGGCAAGCCCTGAACGATCGTCTCGTCGCCGCGCTCAAGCCGTTCGCGGCGCCCGTGGCGATCTCCTTCCACGCGCCCGGCGCCCCGGTGCCCGCGGCCCGGGTGGAGCCCCGTTATCCCGCGCCGAACGAGCACGGGCGCACCGGCCAGGTGCCCGCCGGCTGCGTCTTCTGGATGCACGGGGCGGAGCGCACCTTCGCCACGGCGGCCGGCGATCATGCGAACTGCAGCGTGGGGAGCTACACCCACGGATTCCTGACGCTCGAGGAGGCGGCCACGAAGGACGACGTGGGGGCGGTCCTCGAAGCCGGCTGGGTCGATCAGGCGGCGGTGATGAGCCTGCCGCATGTCGCGGAGAAGCCCGACGCGGTGGTCTACGGCCCGCTCGCGGAGCGCCGGACGGCTCCCGACGTCGTGCTGCTGCGCATCAACGGGCTCGGCCTGATGACGTTGAAGGACGCCTTTCCGGACATGCCGATCGAGGGCAAGCCGCAGTGCCACATCGTGGCCATGGCGCGGGAGCGCAACCTCGTGGCGGCCAGCGTGGGCTGCGCTCTCAGCCGCTCGCGCACCGGGATGCGATCCGAGGAGATGACGTGCGTCATTCCGGGGCGGCGGCTCGCGGAGGTGGTCGAGACGCTCGAAGCCACGGTCGGCCTCGACCGCGCGATGGCGAGCTATGCGTCGGCCGACGCGAAACGCTTCGGCGCGGCGTGAGAATTTCCGCGCAATCGTGTGAAGCTGTGCAATCCCGAAAAAATCCGTATAATCACTTCAATGCTCGTGAGTCAGCCTGCCCTCCGGGAGACTGGGTGACCGGTCATCGGGCGACGTCCTGGCGGACGGCGGCGTTCCTGGCGGCGCTCGGCGTGCTCGCCGCGGGCGCGGAGTGGGGGGGCGCTCCGTTGCGCGCGCAGACGGACGAGGAGCCGCCGCCAGCCGAGCAACTGGTTCCGGCGGCCGCCGAGCCGGCTGCCGCGCCCGCGCCCGCGCCGCCGGCTCCCGCCTACGCGACCCTCGCGCGCGCGCGCTACCAGGCCGACCTCGCGGCGCTGGACGAGACCAGGCCGCACTACTCGTTCTGGCAGCACATCTTCTCCATTCCGGACGGACACGTCGTCTTCGGCAGCGGCACGGACGGGCGGCTGCTCGCCAGCTTTCCGACGCGGGGCAACTGGGCCCGCGACGGCGAGTGGGCGGAGCCCGGGCTGGCCGACCTGCTGGCCGGGCGGCGGCTGCCGCGGCGGCTGAGCGATCGCCGGGAGCGGCTCGAGGAGCTGCTCGCGCCGCGGGTCGGGCCGGTCGTGCACAACCCGGCGCGCGGCCGGTTCCTGGCGCCGCACGCCAGACGCTACGGCAACTTCCTGCGCGACTGGGGCCTCATCTACGAGCGGTTCGGCGTCCCGTCCGAGATCGGCCTGGCGCAGGCCGTCGTCGAGTCGGGCCTGAACGGCCGGGCCCGCTCCTCGGCGCGCGCGCTCGGCCTGTGCCAGTGGCTGCCGCGCAACTGGAACTTCCTCAAGCGCCTGTCGCCGTACGTCATCGAGGGCTACAACCAGACGACGCAGGCGCCGTTCTGCGCCGCCCACCTCAGCATCCTGGCCACGATGTACGGCAGCTTCATTCCCGCCCTCTCGGAGCATCACGCCGGCGGGGTGAACGTGGGCCGCACGGTCATCAACGGCGAGCGGCTCGGCGGCCGGGACACGCGCGAGCAGTACCTGCTGGGCTCGGACTTCGCGCGCTCCCTGCGCGAGATCTCCATCCGCCGCTACCGCGACCTGTTCCGCACCTACGGCCCGCGCTCGGCGCTGTACGCGGAGATGATCTTCGGCAACGTCCACACCGTCGAGCGGCTGATCGACGAGATGCCGCAGTCGCGGGTCTACGCCATGCGCGTGCCCCGCAACACGTCGCTGGCGACCGTGGCGCGCGCGAGCGGCCTGTCGAGCGACGAGGCCAAGCGCTACAACCCGGCGCTGGTGCGGCGCGTGCCGGCGCGGGCCAACGTCTACCTGCCGGAGTACGTCGAAGCGCTCGGTCCCGACGTGTCGTTCTGGCACCGCCCGCCGAGTCCGGAGTACGCGGCCGTCCTCGATGAGTTCGTCCGTCTCGACGCCAGCGTGCACGAGTGGCACGAGGCAGGGTTCGAGGCCACGCTGCGGTCGTTTCGGCGGCGTTTCGCCGACACGGGCACCGAGGAGGGCACGGTGATGGCGACGACGCTGGGCTTCATTCTCGACAGCCTCACCGCCAGCCGCCGGTCCGCCATCCTCGCGGAGTTCCGGGCCAGCAACCGCGTCCGCCAGTTGTTCGAGCGCGGACGGCGCGAGCTGGCGAGCAGCTCCGGCCAGTAGCCGGCCGGCCTCTCAGCCGCGGTCCGGTTCCCAGCGCTCCCGCATCTGGAAGAAGGTGAAGGATGCGGTCCAGCCGATCAGCACGAGCCCGGTGACCGCCTCGGACACCGCCAGGATCTCACCGTTGGCGACCGGCACGATGTCGCCGAAGCCGAGCGACGTGTACACCGCGCCGGAGAAGTAGACGGCGTCGAGCATCGTCGGCGACTCGACCGACAGCGCGACCACCCCGGCCCGGATCAGCCCGTACCACCCGACGCCGAAGGCGACGACCTCGACGATGTGCGCCACCAGCGCGAGGACGACCGCCAGGGCGACGCCGAAGCGCGCCGAGCCAGGCGGCAGGCCGCGCACCGCCGCCGAGGCGAGCACCAGCGCTTCGTAGTGCAGGCCGACGGCAAGCAGGGAGAGCAGGGTGGCGGCAACGATGGTTGCGGCCATCACGTGCGGGGGGGCGGGCGCACCGTACGCTCCGCTCCGTTACGGCGCTCCCTTGGCGGCCGCCGCTTCCTCCGCCCGCGCGCCGCTCAGGATGAGCGGCAGGCTGTAGTTACCCTCGTGACAGGCGAACTCGTAGAGCGGCCCGGCCGCCCTTCCGATCGGAAACTGCACGGTCCAGGGGCGGATGAACGACGCCGGATCGTGGACGGTGAACTCGTACTGCAGCGTGTCCGGGTCCGCGAACGAGAGCCGCTCGACGAGCCGCAGCTCCGGACCGGCGCCGTGCAGCGTCCACTTGCCGTTGAAGTTCGTGGTCTCGATGACCAGGGTGTCGCCCTCCCAGCGTCCGCGTCCCTCGCCGCGCCACTGGCGGATCGAGGCGGGAAGCGGCGGGGCGCCCGTCAGCGGGACGATGCGGATCTCGAAGTTCTGCTCGTTGAGCAGGACCACGTGGTCCGGGGTCTGGAAGACCTGGAACAGGCGGGGCGCGGGCCTGGCCTCCATCGGGATCGAACGGCCCATGATGCACCGCTCGTACCGCTCGCGGTCCTCGGGTCCGTCCGCCGACCGGCTTCTCAGCGCCGGCGCGAGCGCCGCGAGCCTGGCCCGCCCGGCGGCCGTCCGCGGGGGGATCCGGCCGTCCTGCGGATCGATGATCAACGCCGTGCGGCCGCCCGTCAGATCCCCGGGCACCCACCAGTCCGCGTTGAGCTGCAGGGCCCGCTCGCGGCCGATGCTGACGTAGCGCTCGTCGAGGAACGCGGCCGCCTCCGCCGGGGTCAGCACCTCCTTGCCCGCCAGCTCGGCGGGGCGCTGCAGCGGCGTGGTGGTGTCGTACGTCCAGTACCCCATGAGATCCGGTGCGCCCCAGGGGGTGCGCGGGACGCCGGCGACGTCCGCGCCGGTCTGCGCGGCCGCCGCCGGCGGCAGCAGGAGCATGCCGATGAACGTCAGCCCGACGCTAGCTCTGCGCAAGAAGCCCTCCTCCGGACGTCAGAACGTCGCGATCGGGTTGACGGCGGAGCCGGTCCCGCCGCGCACCGCCAGCGGCGCGACGGTGAGCATGAACTCCCAGCGGTCGAGCTCGGCTGCGGTCTCGCTCAGCGCGGTCAGGTCGACGTTGTCGAACAGGTGCATCCCCAGGCGGATGATCAGGAAGTTGTGCAGCGCGTACTGGACGCCCGGACCCCCGACCATCGGCTCGACGTCCTGCGGCGACTCGCCGCCGAGCAGCGCCACGTCGCGCTCCCGCAGCCACGGCAGGCACGAGACGTGGAGTCCGGCCGCCTGCTCGGCGATCGGCCAGGGGCCCGTCCGCGCGCGGCGGACCCAGCGTCCCGTGCGCACGAACATCGCGTCGCCGGCGGACACCTTGAACCCGGCCTGCCGCTCCCAGGCCTCGAGGTCCTCGGGGTAGATGGCCGTGCCCGGCTCGAGGTAGTCCACGCCCTTGAGCCGCGGGATGTCCATCAGCACGCCGCGCGTGACGATGCCGTGCTTGAGGTTGTGGATGGAGCTGCGCGGATGGCCGTTCGCCAGCACCTCCTCCTCGTCCGGCACGTAGCCGTTGTAGGTCGCCCCGTCGTCGAAGACGTGGGCCAGCGCATCGATGTGCGTCATGCCGTAGCCGTGGTAGCGGATGTGCCACCCGTCGCCGCCGAGGCCGTAGATCTCCTGGACGAACGGGCTGCCGTTGTCGACCGCCGGCTCGGTGTCGAGGTCGAGCGACAGCGACACGGACACGCCGTCGCGCACCAGCGCCGCGGCCTCGCGGCGCTTGGCGGGCGTGATCAGGTTCAGCGTGCCGATCTCGTCGTCCGCGCCCCAGCGCCCCCAGTTCGACAGCTCGGTCTTCCAGCGGTCGTACTCGGCGCGGGTGACCTCGTGGGCGGACTGGGCGCGGCCGATGTGGAGCGCCAGACCCGCCAGAAGCACCGCCGTCAGAAAGGCAACTCCGGTTCTCATCTCGTTCCTCTACTGGGAAACTCACGGGCTGATCACTGATTCAGGCGGCCTTCATTTCGACAACGACGCCGAGGTCCTGCAGACGCTGCAGGAGGCGCCGCTTGACGCGCTCGTTGTCGCGGTCGGCCAAGTAGCGACCGCCAAGGTCTTGGTAGTCCGTCTCGTGGCGGAGCATGCAGTAGACGGCGGTCAGCATGGAAGCGGCGACCGCGATGATCGCCTTCTTCGGGCCGCGTCGGCCTTTGAGGCGTCGGAATTGCGACCGCAGGTAGCTCTCCTTCTTCCGTGTCGCCGCCCACGCGGCCTGGACCAGCGCCGTCTTCAGCCACGGGGTCGCATGACGGACCCGGGTCGAGCGGCGCTTGCCGGCACTCTCGTCCAGGCGGGGGCACAGGCCTGCCCACGAGACCAGATGGCCCGCACTGGGAAACTGCGTCATGTCCACGCCGATCTCGGAGATGATCACCCGCGCGACCGTCTCACTGACCCCGGGTATCGTCGTCAGCCGGTCGGCCGCCTCGCGAAAAGGGCGCAGTACCTCGTCGGCCTGCCGCTCCAGCTTCTGCACGGCCGCCTTCAGCCCATCGACCTGCGACAAGTGCAGTTCCAACAGGAAGCGATGATGCGCAGTCACACGACCGTGCACCGCGGCGATGATGTCCGCGCGGCCGGCCTTCAGGCGCCCGGTGGTGCAATCGGCCAGCCGCTCGGGGTCGGTCTCCCCGGCGATGAGCGCCGCGAGGACCGCCCGGCCGCTGGCGCCCAGGATGTCGGCGACCACGCGCGTCAGCTTCACGTTCGCGTCTTCGAGCGTCTTCTGCAGCCGCTGCGTATGCCGCGCGATCTCAGCGACGAGTTGCTTGCGTGTTCGCGTCAGGTCGCGCAGTGCCTGAATCGGGGACGGCGGCACGAAGCTGCCCGAAATCAACCCGTGCGCCAGCAAATCGGCGATCCAGGCCGCATCCTTCTGGTCGCTCTTGCGGCCCGGAACATTCCGGATGTGCTGCGCGTTGGCGAGCACCAGCGTGAACGACTCTTCGTCTTCGAGGATGTGCCACACCGGCTTCCAGTACACGCCGGTCGCCTCCATGGCCACCTGCGTGCAGCCGGCTTCGGTCAGCCATGCCGACAGGGCGAGCAGGCCCGCCGTCGTGGTCGCAAACTCGCGGTGCTCGGTCGTAACCGCGCGGCCGGCCGCCACCCGCACGCACGCGGTCACCTGCCGCGAGTGCACATCCAACCCGGCGCATCGGGGATGCAAGACTTCCATCCGTCACCTCCTGATCGCAAGGGCGCTGGCGTGGAGTCCGCAGGTACGAAATCTACTGGGCGCGCTCACCGGACGAATCCGGTCTCGCAATACGGGGTGCTCGCGGGACTCCCGGTCCAACTCAGACACGGGCTCTCAGCACCAGGACGAAAACCGACCTCTGTGCCAGCGTCCAAGCCCTACACACCGTATCGCAGGTTTCATTCATGCGCCGGTCCGGCCCTGCCGGGTGAAAAACTCATTCTTGTTCGGGCAGGCCGAGCGCGACGACTGCCGAGTCCGGGCCGGAGCCCGTCGCCACCACGACGTACTGCCGGCCCTCGTGCTCGTACGTCATCGGCGCCGCGGCCGAGAACCCGTCGAGCTGGATGGTGTGCAGCAGCTCGCCCGACAGCTTGTCGAAGGCGTAGAGCAGGTTCAGCTCGTCGTCCGGATCGGCCCACTCCGACCAGGCCGCACGCTGCGGGACGCCCTGCGAGTGCATCGCCGACATGCTGACGAACAGCAGGCCCTTCGTGACGAGCACGCTGCCGCGGTGATAGTCGCCGCCGAGCGGCCCGAGGTCCAGGTCCTGCAGCAGCGGGTGGTCGACCGGCCCGTTGCCGAGCGGCGCCATCCAGCGTTGCTCGCCCGTGCTCATGTCGATGGCGGTGACGCGGAAGTACGGCGGCTTGAACAGCGGCAGGCCGTCGACCGTCATCCGGCTCGCCGCGTCGGGCACGCCGCCCACGCCGCCCTGCCCGGGCCCGCCCGCCTGCCCGCGGTACTGCAGGTCGGAGCGTGCGGGATCGACGGGCGACACCTTGACCAGCGACGGGTTCATGCGGGATGCCACGTAGAAGAGGCCCGTCTCGGTATCGAACGCCCCGCCCGGCCAGTTGGCGCCCCCGACGATGCCGGGCAGTATCAGCGTGCCGCGCAGCGACGGCGGCGTGAAGAGCGGCCCGTGGTCGAACTGCCCGAGCTGCGCCAGCGCCCGCTGCCTGAGCTCCGGCGTGAAGTCGATCAGGTTCTCCTCGGTCGCGCCCTGCAGATCGAACGGCGGCGGCCGGGTGGGGAAGGGCTGGGTCGGCGCCGTCCACTCGCCGGGCACCGTCGATTCCGGCACCGGGCGCTCCTCGATCGGCCAGACCGGCTCGCCGGTCGCGCGGTCGAACACGTAGGCGAAGGCCTGCTTGCTGGCCTGGATGACGGCCTTGATCGGCCGGCCGTCGACGGTGATGTCGGCCAGCACGGGGGTCGACGCGAAGTCGTAGTCCCACAGCCCGTGGTGCACGGCCTGGAAGTGCCAGACCCGGCGGCCGGTCCGCGCCTCCAGGCAGACGAGGCTCTCGGCGAACAGGTTGTCGCCGGGCCGCTGGCCGCCGTAGTAGTCGTTCGTCGGCGTCGACGTGGGGAGGTAGACGTAGTCGAGCTCGGGGTCGTAGGCCATGCCGGCCCACACGTTGGCGTTGCCGGAGTACTCGGCCGAGCCGTTGAGCCACGTCTCGTAGCCCGCCTCGAACTCGCGCGGCACCGTGTAGAAGGTCCAGAGCCGGCGGCCGCTGCGCACGTCGTAGGCGTGCACCGAGCCCGGCGGCATCTCGCGGTTGGCCGGGCGGTCCGAGATTGAGCTGCCGATGACCACCACGTCGCCGGCCACCAGCGGCCGCCGGGCGGCCACGTGCCGCGCGTCGCGGCTCGTGCGCGGCACACCGACCAGCAGGTCGACCCGCCCGCCGTCCCCGAACGCCGCGTCGGGTTGCCCGGTGCGGGCGTCCAGCGAGATGAGATGGGCGTCGATGGTGCCGACCAGCACGCGTTCCTCGGTGCCGTCGGTCCAGTACGCCAGGCCACGCTGGATGAATCCCACGGCGCCCCAGCGGCCCTGCTCGTAGCTCCGCGGGTCGTGCACCCAGCGCGTCTGGCCCGTCGCCGGATCGAGCGCGGCGATCAGGCCCAGCCCGGTGACGGTGTAGAGCACGCCGTTCGCCATGAGCGGCGTGTCCTCGTTGCGCCCGGCGCGCCACAGGGGGTTGGCTGCCTGCAGCTCGCGGTCGGCCGTCTGCCAGCGCCACGCCACCTCCAGCTCCGCGACGTTGTGCGGCGCGATCCGGTCCAGCGGGGAGTAGCGCGTGAACTGCGCGTTGCCGCCCCAGGAGTGCCACTCGCCCGCGTCGGAGCTGCCCTGGCCGCGGACCGGCGCCGAGCCGGCAGCGACCACCGCGGCGAGGACCAGGGAGAGGAGCAGGCGGACGTGCTCGACCGGCATGGCAGCGGTTCTCGGCATGGGAATGGCATTGTACTCCCAGCCCGCGGCTTCCCGTACGCGTGGAATATCGCGAGGCGACGGGCACGGACTGCTACACTGGCAGTCGTCCGGGGAGGGAGCAACATGGGCGCCAACCGTCACGTCCTCGCCGCCGGGGTGCTGCTGGTCCTGCTCGCCGCGCTGGGCCTGGGCCAGGGCGCGCTCGAACGCGCGGCGGCCGCCCGGAGCCAGGACGCCGGCCAGGTGCCGCGCTTCGAGGTGGATCCCGGGTGGCCGGCCATTCCCGACACGCTGAACATGGGCGAGGTCACCTCGGTCGCGGTCGACCGCCAGGATCACGTCTGGATCCTGCACCGTCCCGAGAGCGGCCCGGCCGTGCTCGAGTTCGACGCGGCGGGCCGCTACCTGCAGGGCTGGGGCGGACCCGGCGCCGGCTACGAGTGGCCGGCGATCGCGCACGGCATCTTCGTCGACTACAAGGACAACGTGTGGGTCGGCGGCCGGTCGGGCGAGGCGCCGGCCGACGACATGCTGCTCAAGTTCACCGCCCACGGCACGCTGCTCTTGCAAATCGGACGCCGCGGAGCGAGCGCCGGCAACGCGGACACCGGCAACCTGCACCAGCCGGCCGACCAGTTCGTGCACGGCGCGACGAACGAGCTGCTGGTGGCCGACGGCTACGGCAACCGGCGCGTCATCGTCTTCGACGCCGACACCGGTGCCTTCAAGCGGATGTGGGGCGGGTTCGGCAACCCGCCCGACGCAGCGTCGGCCGTGGAGGAGGACGAGCCGCTGGACGCGACGGGGCGGGGCCCGGACCAGTTCACCAATCCGCCGCTGCAGGTCACGGCGGTCCACTGCGTCACGGTCGCGAACGACGGGCTGGTCTACGTCTGCGACCGGGACAACCGGCGGATCCAGGTGTTCGCGCTCGACGGCACGTACCGGACCCAGCTCTTCATCAATCGCGCCGCGCCGTCCCGGCGGTCCGCGTCGCGCGTGGCGTTCTCGCCCGACGCGGAGCAGCGCTTCCTGTACGTCGCCGACTTCAACTCGCGGGTGGTGGTCGTCGAGCGCCGGACGCTCGGGATCCTCGATGCGTTCGGCAGCGAGGGCGACGGCCCGGGCCAGTTCCGGGGCATCCACCATCTCGCGGCGGATTCGAGCGGGAATCTCTACGTGGCCGAATCGAACCCGGGCAGCCGCGTGCAGAAGTTCGTCTACCGCGGCCTGGGAGCCCCGTCCGGATCCGTGGCAGACTAGGCAGCATGAAGCGAATGCACATGCGGCGGGCAATCGTGCCCGGCCTGCTGCTGGCCGGCCTGCTGACGGCGGCTGTCGCCGGCAGCCGGGCCGAGCAGCAGCGGCGCTCGGTGGCCGTCCAGTCGATGGGCGTCGCGGAGAACCTGTACCTCGTCAGCGGCGGCGGCGGCCATACGGCGATGCTCGTCACCGACGACCACGGCGTCGTGCTCGTCGACACGAAGAACCCGGGCTGGGGACCGGCGATTTTCGACGCGGTGGGCGCGGTCACCGACGAGCCGATCACCACCATCATCAACACGCACCAGCACGGCGACCATACGGGCAGCAACCCGCATTTCTCCGAGGTGGTGCGCATCGTCGCGCACGAGAACGCGGGCGCGGGGATGGCCGCCTCCGAGGTATTCGCCGGCGACAACGCCCGCTTTCTGCCGAACGAGACGTATCGCGACACCCTGTCGCTCTTCGAGGGCCGCGACCGGATCGACCTGTACCACTTCGGTCCCGCCCACACGAGCGGCGACACGATCGTGGTCTTCCCGGCGCTGGCCACGGCGCACGTGGGCGACCTGTTCCCGCGCAAGTCCGCGCCCTTCATCGACAGGGCGAACGGCGGGAGCGGCGTGGCGTACCCGGACACGCTGGACAGCGCGCTGGCGGGCATCGCGGACGTGCAGCGCGTGATGCCCGGACACGCGCCGCCGCCGACGGGCAGTCCCGTCCGCGGCTGGACGACCTGGGACGACTTCCGGGAGTACGCCGCGTTCACGCGCGACCTGCTCGACGCCGCGCGGGCCGCGTTCGAGGCCGGCCGCAGCGTGGACGAGGCCGTCGCCGGCCTGGATCTGCAGCCCAGGTACCCCGACTACGACCTGTCCGGCACGGGCCGCGCCGTGCAGGCCATCTACGACGAGCTGAGCCAGTGAAGACGAGCTCTGGAGGTCCGAGATGAAGAGACGAGTCATCGAGGTGAGCGGCGTGCTGGGGGTTCTCGCGGCCGTGATCGTGCTGCTGCAGTTGGCTCCGGCCACCATCGAAGGGCAGGCGCCCGACGCCGGGCTCCGCACCGCGTGGGGCGACCCCGACCTGCAGGGGATCTGGACGACGAACTATGACACGCCGCTCGAGCGGCCGGCGCGCTACGCCGACCGGGAGTTCTTCACGGAGGAGGAACGTGCCGCCATCGACAGCGAGCGCGCGCGGCTGCTCGGCACGCGGCGTTCGGAGCCGGGCAGCGAGCAGGACGTCGGCGGCGCCTACGACGCGTCCATCTTCCTGACCCACAAGCACCTCGGCGAGCGGACCTCGCTCATCATCGACCCGCCGGACGGGCAGTTGCCGGCCGTCACGCCGGAGGTGCAGGCGCGGCGGGACGAGATGAACGACTACCACCAGGCGCTCCTGCGGTCCACCGACGCCTGCCGGGACGGCCGGGCGGGTTGTCCGCCGTACGGGCCGCGGTCGCCGCGCTGGGAGGAGCCGGCGCCGCACTACCTGACCCGCAACTCGAATCGCGCCTACGGGCCCGAGGACCGCAGCCTGTCGGAGCGCTGCATCGGCGCGCGCCTGCCCGACTTCGGCGGCTCCACCGGGTTCTTCCTGCAGGTGGTGCAGGCGCCCGGCACCGTATCGATCTTCTACGACACCGGCCAGGGGCAGGGCTGGCAGCGCGTCATCCCGGTGACCGACCGGCCCCACCTGCCGCCCGACGTGCGCCAGTGGTGGGGCGACTCGCGCGGCCGCTGGGAGGGTGACACGCTGGTGGTCGACGTCACCAACTTCAGCTCCAAGACCGACTTCTTCGGCGCGCGCGAGAACCTGCACGTGGTCGAGCGCTGGCGGCGCATCGACGCCGAGACGATCGAGTACGTCGCCACGATGGAGGACCCGACCACGTGGGTGCGGCCGTGGACGGTCACCCTCGAGCTGAGCCTGCAGGACAACCAGGCGAACCGCATCTACAAGGAGCCCC
>JAAXGX010000199.1 GCA_012271165.1 Vicinamibacteraceae bacterium | reverse complement strand
GGTTCGGGGCGCAGCCCCGTCTGAATAAAGCCCTCAGGGCAGGCTGAGCGCCACCAGCTCGGCCGTCTCGCCGCCGCCGGTCGCCACGACCACGTACTGCTTGCCCTCGTGCAGGTACGTCATCGGCGCCGCCGCCGAGCGTCCGTCCAGCAGGAACGTGCGCAGCAGCGAGCCGTCCGCCTTGTCGAAGGCGTACAGGAGCTGGCGGTCGGCCTCCGGGTCGCCCCACCGGTCCGGCGTGCGGCCCTTGGTCATCGTGCCGAAGACCAGCGACTTCGTGACCAGGACGCTGGTGGTCATCGCCTGATTGCCCAGCGGCGGCAGGTCGAGCCCCTGCAGCAGCGGGTGGTTGCGGGGGCCGTTGCCCAGCGGCGACGTCCAGAGGATCTCCCCCCGGCTCATGTCGATGGCGGTCATGCGGGAGTACGGCGGCTTGAAGAGCGGCAGGCCGTCCAGCGTCATCGACTCGCGGATGCCGCGCCCGCGGTCCTGCACGTAGCCCAGGTTGGTCTGGTTCGGGTTGCCGGGCAGCAGCCGGTACATCGTGGGCTCGGTCCGTGAGGGCACGTAGAGCACCGAGGTCTCCGGATCGAAGCCCGCACCGCCCCAGTTGGCGCCGCCGAGCAGGCCCGGCAGGAAGATGGTGCCCTTCTCCGACGGGGGCGTGAAGAGCGGGCCGTACTCGAACTGCCGGAGCTGCGCCAGCGCCCGCTGCCGCAGCTCCGGCGTGAAGTCGAGCAGGTTGTCCTCGGTGGTGCCCTGCAGGTCGAACGCCGGGGGCCGGGTGGGGAAGGGCTGCGTCGGCGCCGTCCGCTCGCCCGGCACGGTCGACTGCGGCACGGGCCGCTCCTCGATCGGCCACACGGGCTCGCCCGTCGCCCGGTCGAACACGTAGGTGAACGCCTGCTTGCTCACCTGGATGACGGCCTTGATCGGCCGGCCGTCCACCGTGATGTCGGCCAGGATGGGCCGCGTGGGGAAGTCGTAGTCCCACACGCCGTGGTGCACCGCCTGGAAGTGCCAGATGCGCTCGCCGGTCCGGGCGTCGACGCAGACCAGGCTCTCGGCGTACAGGTTGTCGCCGGGCCGGTTGCCGCCGTACTCGTTGTGGGTCGGCGTGGACGTGGGCAGGTAGACGTAGTCGAGCTCGGGATCGTACGCCATCCCGTTCCACACGTTGGCGTTGCCGGTGTACTCGGCCGATCCGTCGAGCCAGGTCTCGTAGCCGGCCTCGTACTCCCGGGGGATGGTGTGGAAGGTCCACAGCTTCTCGCCCGTCCTCACGTTGTACGCCTGCACGTCGCCCGGAGGCATCTCCCTCGTGCGGAACCCGTCGGCAATCGCGGTGCCGACGACGACGACGTCGCCGGCGATCAGCGAGCGCCGGGCGGCGAAGTTCGTCCCGCGCACGGCGTCGCGAATGTCGACCATGATGTCGACCTTGCCGTCGACGCCGAACGCCGGGTCCGGCTCGCCCGTGCGCGCGTCGATCGAGAGCAGGCGCGCGTCGTTCGTGCCCAGCAGCAGCCGCTCCTCCGTGCCGTCGGTCCAGTAGGCGAGGCCGCGGTGGAGAAAGCCGACGTTGGCCGGCCGGCCGGCGCCGTAGGCGCGCGGGTCGTGGACCCACAGGGTCTCGCCCGAGGCCGGGTCCAGCGCGGCAATCAGGCCCAGCGGCGTCACCGTGTACAGCATGCCGTTGAACATGAGCGGCGTGTCCTCGTAGCGGCCGCCGCGCCAGGCGGGGTTGGACGCCTGCAGCTCGCGGTCGGCGGTCGGCCAGCGCCACGCCACCTCGACGTCGTCGACGTTGTCCTTCGCGATCTGGTCGAGCGGGGAGTACTTCATGCCCTCCCGGTTGCCGGCGAAATCCGGCCACTCCCCGTCCTGCGTGCCACGCTGCGCCTGTACCGACGCACCCATCAACACGGCCGCCCCAAGGACGACGGCCAGCCTTCCCGCATACGCGCCCATTCGCTGTCTTCGCAACGTTCCTCCTCGTCATCCTGCCCAATATCTCACAGCCGGCCGGGTTGGTGCGGACTTCATCTGGAGCCAAGGACAGTGATCGATGTGGATTTGCCGACTTCGGCAGGGCACGGCCTCGCATTTTCGCTGATCGGGACGCCCGGAAACGGCAACGTAATTTCCGCCGGCATCCCGGGACGCGCATGCGCTCCACCACGTCGGGTTGCGCGGCCAGGCAGCCTGCCACGTGGGGCCGCCCGCATGCGAGAACCGCTCTGCCGCGAGGGCTTCGCCGGCGCCGGCCTGAAGGTGGCTTGCGATCTTTTTTCGCCCCGCATGCGTTTTTCTGTTGACAGCCCGTTTCGAGGCCGGCGGCCCGGCATGCGAACCTGCGTCAGGCATGCCGCTCGGACGGCCCTGGCCGGCCGCTGGGGCCTGCCGGCGCCCGGGAGGACAACGAGGCCGCACCGCGCCCCGATCGGCCCGCCTGAGGCCGTACAAGACGTTCAAAAAGAGGGGTTTATGATGGAGTTATGCCTGTCGATCCCCGCCGCGTTCCCGTTGCGTCCGTCCCGCCTGCCCCGTCGGCCGCTCCGCCTCCCGAGACCGAGGTCCCGGTCGTGCAGCCCGCGCGACCCGGCGAGGCCGCGCCCGACGTCGAGGCGCTCGGCGACCGGATAGCCGACCTGGCCGACCGCATCCAGGCCGCCACCTACGAGCTGCTCGTCCTGATCCGGCAGTTCGACGAGCGCGGCGGCTGGGAAGGCTTCGCCTCCTGCGCCCACTGGCTGAGCTGGCGCATCGGCCTCGCGCCGGGCGCCGCCCGCGAGAAGGTGCGCGTCGCCCACGCCCTGGCGAAGCTGCCGCGGCTGAGCGAGGCGCTGCAGCGCGGCGCCGTCTCCTACTCGAAGGTGCGCGCCGTCACCCGCGTGGCGACCCCCGCGACCGAGCAGGCGCTGCTCGAGGTGGCCCTCGCCGGCACCGCCGCGCACGTCGAGCAGGTGGTCCGCACGTGGCGCCGGGTCGACCGCGCGGCCGAGCAGGCGGAGGACCGGCGCCGGCACGAGTCGCGCGCCCTCCACACGTGGGTGGACGACGACGGGATGATCGTGGTCCGCGGCAGGCTGACGCCAGAGGTGGGCGCCGTGCTCCGGCGGTCCCTGGAGGCCGCGCTCGATGCCGGGGCGGGAACGGCGGGGCCGGCAGCGGGAGTCGACGGGGAGCCGCGCGCGGCGGGCCCCGACGCGACCGCGCGGGACGCGGCGGCAACGGACGCAACGGCCCCAGACGCAACGGCGTCGGGCGCAGCGGCCGGGGAGGCCGGCGACGAGCTGGCCCCGACCATCGCGCAGCGGCGGGCCGATGCGCTGGGGATGGTGGCCGAGTGCGCGCTGGCCGGCGGGCTCGACAAGGGGACGGCCGGCGACCGCTATCAGGTGGTCGTGCACGTGGACGCCGACACCCTGGCGGACGACGGCGCGCAGGGCGAGGCCCCTTCGGCCGCCGCCCGGCTTGGCCACTCCGCCGTCGTCGATGGCCCCGCTGTCGATGGCGCCGCCGTCGATCGCGCGGCTGCCGGCCGGCCCGGTGAGTCGCCCGCCTGCGGCGGCGCCGCCGCGGGCGCTGGCCCCGAGACGCTGGCGCCGTACGTTTCCGCGGGAACGTACCGGCGGCGCGCGGGGGAGGTCTCCCCCGCCGCGGACGAAGCGTCCCCCGCATCGCAGGACGGCCCGTTCCGGCACGTCCCCGACGCTGACGGACCGCCTCGGCGGCACCGCACCGCTTGCCCCGGCCCCGCCGGCGGCCAGTCGGCTCTCGACGAGGCGGGCGGCATCCACGTCTCCGCGGAGACCGCCCGGCGGCTGGCCTGCGACGCCGCGACCGTGACGATGCGGCACGGACCGGCCGGTGAGATCCTGGACGTCGGCCGGCGCACGCGCATCATCTCGCCCGCCCTGCGACGGGCGCTGGCGGCCCGCGACCGGCACTGCCGCTTCCCCGGGTGCGCGGCAACCCGCTGCGATGCGCATCACGTGGAGCACTGGGCGCAGGGCGGGGCGACGGCGCTCGGCAACCTGGTGCTGTTCTGCCGGCGGCACCACCGGGCTGTTCACGAGGAAGGGTACCGGGTGGCGCTCGACGCGGCGGGTGAGGCGCGGTTCCTGCGGCCGGACGGCCGGACGCTGCCGGAGGCGCCGGCGTTGCCGGCGGTGACCGACGCGCCGCTGGCGCCGGTGACGGCGCGGCTCGACCGGGCGGGCATCCGCATCGGCCCGCACACGGCCACGCCGGCCTGGCGCGGCGAGCGGCTCGACGTCGACTGGGCCGTCAGCCTGCTGTGGCGGCCCCGCGGGGACGGCGCGGGCGACGTGCTGCCCGAGGCGCCGTAGGCGCCGCGGCGAGGTCGAGGTTAGGGCTGTCGCGGTGTTGCCAGCGGGCGGCCAGCGTGGTGCCGCCGCCGCGCTGGAAGCGGTCCCACGGGTGTCCGCCCGTCGTGGAGAGGATCGGCTCTTCACGGCCCATCGGTTGATCTCGTGGATTCGGGGGACGCAGGCGAAAGTTGGCGCGGTGCAGTGCGGCGACGAGCTGGCGTAAGGTGTACGTGGGGCGCCCTACATGCGGATGATGCTGGCTTGCCGGTCGGTCGGTTGCTCGGCGCGCACGGCTTTGTAGAACTCGTCCGCTATTGGCTAACGCTAACGGGCCGGCTCGTCGCCCGGCTCGCTCGCCTGCCCGCAGGCGTCGGCGAAGCCCTGGGCGCACGCGCGGCGGTAGATCTCCGGCGGCGGCAGGCCGGCGGGCAGCGGCCGGCGTCCCTCGCGGACCACGACCTCGTAGTCGGCGAGGGTGGGCGGCTCGCGGGCGGCCTGCCCGGTCCCGCCGCCGTCGAGGTTGGCGCAGCCGGCGGCGGAGCCGAGGTCGCAGGCCCGCCGGAACGCGTCGGCGGCCAGCTCCGGGCGCAGCTCGGGCTGCAGCAGGAGGCCGTACTCGTTGCAGGCCCAGCCGGAGCCGTTGTTGC
This sequence comes from Vicinamibacteraceae bacterium, assembly GCA_012271165.1. Taxonomy (GTDB): domain Bacteria; phylum Acidobacteriota; class Vicinamibacteria; order Vicinamibacterales; family UBA8438; genus JAAXGX01. The sequence goes on along the minus strand of JAAXGX010000199.1, from coordinate 23,793 downwards.
AGAAGGCCGAGACCAGCACGCCGAAGTGCGGGCAGCCGTTCGGCAGGTTCTCGGCGCAGGCCTGCCGCCAGAACATGACGTGCGTGCCGCGGTGCGTGTCGCCCACGCCCTGCGCGGCGCTCAGCGCAACGAAGACGGCCGTCCACACGCCCACCCACGCCGCGTTGCGCCGGGTGCCCGCCAGGCCGCGCCACCACGCGGCCGGGTCGATCCGCCGCAGCGCCGTCCGGCTCAGCCGGTCGATGACCTGGATCAGCAGGTTCAGCACCGGCACGGCGAGCAGCTTGTCGTAGAACCGCGGGTGTCCGAGCGCGCCGAGCGCGCCGTAGAGGGCGATGACGCTCAGGCCGTAGGCCACGCCGAACAGGACGCGTCCCAGCTCGGTGCGCGGCGCGGTCGACGGATCCGTGAAGAGCAGGTGCATGCCGAGGAAGACGGCGATCGGAATGTAGGCGTCGACGAAGTAGTACGTGCCGGCGCTCGCGAAGTAGAGCAGCCCGAACACGTACGTCGTCACGACCGCGGCAAGCGTCATCGTCGCCACGCCGAACAGCATCTGGACCGGCAGGCTGACCAGGAAGATCACCAGGTAGATCTGCGGCGCCCGGTTCAGGGTGGTGGCGATCTCCTGGCCCCAGGTCAGGCCGGTTGTGCCGGTGAGGATCAGCCCCAGCGAGAACAGCCCCAGGGGGAACGACGACGGGTTGAAGATGTGCACGTGCCGCCCGTCCTTGTTCCAGCGGACGAGCTCCTTGGCGGCAAAGCCCACGGCGATCAGGAGGAACTGGAAGTAGAACCAGTCGGGCCGGAACCAGAGGAACAGGTTGATGCTGAAGATCACCGGCACGGGCGCGAAGCCGACGGTGAACGAGTCGCGCCGCGACCACGAGAGCAGCATGTCGAAGGCGTACGCGAAGAGGAGCTGCGCCAGGAGCAGGTGGGCGGCGTCGTACACCTCGCGCCAGTACCAGCCCCAGTAGAGCAGGATGGCGCCCTGCGCGCAGGCCTGCACGTAGTGCTGCCGCCGCAGCACCACGCTGGCGGCCACGCGGGGCTGGCGCCAGGCCAGCAGGCCGTGCCAGACGGCCAGCGCGGCGGCGGCCGACAGGATGGTGGCCGACAGCGCGGCGTTGCCCCGCACCACCGGCAGCAGGCTCAGGGCGGCGAGCGCTGCCGTGAACGCCAGCGGCAGGAGCCGGACCGGGAGCATGCCAGGAGTCCGTGGTGAACGCTCGCGGTCAGTCGGCGGCGATGCAGTACAGGTACTCGCGGCCGCGCAGGTACAGCTCGCCGCCCGCCACGGCCGGCGAGGCGTCGAACCCGTCGTCGAGCAGGTTCGCCGAGAGCACCTCGAACGTCGGCCCGGCCGCGATCACGACGGTGGTGCCGTCGCGGCTCGGGATGTAGATGCGCCCGCCGGCGGCCACGGGCGAGGCGTACAGGCTGCGGATGCCGGGCAGCCGCTCGGGGCCGTAGTGCAGCCGGCCGGTCCCCGCGTCGTAGGCCGAGAGGATGCCGTTGTTCCCCTTGGTGAAGTAGAGGATGCCGTCTAGGAGCAGCGGCGAGGGCACGTACGGCGTGTCGCGGTCGAGCGACCAGGCGATGGCGCCGCTGCCGGTGATGTCGCCTGCCGCCGCGCCGAGCCGGACGGCGTCCAGGCGGTTGCCCCGGTAGCCGGTCGTGAGGTAGACGATGCCGTCGGCGGCCACCGGCGTCGGGATGGCGTTGGTCGTCCCGCCTTCACCGTCCCACAGCAGCTCGCCGGTCTCGAGGTCGTAGCTCCGCACCCGGTTGGTGGCGTTGGTGACCACCTGCGTCCGGCCGTCGTGCTCGACGACCAGCGGGGTGGCCCACGACGTCATCTCGTCACGCTCGGTCCGCCAGCGCTCGCGCCCGGTCCGCTTGTCGAGCGCGGCGATGAACGACTGACCCTGGTGATCCCAGTTGACGACGAGGCTGTCGCCGTGGAGCGCCGGCGAGGCGCCCTCGCCGAACCCCATCCGGATCTGCATGTCGCCGAGGTCGCGGTCCCACAGCGGGCGGCCCTCCAGGTCCAGGCAGTACACACCGGCCGAGCCGAAGAAGGCGCACAGCACCTCGCCGTCGGTGACTGCCGACGGCGCGGCCCAGCTCCCGGTCTGGTGCCTGCCCTCGTGCGGCGCCGCCTCCCGCACCACGCGCTCCCAGGCGACCGCGCCGGTGCGCCGGTCGACGGCCAGCACGGTGTACCGCAGCGTCTGCGACGGCGACTGGGTGCCCACGAAGCGGCGGGTGAGGCGCCGGAAAAAGCCGTCGCGCGCCCCGCTGTCTCCGGCCGGGACGGCCGTCGAGACAAAGACGTGGTCGCCCCAGACGATCGGCGTCGCCGATCCATCGCCGGGAATCGCGATCTTCCAACGCACGTTGCGAGTCTCGCTCCACGCCACCGGCGGGTCGGCCCCGGGCGCGGCGCCCGTCGCCAGCGGACCCCGCCACTGCGGCCAGCCCTGGTCGGCCGCCAACGCCTCCCGGGCGTCAGTCCCGGCTACCGGCAGCAGCACTATCAGCAGCGCCCCTGCGACCATCCGCCATCCCTGCATCCGCATCATCGGCCACCCTCGTCTTCGTCCATCTCCAACAGGCTACACGCCGCGGCGCCCGCCGGGAAACTCCCTGCGCGGGGGCGGCGCGTTGACCCGTTGGACCGAATTCTGACAAGATTGCGACAAAGTTTCGACAAATTTGACCCATATATGCCTCTGGGAGGGAGCCGGATGACGAAGCGCAGTGTCCTCATCGGCATCGTGCTCGCCACGGCGCTGGCCGCTGCCGCACCGGCCCTGGCCGGCGCGCAGGGCCAGGCCGGCGCGGCCGAGGTGACGTTCACGAAGGACATCGTGCCGATCTTCCAGCGCTCCTGCCAGGTCTGCCACCGCCAGGGCGAGATGGCCCCGATGTCGCTGGTCAGCTACCAGGAGGTGCGTCCCTGGGCCCGCTCGATCAGGAACCGGGTGGTCAACCGCGAGATGCCGCCCTGGCACATCGACAAGAACATCGGGATCCAGTCGTTCAAGGACGATCCGTCGCTGAGCGACGCGGAGATCGCGATGGTGGCGGCATGGGTCGACAACGGCGCGCCGCGCGGCAACCCCGGGGACCTGCCGCCGCCGGTCGACTTCCCGGACGCCTCGGAGTGGCAGATCGGCGAGCCGGATCTGGTGGTGCAGTACCCGGCGTACCTGGTTCCCGCGGAGGGGCCGGACCTGTTCGGGGCGATGTACACCGAGCTGGACCTCGACGAGGACCGCTACATTCGCGCCATCCAGACCCGCCCGGTCGACGATGCGTCGCGCCGCGTCGTCCACCACGCGCTCTCGTTCGCCGTGCATCCGGACGAGGAGCAGATGCGCATCGCGGGCGACGACGACGTGCCGGCGGCGCAGTTCCTGGTCGAGTATGCATCGGGCAAGAACGGGGAGGTCTATCCCGACGATTCCGGGCTGCTGCTCGAGGCCGGCCGCAAGATGCGCCTGGACTATCACCTGCACTCGGTGGGCGAGGACGTCGACGCGCTGGTCGAGCTCGGGCTGGTGTTCCATCCGCAGGGGCACGTGCCGGAGCACGTCCGCTGGTCCAAGCAGCTCGGCATCAACAACCGCCTGCTGGACATCCCGCCCGGGAAGGTCGTGCGCACCGACAGCTACGCCGTGCTGGCGAAGGCGGCGCGCCTCACGGCGTTCCAGCCGCACATGCACATGCTGGGCACCTACCAGTGCCTCGAGCTGATCTACCCCTGGCCCGGCTGGACGGCGCAGACCGAGACGGTAAGTTGCGCCAACTTCGACTACAACTGGCATCTGGTCTACAACTACGAGGACGACGTGGCGCCGATCGTGCCGGCCGGAACGATCCTGCACATCATCAGTTGGCACGACAACACGGAGGGCAACCGTGCCAATCCGGATCCGCGGAACTGGACCGGCGACGGCGGCCGCACGATAGACGAGATGGGATTCGCATGGATCGGCTGGTACGACCTGACGGACGAGGAGTACGAGGCGGAGCTCGCCGCGCGCAGGGCTCGCCAGGAAGCCGCGGCCACGAATCAGCAGTAGCAGTCCCTGTTCCGGACGCGCCGCGGCTGGCGCGTCCGGATGCCGCTTCTCCCTCCTTTTCCCCGCTCACCATTCGGGCGTCCGCCCTTTGCCACGGACGCAAGCGACGGACCAGTCGTCAATCGTACGGGGCGTGTGCTCCCGTGGCGGCTGCACCGGCGAGGCAGTCCGTCGCGACGCACGGGCCTGTGGCCGCTGACCGGAGGAGACGACAATGAGGATCGCAGTTGTTCTGACGTGCCTGTTGGTCATTCCGCATGCTGCCGCTGCGCAGGACGGACAGATTGGCGGCATGGTCAGCGACCAGACCGGCGGCGTTCTCCCCGGGGTGACCGTGGTAGCCACGGGGCCCGCACTGGGCGACGGCTCGCGCCTCGCCGTGACCGACGCGGACGGGCGCTACGTGTTCGAGGCGCTGCCCCCGGGCGCGTACACCCTCACCTTCACGCTGCCGGGCTTCGAGGAGCTGACCCGGTTGGTGGAGCTGGCCGCTGGCGCCGCGCCCGTGGCGGACGTCCGCCTGCGGCTCGGCGGCCTGTTCGAGGAGGTGACCGTGGCGGTGACCGGCACCGCCATCGAGGCGCCCGCCATCAACATGCCCCACGCGGTGGCGGTGGTCAGCCGCGAGACCATCGAGCAGCAGGGGTCCACGCAGCTCGTCGACCTCTTCAAGAATCTCAGCGTCAGCCACGGCGTGGTCGGCGAGCGGAACAGTTGGTACAACTCGAACCAGCCGTCGACGCTGACCGAGAACGTGGCCAACGTCAACCTGCGCGGCCTGGGCGCCTCGCGGACGCTCGTGCTGCTCAACGGCCGCCGCCACGTGCCGGTCCCGGCGCGTCTCATCGGCGGGCGCTTCGTCGACGTGAACACCATTCCGGCCATCGCCATCGGCCGGCTCGAGGTGCTCAAGGAGGGCTCGGCGGCGATCTACGGCTCGGACGCGGTCGGCGGCGTCGCCAACTTCGTGACGCGCAGCGACTTCCGGGGGCTCGAGCTGAACGTCTCGCACGACTACTTCGACAGCGCGGGCGATACGACGGTGGCCGGCATCTGGGGCGGGCGCGTCGGCAGCTCCAGCCTGGTGTTCGCCGCGGAGCGCGTCTCCCGTCAGGAGCTGCAGATGGCGGAGCGCGCCTGGACGCTCGATCGGCTGAGCACGCACGTCCCGGGGAACCGCGCCGGCTGGTCGAGCCTGGGGAACCCCGGCACGTTCGCCGTGGGCGCCCCGGTGCCGTGGACGGCCGACGTCTTCGATCCGCGCTGCGCGGAGTTCGGCGGCCAGGACGAGGGCTGGACCTGCCGCTTCCGCTACGCGCCGTACGACAACCTGATCGACGAGCAGTATCAGAACCGCGCCTTCTTCGAGGCCAACGGCCCCCTGAACCAGCGGACCAACTACCACGTCGAGGCGCTCTGGTCCGATGCGACGATTCCGGAGTGGTACACGACGCCGTCGTACCCGCCCTTCCCGCTGACGAGCACGACAATTATGGAGGTGGGGCCCAACCACCCGGGGCGGCAGCAGTTCTGCGGCGACTACGCGGGCGACGCGAAGGCCGACCCCGGCAGCGCCTGCGCCGGCGGCGCCCCCTGGTACCTCAACGGCCGGCCGTACGGCAACTCGGGCCCCGGACGCAGGCTGCGGCGGGAGTCCCGCACCCAGCGCATCGCGGGATCGGTCGACGGCGACTTCGTGCTCGGGGGACGGGACGCCCACTGGGACGTCGGTCTCTCGTACTCCCGGGCGAGGGGCAACCTGAACCTGCCGGCCGTGTACACCGATCGGGTCTTCCGCGCCTTCCGCGGCTACGGCGGGCCGGACTGCGGCGTCGGCGTGATGGCGGATCGGAGCTCCCCGGCCGGCATGGCGCTCGGGCCGCTCGGCGGGGCCGTGGCGGGCCAAGGGCCGTGCATGTACTACAACCCGTTCAGCAACGCCATCCAGTACTCCGATCAGCCGGGCTCGGCGTTCGAGAACATGGCGAACCCCGACTACGTCCCCGGCCTGGCGAACCAGGACGAGCTGCGGCTGTGGATGAACGAGGAGGTGGACCTGGTCAGCACGACCGATCTGATCGTGGCGGACGCGACGGTCAGCGGCAACCTGGTCGAGAACGTGGCCGACTTCGCGGTGGGCTACCAGTTCCGCGGGATGCGCGCCGACGGCAATCCGAACGATCCCGGCGACGTCACGGTGAACCCCTGCCCGGTGGCCGGCGACACGGGCTGCGCGGCGGGCGACCGCTTCGGCCCCTACCTGTTCACCAACGTCCACCGGCCCTACGCCGCGGACCAGCAGGTGCAGCGGCTGTTCGGCGAGCTGGCCCTGGCCATCGGCCCCCGGGTGGATACGCAGGTCGCCGCGAACTACGAGTTCTACAACGTCGCCGGCCGCCACGTCAGCAGCTTCGACCCGAAGTTCGGCGGGCGCCTGCAGATTGCCGAGAACCTGCACTACTCGCTGGCGCTGCGCGGCTCGGTGCAGACCACCTTCCGCACGCCGTCGCTCGACGACCTGAACCCCAGCCCGCTGACTACCCTCGAGTGGATTCCGGAGACCGGGGCCTACCAGGCAGTCGACCGTTTCGGCCGCCCCGATCTCCTTCCCGAGCAGGCGTTCACCTACAACGTGGGCACCGTGCTCTTCCTGGAAGGGGGCGTCGAGGCGACGGTCGACTACTGGCACTACGACTTCGAGAACGTGATCGGATCGATGCCCTACGATGCCGTGACCAACCTCTACAACAGCGGCGGTCCGGCGGCGCAGGACGCCCTGTCGCCGTTCATCATCTGTCCCGGCGGCCGCGCGTCGGACCTGGCGCCCGGGGACAGATGCCCCGCCGTGAACCTCGAGCGCGTGCAGATCGACCTCGTGAACTGGCCGGGGCTCACGACGTCGGGCATCGACACGCACCTGGCCACCCGCTTCGACGCGGGGCCGGGCCAGCTCTCGGCGAGCTGGGACTCCACCTACACGGTGGAGTACGACACGAAGGCCCTCTTCCTCGGGGGCACGGATCTGACGCTCTACTCGCAGCGGAGCGCGGCCGGCTACCTGAACTTCGCCCACCCCATCGCGGTGCCGCTGCCGCGCTGGAAGAGCCGCTGGTCCGCGACGTACGCCTGGAACACGTACAGCTTCGCCAACTACGTGAGCTACATCTCCTCGTACGGGGACCGGGGCGACAGCACCACCGCCCCGATCATCGACCCGTTCCTGACGTGGGACGCGAGCTTCCTGTGGCGCTTCCCGGCCAGCGGTCTCGACCTCATGGTCTACGGGCTGAACCTGACCGGCACCCTACCGCCGTGGGCCAACATCGAGCAGTCGTACGACGGTTTCACGCACGACCCGAAGGGCCGCCGCTTCAAGGTGGCGCTGACCTATCGCTTCGGCGGCTGACGCGAGCTCGACCGGCTTCATTCTGTTGGTGCAACTTGCCGGGCGGGGCGCTACACTCAGGGCGACGATGAGCGCCCTGCGCTGCGCCGCCGCCGCCGTCGCCCTGCTGGCGCTGCTGCCGGCCTCGAGGGCCTCCGCCGAGGTCATTCACCTCGCGATCACCTCGCGCGAGCCGTTCGCCGCCGACGTGCCGGGGAAGGTCGGACCGTACGAGCGCCTGCGCGGGCGGGTCGTCTACGCCCTCGACCCCGAGCACGAGGCCAACCGCCGCATCGTCGACCTGGCGGCGGCCACGCCGAACGAGCAGGGACGGGTCGAGTTCTACGCCGACCTCGAGATCCTCGCTCCAGTCGATCGGGGGCTGGCCCAGCCGACGGTCCTGTACGTCGTCAACAACCGGGGGCGGCTGACCTGGGGCGCCGATCCGTTCCTGCTCGCCCGCGGCTACGTCACGGTCTCGAGCGGGTGGATCGCCGAGGTCCCGCCGTCGTCCGGGCGGCTCCGGCTGGAGGCGCCGGTGGCCTACGACGACGACGGCGTGAACGTCGTCGGGACGGTGCGGGCCGAGTTCGTCACCGACCGGCCGACGGACCGCTTGCCGGTCTCGGACCAGCTCAGCTACGAGCCGCTGGCCAGCCGGTTGCCCGACGCGACGCTGACCTGGCGGCTGCGCGAGAAGGACGCCCCGAAGCCCATTGCGCGCGACCGCTGGCGCCTGCGGGTCACGCAGGGGCCGCGCGAGGAGGGCAGCGGCCTCGTCGAGCTCGAGGCGGCGTTCGACGACGGCTTCGAGCCGGGCGTGATCTACGAGCTGATCTACGCCGCGCGGGGCTCGGTGGTGCAGGGCACGGGGTTCGCCGCCATCCGCGACCTGGTCGCGTTGCTCAAGTACGACGAATCGACGCTGAACCCGCTGCGCGGCGCGGACGGGCGTCCGCTCGCCGCGCGCGTCATCGCCCACGGCCGGTCGCAGAGCGGGCGGGCCATCCGCATGTTCCTGCGCGAGGGCTTCAACGCCGACGAGCAGGGGCGGCAGGTCTTCGACGGGGTGATGCCGACGATCGCCGGCGGCGGGCAGGGGTTCTTCAACCACCGCTTCGCGTCGCCGACGCGCACCAACACGCAGCACAGCGGGCACCTGTATCCGGCGGACGTCTTCCCGTTCACCTACGGCGCGGAGGCCGACCCGTTCAGCGGCGGGCGCGACAGCATCCTGCGGCTGGCGCGCGCGAGCGGCACCGTGCCCCGGGTGATGCACCTCGACACCGCGTCGGAGTACTGGCACCGGAGCGGCTCGCTGGTCGTGACCGACCCGCTCGGGGAGCGCGACGCCGCGCTCCCGCCCGAGGTGCGGGTGTACGTGTTCGGCGGCACGCAGCACAGTCCGGCCAGCGGGCCGTCCGACCGCGGCCAGCTCCCGCCGAGCACCATCCCGTACCAGCCGTTCCAGCAGGCGCTCTTCCTGGCGCTGGATCGCTGGATCACCCACGGCACGCCGCCGCCGCCCAGCGTGCACCCGCGGCTCGCCGACGGCACGCTCGCGGGCTGGAAGGCCGGCGAGGCCGGCTGGCGGCCGCTGCCCGGCGTCGCGTACCCCACCGTCATCCAGCAGCCGGAGCATCTCGACTACGGTCCGGATTTCGCCGACCACAAGCGCATCGACCATCATCCGCCGCGCCGCACGGGGAAGGCATACCGCGTGCGGGTGCCCGCGCTCGACGCCGACAACAACGAGCGGGGCGTGCTGCGGCTGCCGCCGGTCGCCGTGCCGGTGGCGACCTACACCGGCTGGAACCTGCGCGCCCCGGCCAGCGGGGCGCCGACCGAGCTGCTGCGGCTGACCGGGGGCGCCATCCCGTTCCCGCGCACGGCCGCGGAGCGCGCGCGGACCGGCGATCCGCGCCCGGCGGTGACGGAGCGGTACGCCGGGTTCGACGACTATCTCGCGCGCTACCTGGCGGCCGCGGACGCGCTGGTGGCGGACGGCTACCTGCTGCCGGAGCACCGCGCCGGGCTGGAGCAGATGGCCCGGGCCCACGCGTCGCTGTTCGACAACTAGACACCGAGTAGACACCGGAGGAGACACATGCGAATCCTGACCACCGCCGCGCTGGCGGCCGCCGTCGCGGCAGCCGCCATCCCGCTCGCCGCCCAGGAGCTGCCCCGCACGCCGTGGGGCCACCCCGACCTGCAGGGCATCTGGTCAAACACCACGACGACGCCGCTGCAGCGGCCCGAGGAGCTGGCCGGGCGCACCACGCTGACCGACGAGGAGCGGGCCGAGCGCGACGCCGAGCGGGAGCGCAACGCCGACCGGCCCCCGCCCCCGGGACAGACGGGCGCGTACAACAGCTTCTGGTTCGAGCGGGGCGTGACCGGCGAGCAGACGTCGCTCGTCGTCGACCCGCCCACCGGGCTGCTGCCCCCGCTGACGCCCGCGGCGGCGGTGCGGGCCGACGCCATCCACGCGGTGCGCTACAGCGACCGGCGCAACTGGACCACCGACTTCCACCTCTACGACCGGTGCATCACGCGCGGGCTGCCGGGCGGCATGATGCCTGGGTTCTACAACCACAACTACAACATCATGCAGACGCCCGACTACGTCGTCTTGCAGGTGGAGATGATCCACGACTCGCGGATCATCCCGCTCGACGGGCGGCCGCACCTCGACCCGTCCATCCAGCAGTGGCTCGGCAGCTCCCGTGGCCGCTGGGAGGGTGACACGCTGGTGGTCGAGACGACCAACCTGAGCGCGAAGGCGAACGAGCAGCGCGTCGACATGGCGAATGTCGTCTTCGGCATCGGCGAGCACGCGCGCATCGTCGAGCGCTTCACGCGTCTCGACGACGATTCGCTGGACTACCGCGTGACGGTGATCGATCCGACCACCTACCAGACCGAGTGGACGGCGGCGATTCCGATGGTGGCCATCGAGGGGCCGCTCTTCGAGTACGCCTGCCACGAGGGCAACTACGCGCTGCGCAACATGCTCAGCGGCGCCCGCGCGGACGAGGCGGCCGCTGCCGCCGCGGCGGGAGGGAAGTGACGCGCGCCGCGGCGGTCGGGTCCTTGCGTGCCGGGGCGGTCGCCGCGGCGGCGATCCTGGCGGCCGCCCCGGCCGCCCGGGCGCAGCCGCCCGCGGCGGCCGAGCCGCTCCCGTTCGTCCCGCACACGATCGCCACCGAGCTGGCGGGTGCATACCAGGCCGTCGCAGCCGACCTGAACGCCGACGGGCGGCCGGACGTGATCGCGCTCTCCACCCGGCTGCCGGAGCTCGCTTGGTACGAGAACCCCGGCTGGGAGCGGCACGTGATAGCCGACGGGCTGAGCCGGATGATCAACGTGGCGGCCCACGACATCGACGGCGACGGCATCCCGGAGCTGGCGCTCGCGCACGATTTCTCGAGCACGTACGCCGACAGCGTGGGGATCGTCTCGCTGCTCGCCCACCGCGGCGACCCGCGGGAGATGTGGTCGATGCGCGAGATCGACCGCGTGCCCACCACCCATCGGCTGCGGTGGGCCGACGCCGACGGCAGCGGCGCGAAGGTGCTCGTCAGCGCACCGCTGATCGGGGACGAGTCGCTGCGGCCCGAGTTCCACGACACCCTGTCGCTCCTGTGGTACCGGCCGGACGACTGGGAACGGCGGACGATGACGGACGCCGAGCGGGGCGTCGTGCATGGCGTCGGCATCGGGCCGTGGGACGATCCCGACCGCGACGCCGTGCTGAGCGCGAGCTTCCTGGGCGTGCACGTTCACGAGTTCGCGGGAGGCGGCTGGATCCGGACGCGCGTGACTGCGGGCGATCCGAGCGACTGGCCCGCGAGCGGCGCCAGCGAGGCGCAGGCCGGCCGGCTCGGGGCGGAGCGCTTCGTGGCGACGATAGAGCCGTGGCACGGCCATCAGGTCGTCGTCTATCGAGAGGCGCCGGGCTCCGGGGCGTGGTCGCGGCACGTGCTCGACCCGTCGATCGACGACGGCCATACGGTGGTGGTGGGCGACCTCGACGGCGACGGGCGCGACGAGATCGTCGCCGGCGAGCGGCGCGGCCGGCAGAGCGTCTACCTCTATCGGATGGGCGGCGGCGAAGCAGGCTGGTCGCGGCAGGTGCTCGACGACGGCGACATGGGCGCGGGCGGGTGCGCGATCGCCGATCTGAACCTGGACGGCCGGCCGGACGTCGTCTGCGCCGGCAGCCGCACGGCCAACCTGAAGTGGTACGAGAACGCCGGCGGGTAGGCTGCGCCGCAGAACGGCACAGGCTCCTGGCATTCCATTGATGCGGCTGGTGCTCGCGGCCGTACTGGTCGGGGCGGGCGCCGCCGGGACGGTGCACGCGCAGCCGCCGCAGGCCGCCGGCTTGCAACTCCCAGCCGCGGTAGGCGGGCGGACCATCCAGGGTCCGCCGCCGCCGATTCCCCCCGAGGTCATCCGGCGCGACGCGGCCGGCCGGGCTACGGTTCGCGCCGTCGAGCTCGCCCGGCCCCTCGCGGTCGACGGACGGCTCGACGAGGCCGTCTACGCCAAGGTCGAGCCGTTCAGCGGCTTCATCCAGCAGCTTCCCGACGAAGGCGAGCCGGCGAGCGAGCGGACCGAGGCCTGGGTCTTCTACGACGGCGAGCACGTCTACGTCGCCGCGCGGATGTGGGAGTCCGTGCCCGAGGCGCAGTGGATCGCCAACACCCTGCAACGCGACTCGTCGCAGATCCTCGACAACGATCGCTTGCAGGTAGCGTTCGACACGTTCTACGACCGTCGCAACGGGGTGGCGTTCCAGGTGACCCCGATCGGCGGCTTCTTCGACTACGAGATCAGCGACGAGGGGAGCCCGAACCGGGACTGGAACGCGGTATGGGACGTGGAGGTCGGGCGCTTCGACGGGGGCTGGACGGCCGAGATGCGCATCCCGTTCAAGTCGCTGCGCTACCGCCCGGGCGGGGTGCAGATCTGGGGCCTGCAGATGGGCCGGCGCATCCGGCGCCTCAACGAGGCCTCGCACCTGACGACGGTCCCGATTTCCGTCGGCCCCGGCATGTTCCGGTTGTCGCAGGCGGCCACCCTCGTCGGCATCGAGGTGCCGCCGGGCGTCACGCGGCTCGACCTCAAGCCGTACGGGATCGGCACGTCGGCGACGGATCTAACCGCGGACCCCGTCTACGCGAACCGCCTCGGCGGCGACGGGGGCGTGGACGCCAAGTGGGGCGTGACGCAGAACCTGACGGCCGACCTGACCTACAACACGGACTTCGCCCAGGTCGAGGTGGACGAGCAGCAGGTCAACCTCACGCGGTTCAACCTGTTCTTCCCGGAGAAGCGGGAGTTCTTCCTGGAGGGGCGGGGCATCTTCGACTTCGCGAGCGGTCCGCGCGTGCTCGGCGGAAACAACCAGGGCGGGGGACGCGTCGCGGGCCCCGGGAGCGCGCAGCCGGTCGACGTGCCGACCCTCTTCTTCAGCCGGCGCATCGGCCTCGAGGGCGGTCAGACCGTGCCGATCCGCGGCGGCGGCCGGCTGACCGGCAAGCTCGGCGCGTTCACCGTCGGCGCGCTGAACATGCAGGCGGGCGACGAGGCCCGCGTCGGGGCGCGGGCCACCAACTTCACCGTCGTGCGCCTGAAGCGCGACATCCTGCGCCGCAGCCGGATCGGCGGGATGTACACGCGGCGGTCGGTATCGCGCGTCGGTGACGGCGCGAACGAGGCCTACGGCCTCGACGCGGCGTTCTCGTTCCACGACAACGTCACCTTCAACGGCTACTACGCCCGCACCCGCACGCCAGGGCTGGCGGGCGACGATACGAGCTATCAGGCCGCGTTCACCTACGACGGCGATCTGTACGCGGTCCAGATCGACCACCTGCTGGTCGGCGACAACTTCAACCCCGAGGTGGGCTTCATGCGCCGCGACGACTTCCGGCGCACCTTCGCGGCCGCCCAGTACAGCCCGCGGCCGGCCATCGAGGCCGTGCGGCAGTTCACCTGGGGGGGCAGCCTCGACTACATCGAGAACGGGGCCGGGCAGCTCGAGACCCGCGCGGCGCAGCTCCGGTTCACGACCGAGTTCGAGAGCAGCGACGAGATCAACGTCGACTTCCTGCGCAGCTACGAGCTGCTCGTCGCGCCGTTCGACATCACCCCGGACGTGGCCATCCCGGCGGGCGGCTACGGCTTTCGGGACATCTTCCTGTCGTACCTGTTCGGGCAGCAGCGGCGGCTGTCCGGGACCGTCTTCGTCCAGCGCGGCGGGTTCTACGACGGCGAGATCACGGCGTTCGGGTACCGCCAGGCGCGGCTCGAGGTGACGCGGCGGCTGACGATCGAGCCCGCCGTCCAGATCAACCGGGTCGAGCTGCCGAACGGCCCCTTCACCGCGACGCTGGCGTCGACGCGCGTCACCCACACGTTCACGCCGCGGATGTTCTTCTCGGGGCTGGTGCAGTACAACTCCACCGGGGCCTCGCTGGGGACGAACCTGCGCTTCCGCTGGGAGTACCAGCCGGGCAGCGAGCTGTTCGTCGTTTACAACGACCAGCGGGACACCGCGCTGCGGCCCACGCCGCTGCTCGAGACCCGCGCGTTCATCGTCAAGATCACGCGGCTCTTCCGGTTCTGAGGGCCGCGCCGCACTGCGCCCGCCGTCCCGGCGGCCCGCCGCGCCGGTGGAGCTGAACCGGCGGCAAGCGCAGCGGTGGCCGCGCGTGGCAATATGGACAGTCGAGATGCTCGATCGGACGCAGGACGCTGCGGTTCGCAACGCGGCCTTCGACTGGCTCCGGGCGCAGGTCGATCAGCACGGCGACGTGCTGCCGCGCACGCTGCTCGCTGCGGGCTTGACACTGAACGGCGTGCGCGTCCCGCTCCTCGGCCCCCAGGGCATCTTCAAGCCGAAGGTGCTGTCCGCGGCGCCGCTCTCCATCACGACCGCCCCCGACGGGCCGTACGACGACGCCTTCGGTCCGAACGGTCTCCTGCGCTATCGCTACCGCGGCACGGACCCGGACCATGCGGACAACCGCCGTGTCCGTGTCGCCATGCGGGAGCGCCTGCCGCTCGTCTACTTCCATGGGGTGGTGCCCGGAAAGTATCTCCCGGCCTGGCCGGTGTTCGTCGTCGGCGACGACCGGCGCGGCCTGACCTTCACCATCGCGGTCGACGATGCGCGGCACATCTGGTCGGGAGCCGTATCCGGAGTGCACGACGACCGTGACAGCGGCCGGCGGCAGTACGTGACCGCCGCGGTCCGGCAGCGCCTCCATCAGCGTGCGTTCCGGGAGCGTGTTCTCGACGCCTACCGGCACCAGTGCGCTTTCTGCAGATTCCGGCACGCGGAGCTGCTCGACGCCGCGCACATCGTGCCGGACGCAGAAGAGGGGGAGCCGACCGTCAGGAACGGGCTGGCGCTCTGCAAGCTCCACCACGCCGCGTTCGACCGCTACTTTGTCGGCGTGACGCCCGACTACGTCGTGCAGGTCCGCCCGGACTTGCTGCACGAGAAGGACGGCCCCACCCTGGTGCACGGCATCCAGGCCTTGCACGGCGCCCGCATCGCCGTGCCGCGGAAGGCCGGCGACCGACCGGACCGGCACTCCCTGGAGCGCCGCTACCAGACCTTCCGGCGCGCGTGATTCGCGGTTGGAGGTCGCCGGCCAGGCATGGCCGCGGCGCGCGGCGAGCATGCCGCGGGCGGTCCGGCCACGGGTGGCGCAGCCGCGGCGCGCGGCGTCCGCCCGAACGCGCGTTACGCGCTATGCCGACGGTGCCGGGCCGGACGCCTCGGGCTTCCCGGCATCGGTGCGCGGCGACCACAGCACGTCGATCGCGTAGCCGACGTCGAGCCGGCCGCCGCCCGCGGCCGGGGTCGCAGTGTCCGGATCGATGCGGATGCCGGCCGCGCGGAGCCGCTCGGCCGTCGGCGCCAGCGCCAGCCCCGTCCACGCCTCGGCGGTCGGCGCCGCCGGCAGCGGGCGCCCGTCCGGCCAGCGGAACTCGGCCGCGCCGTCCGGCCCCAGCCGCACCGTGAACCCCTCCTCGTGCACCGCCCGATGGTGCCGCCGTAACAGCAACACTACCAAAGGATCCACCTGAATCCAGTGTTGTAACGTACATGTCTTTAAATAATTGATTTATAATCATTTATAACTCATCCGGCCAGACTATCAGGGCAGGCCGTCGCGTGAAATCCGCCGGCATCTCGTATATGATTAGGGAATGGATAGTGTGACACTCGACGCGCCGAGACCGCGTCGAACCAAGCCCCGGGGCCGACATCCACACAACGCACTCGCCGCTACCTTCATCCGCTCCGCACCGGTCGGCAGGCATGCCGACGGCAACGGACTCTACCTCTACGTCCAGCGTACCGGAACCCGAAGCTGGATCCAGCGCCTCGTCATCCGCGGCCGGAAACACGAACTCGGACTCGGCAGCGTCCAGCTCGTCTCGCTCGCCGAGGCCCGCGAGCAGGCCCTCGCCAACCGCAAGCTCGCCCGCGCCGGGGGCGATCCCCTCGCCGAAAAGCGCCGTACCCAGGGCATGCCCACCTTCGCCGAGGCCGCCGCCACCGTGGTCGCGCAGAAGCGGGCCGGCTGGCGCAGCGGCAGACAGGCGACCGACTGGCTCCACAGCCTGGAACGCTACGTCTTCCCGAGCATCGGAAGCCGGCCCGTCTCCGAGGTGTCGAGCGCCGACGTGCTGGCGGTCCTCACGCCGATCTGGCACGTGAAGCCGGACACGGCCCGGCGCCTGCGCCAGCGCATCCACGCGGTGCTCGAATGGAGCATCGCCATGGAGCACCGGACCGACAACCCATGCGACCGCATCGGGCCGGTGCTCGGACCGCAACGCGACATCGTGCGCCACATGCGAGCGTTGCCCCATCGCGACGTGGCGGCGGCGGTCGAGACGGTGCGGGCCTCGAGGTCGACGCGGGCGGTCAAGCTCGCGTTCGAGTACCTGGTCGTGACCGCGACGCGGTCCGGGGAGGTGCGGCTGGCGACGTGGGAGGAGATGAACGTGGCGGGCCGTGTGTGGACCATCCCGGCCGAGCGCATGAAGATGAATCGCGAGCACCGGGTTCCGCTCAGCTCGCGGGCGTTGGAGGTCCTCGACGCGGCGCGGACGCTCGCGGACGGCAATCCGCTCGTGTTCCCGAACCGCTGGGGCAACCGCATACGGGACACGTTCCTGTCGCAGCTGCTCAAGGACTTGGACATCGCGGCCGTGCCGCACGGGTTCCGCTCGTCGTTCCGGGACTGGGCCGCCGAGGAGACGGACCACCCGCGTGAGGTCATCGAGGCGGCGCTGGCGCACGCGATCCGCAACCGGGTCGAGGCAGCCTATGCGCGGTCGGACCTGTTCGAGCGGCGCCGCCGGCTGATGGACGAGTGGGCGGCCTATCTCGCGGCGACCCATCGTCCACGCTGAACGACCTCCGGAGAACGGCCCTGGTGGGCACAGGGGGGGCTGATACGTTAGTCCGCCCCTTCTGCCCAGCGGGGCGGCGGGAGATCGCGCGCGCGCTGTGCGCGCCTTGGCGTTGCCGCGCTGTGCGCGGCAACGGGGACGAGCAGCCCAGACCGGCAAGGTCACCAGACAACCCCCGCGAGGGAAGAACGCTGGCGGGGTGTGGCTGGCACTGGCGCTCTGGAGGCGTTCCCTGATGATCGCCAGACCCCGAGCCGGTGAGCGTGGCCGGTGGTGACGCGCCATCGCCGCTCACGCACCTGCTGCCCCGTCCGGCCGCTCGAACAACGTGCGTTGAGGAAGGGGAGGTGGCTCACTCATCCGCGAGCCCCGTCGCGCCTTCGCAGGCATCACTGGCGCGGCCGGCCGGCAGTCGTGACGACGATGGCGGTGTCGCTTCTGTCGACGACCTCGGTGAGGACCGTGCGCCAGGACTCGTCCTTGCTGTCGGTCACGACGAGCGGGGTTCCCGGCAGCTGGTCGCTGCGGGGGAGCGTGGCGACGCTGTCGCCCTCGAGGACGGCGCCCCACTGGCCCCCGGCGAGCCGGCGCGGCTTCCAACCCGCGATGGGCGTCTTGTGGGGGTCGGGCTCCAGGCTCACGCGAATCGATAGCGGGTCGGGCTGTGGGTCCTCGGCGGCCAGGTCGGGGAACTCCTGTTCGAGGGCCTGGCGGACGCGTTGCCGCAACCAGGCGGAGACGTTGATGGCCTTCTCGTTTCGGAGCTTGTCGAGGAGCCGTCCGGTTTCGGGGTCCGCGCGGAAGCGGATGATGACGTGCGCCGGCATTGCGGAGCATGCTAGGCGCGGGAGCTCGCCGCGTGGCGCTCGAAGGCGGCGGCGGCGGGCGTCTCGTCGTCGGTGCTGCTGCGCCAGGCCATGGCCCGCACGGGCGCCTGGACGCCGTCGGCCAGCGAGGTCGAGCGGGCGCGGCGGCGCGAGGTCGAGCGCGAGCGGACGCGCGAGCTCGTCCGCATCGGCAACAACCTGAACCAGATTGCGCGGTGGGCCAACCGCCACAAGTCGGCGGCCGACGCCGGCGAGGTGAGCCTGCGGCTCGCCGCGATCGAGCTGGAGTTGCGGGCCCTGGCCCCGCCGGCGGGCTGATGCACCTCAAGTTCCTGGCCCGCGGCCGCGGCGCCGCAAAGGCGGCGGCGGACTACCCGCTCGGCACGCACAACGCGGCGGGCAAGGAGCGAGCGTCGGTCGAGGTCCTGCGCGGCGATCCGAACCAGGTGGCGGCGGTCGCCGACGGCCTCCCGTTCGAGCACCGCTACACGTCCGGGGTGATCGCCTGGTCGCCGGACGACACGCTGACGGCGGCCCAGGTCGAGCGGGTGTTGGACGCCTTCGAGAAGACGGCTTGGGCCGGCCTCTCGCCGGACCGCTACGCCTGGTCGGCGGTGCTTCACCGCGACCGGGGGAGCGGGGTGCACGTGCACGTCTTCGCGGCGCGCTGCGACCTCGGGACCGGGCGCAGTCTGAACATCGCCCCGCCGGGCTGGCAGAAGACGTTCGACCCGCCGCGCGACGCCTTCAACTACGAGCATGGCTGGAGCCGGCCCGACGACCCGGCTCGCTCGCGGGCGTCGCGGCCGAGCCCGCCGCGGGCGTATCGGGACGCGGCGGCGGTGCGGGCCGGGCTGGACGTCGAGCCGGACCCGCGGGAGCTGATCGGCGAGCAGCTGAGGGAACGCGTGGCCGGCGGCGAGGTCAAGGACCGCGCCGGCGTGGTGGCGGCACTGCAGGCGTTCGGGCTGGAAGTGACGCGGCAAGGCCGGCATTACGTGACCGTCCGGCGTCCGGAGACGGGCGAGCGGTGGCGGCTGAAGGGAGGGCTGTACGAGGAGGACTTCGACCGGGATCGATTCATGCGGCAGCAGGGCGCCCAGTCCGGAGACCGGCAGCAGGCCGCTGGCGGCAACGACGCGGCGCAAGCTGAAGTCCTCTGGCAAGAGGTTGAAGCAACGCGCCTCCGCCGCGCCGAGTACCACCAGACGCGCTACGGCGGCGCAGGTCGCGGGAGTGCGGCTCGCGGCCGCGCCGCCGGCGGCGTGGGCGATCGGGCGGTTGGCCCCGCTGCCGCCGGGCCGCCGGGGCGTGATGCCGGCCCGGAATCTCTCGATGATCATCTTCGGCGGGAGCTCGGCGGTGACGCCGTGGTTGTCGCCGGGGACGGCGTGGCGGCGCGCATGCGCCCGACGCCCGAGCGCGAGGCCGAGCTTCTGGCGACAACTACCGGCACGGCGCTGCTGCGGGAGCTGGGCCGGCGCGAAAAGCGGATCCGCGCGAGCGCCGGGAGCGACCGGCCGATCGTCGAGGCGATCGAAGAGCAGAGCGAGCGCGGCGTTTCCGGAGACGTGGGCGTTGCGGAGCGGGCGCAGGTCATCGACAGGGCGCAGGACCTGCTCGAGGAGGACCGCGCCGAGCTCGAGCGCGAGGAAGCGGCCCTGCTGGAGGAGCCCGCCGGCGAAGAGCTGCTTCGCAGCGCCCGGCTCTATGTCCTCGGCAACGCCGACCGGGAGGCGCAGAGCCTCGTTGAACGCGAGGCCGTCATCGACAAGGCCGCGGCGGCGGCGGAACGAAAACGCCGTCAGGATCGCGTGCTGCGGCTTCTTGCGGGCCCCGGCGGCGACGAGCTGTTGCTTGCGGCCCTCGACGAGCGGCAGCCGCGGTGGCGTCAGCAGGCGACGCTTCCGGCCGGGGGGATCGACCTGGCGCTCGACGCCGCCGAGAGCGGCCGCCGGCAGCCGGACCCGCGGCGGCATCAGCTGGTCCTCGAGGCGGAGGGCGCGTTCCCCGACGCTCCCGTAGCGGTGTGGAGAGAAGCGGGCGCCGGCGTCGACAGGACCGGCGCAACGGGCCGGTATGCCGGGAGCGTCCTGGATCGGCTTGCGGACCGCGCGCACGTCCGGTCGCTCGTCGCCGATGAGCCTGCGCGTCCGGCGGCGCCCGGCCTGGTGAAGCGGGTCATCGAGTGGGTGCGGGAGCGAGTCGGGAGGCTGCTGGGCAGGCTTCGCCCGTCGAAACCGGCGCAGCGCCCGGATCGTGCCGGGAGCGCGGGCGTCGAACCGGAGCGGGAACGAGCCGCAACGGCCGAACGGGAGCGGCGGGAGCGGACCCAGGCTGGCAAGCTGATCACGGCTGCCGAGGCTGCTGCCCGGAAGTGGGGAGGCATCCTGCCGGCCACGGACACCATCGTCTCTGTCGCCGAGTCGATCGGCGCCCGGCCGGAGACGTCGGCGGACCAGCGGGCGATCCTCGATCGGATTAACTGGGAAACGGCGCCAGTCCGCGGTCTCTCGACCGAGGATGCCGGATTGAGGAGCCGCTGGCGGGAAGAGAAGCAGGCGGCGGCCGACGAACGCCATCAGCAGGCCCTCGCCGAGTGGCAGGCGCTGTCGTGGGGGCGCCGCCGGATTACCCGAAAGCCGGAACGGGAGAGTCCCGGTCTGCCGAGCCGGAAAGAGCTCGCCGCCGCCCGCGAGGAGTTGATCAGCGTCGTCAGGGCAGTAATGCTCGCCGAGCTCGAACGGGTTGCCCCGAGTCCCGCCGCGGCGCACCGCGACGAGCCTCCGCCGCTGTCGATGCCTTTGCCGAGCCGTGGCCAGGTCGAGCGTCCCGCCGATGCCGAGGGCCAGCGCTCGGTTCGGACCCCTGCCCGGGACACACCGCCCGAGTCATCGCCGTCGCTGCCCAGGCGTCCGCCGTCGCGGGACCGGGGACGTGACCCGGGCCTTGACCGATAGCCCCGGACCGGTCCGGAGGCCCACGGTCGAGGGCCGCGGGACCACCAAGCGCGCTGGACGGGCGCTGGACCGAGCGAGGACCGGAGTTGCAGTGCGAGCTCCAGACCTCGATTCGGCCCATCGTGGCGCCCAGGATGCGGCGCGCTGTGCACGCCAAGGGCGGGGACGGCCTCGACTGTCGAGGCCAACGTCCGCCGGACCACACCATCGACGCGATTGTCCACACCGGTGCCGTCAGGCTCGTGCCGCCGCAGGAAGTGACCGAGGCACTGGGGCGCGACCACAGCTCGTCCTCGCTGTCGAAGTAGCGGCGCCAACGGTCCCAACGGTGCTAGTGTTCTGAAAAAATGCCGTTTCGTATTCCCCTGGGCGCGCGGCCACGCGCATGTGGGACTGCTAGGCTCAAGCGGATGGAGTTTCGCTCACTGCGGCGCGCTCGACGCCGGCGGCGCCTACCCGAAAAGGAAATCATCAGGGCCGAGGTCACCCAGCTCGTGGCTGAGGAGGTAGCCCTCGAGGGTGACATGGATGCTGCCGGCGGCGCCGCGGCCAGTGATCACGACGTCGTTGCCGCTCGCCGTAATCGAGAGCGCGGCGAACGAGAAGCCGCCGGTCAGCTCGATCAGGTCCTGCTCGCCGAACGAGGAGCGATCATCGCCGAAGTCGCGTATGACATCTTGACCGCCCGACTCGTCACCGAAAGCGAACACGTCGTCGCCGCCGCCGCCCAGAAGCACGTCATGGCCGGCGCCCCCGTTGAGCCAGTCGTCGCCTCCAAGGCCCGACAGCTGATCGTCGCCTTCCTTGCCCCATAGCCAGTTGCCGCCGCCGTCCCCCGTGAGCGTGTCACGGTGGTCTGAGCCGCTCAGGTGCTCGACGCCACTGATGGAATCGCCCAGAGCGTCGCCGCCGGCGGCCGTACCGGCGCCGAGATCTACGCGGACGCCTGAATCCGACCACTGGTAGTACGCGCCGTCCTCGCCCTCGCCGCCTTCGAGCCGGTCGGCCCCGGGTCCGCCCTCCAGCCAGTCGTCGCCGGCTCCGCCCGCGAGGGTGTCATCACCAAGGTGCCCACGCAGAAAGTTGTCGGCGTCGTTGCCGGTCACCAGGTCTCTTCCGGTTCCGGCGACGTAGGTCTCGATCAGCGTGCCGCGCGCGATGCTTAGGTTACCGGTCAGACCCAGGACGTCCGAGATTCCCTCGGGGCGCAGGTCGACGCGCTGGTTGTAGCGGTCCCACCGGAGATCGAGCGTGTCATCGCCGCCGCTGTCGTAGATCGTCAGTGTGACGTTCTCGCCGGCGTAGACGCCAGGGTCCGACTGCTCGCCGCTCAGCGCGGCGAACAATTGCCCCAGGTAGCCGCCCACGTTGCTCTCGTAGCCGTACACGGTGTCGCCAGGATTGATGCCGGCGGGCACGCCGTAGAGGTCGTGGATCGCGATGATGTCCGCAATCATCGGCGTGACGTTGTAGGCACGGCTCGCGTCGATGTGGGTGTTGTCGGTCTGGTCGAAGTACGACATGACCGACGCCTGCCAGGAGTCGTTCAGGAACTTGGCATCGGCGCCGTACGTGGGGATGTAGTCGTCATCGTCCCGGACGTTGTAGTCGCCCGGATGGCCGAGCCCGAGCGCGTGGCCCACCTCGTGGATGTAGACCTTGAAGGTGCGGCTGTCGATCGTGGCGCCGTGCTCCCGGATCACGTCTGCGGAGACATTGACGTGCACCTTCCGGAGCTCGCCATTCGTGTACAGCTCGGTTGGCTTGGCGGATGCGCCGGGCTGGTCGTCATCGAACGTGATGTTCGCCTCGCCGCTCACGAGCTCGAACTCGATGCCCGTGACGTTGGTCCACGCCTCAAGCGCCCAGCGCGCGAGCTGCTGGCCCTCTGCGGTGAGCCCGGTGATGTTGGCCGTGAGCGTCCCGCCCGGCCCGACGTCGAAGGCGCGGCGGCCGCCGAAGCCTTCGTCTTGCTCCGCGTGCCATCGCCAGAACGCGTCGGTGAGCTGGTAGGCGATCTCGTCATAGGTGGCGCCGGAGACTGCGTGCCCGGGCTCCCGGTCGGGGTCGCCGTCGAGGATGAAATCGTCAGCCGTCAGATCGGAGACGAGGACGCCGCCTCCTAGGGTGACCGACCCGTGATCGTAGCCGTCGGCGTGGCCGAGCAGGGTGAGATCGAGGACGTTGCCTCGGCTGCCTTCCAACATGGCCTGCACGTCGGATCGGGTCACGTGTTGGAAGCCGGCCGAGGCAACCAGTCCGGGCAGGGCCAACGAACGCAGCGAGATGACGTCGCCCTCCGCCGAGTCGAAGTCCTCGATCGCGGCGCCGTCGACCGAGCCCAGGAGCCAGAACGTGTCCGCGCCCGGACCGCCGACTGCGGTCCCGGCCACCTGGGTGGCCAGGGTGTCGTTGCCAGGGCCGCCATGCAGAGAGTCGCGTCCGTAGCCCCACAGCTCATCGTCCCCGTGCCCGCCGTAGACCTCGTGGGCGATGGGATCGCCGAAGATCGAATCGGACCAGACGTCATCGACCGCAATCCTGTCGTCGTGCGCCGAACCGATCACGCGCTCGATGCTGACGAGGAGGTCGCCCTCGGCGTGGCCGCCGACGCCGGGGACGATCAGGGCCGGATAGCCGATGGCCAGCTGAACGCCGTCATACAGCAGCCCGTCTTGCCGCGGGGAGTGGCTGTAGTCGACGGTGTCGACACCGTCGCCGCCGTTGATGTAGTCCGCACCGGCGGATCCGAGGATCAGGTCGTCGTCCCTGTCGCTCCGGATCGTGTCCTCGCCGTCGCCGCCGTGCAGGGTGTCGGCGCCTCGGCCACCACGAAGCACGTCGTCGCCCGCCCCGCCTTCGATTCGATCGGCTCCCTGGTCGCCGTAGAGCGAGTCGGGGCCGTTGCCGCCTTCGATCGTGTCGTCGCCGCCGCTACCACGGAGGAGATCGACGCCGCCGAAACCGCGGATCAGGTCTGCCCCGGGCGTGCCGATCTCCAGGTTATTGCCGGCGTCCCCGTCAATGCTGGCCACCGCCACCTCCGGGCTCCATCCTAACCCATGTTTACCAAGTTGGCG
>JAAXGX010000161.1 GCA_012271165.1 Vicinamibacteraceae bacterium | reverse complement strand
GAGGCGCGCTGTGCGCGCCTTGGGGCGGCCGGGTGCCGGGTCGGGCTTCCGGCGCCGCGACGAACGCCGGGATGCCGCTGGTCGCGGCGGCCCCGGCACCGGTCGGCACCGTGACGCGCGGCCGGCGTATGATCTGCTCGGTGAGCGGCTTTAGCGCGGCGTCGCGCGTCAAGTTCCTGCCGGGGCTCCGGATGGACTCCGCCGCTACGGCGTGAGGACGGCATGGTGACCTGCGTTCCGGCTCTCCTCGAGGACGCGGTGGAGCGGCTGGCGGTCGAATGGGAAGCCGATGACCGCATGGCGGGGCTGTGGGCGGGCGACGCGTCGCTCTGGACGGGCGCCGGCGAGGGCGAGTGGCTGGGCTGGCTGCAGGTCGTCGGCGCCCAGCGTGCGCGGGTCGGCGAGCTGCGGGCGTTGCAGCAGGAGGTGGCCGGCCAGGGCTTCGAGCATGCCGTGCTGCTGGGGATGGGCGGATCGAGCCTCTGCCCCGAGGTACTGCGTCGAAGCTTCGGCCGGACGCCCGCGGCGCCCGATCTCCGCGTGCTCGACTCGACCGATCCCGCGCAGGTCAGGTCCATCGAGCGGTGCATCGACTACGAGCGCACCCTCTTCATCGTGTCGAGCAAGTCGGGCACGACGTTGGAGCCCGACATCTTGCTGAGCTACTTCGCGGCGCGCTTGCGCGGCCGGCCCGGGCAGGTCGGCAGCCGGTTCGTGGCGGTCACCGACCCCGGCTCCCAGCTCGAGCGGCTGGCCGTCGACGAGGGGTTTCGACACGTCTTCCATGGTGTCCCGAGCATCGGCGGGCGCTATTCCGCGCTCTCGGACTTCGGGCTGATCCCCGCGGCCGTCATGGGCCTCGACGTCGGCCGGCTGCTGGACCGCGCGGAGACGATGCGGTCCGCCTGCCTGCCGTCGAGATCGCTGCGGGCGAATCCGGGCGCCATGCTGGGGCTGACGCTCGCGGCGGCCGTGCGGGCAGGCCGCGACAAGGTCACGTTCGTGGTTGCGCCCGCGTACCGATCGCTCGGTGCCTGGCTCGAGCAGCTCCTGGCCGAGTCGACCGGCAAGGACGGCACGGGGCTCATTCCGGTCGACGGGGAGACGCCGGGCGGCTGCGACCTGTACGGCGCCGACCGGATCTTCGTGCATCTGCATGACGAGGCGGCAGCGGATGGCGCTGTGGACCGGGCGGTCGCGGAGCTGGAGCAGGCCGGGCACCCGGTCGTCCGGCTCGGCGTGCGGGACCCGCATGACCTGGGCGCCGAGTTCTTCCGCTGGGAGCTGGCGACCGCGGTGGCCGGCTCGGTGCTGGGCATCAACCCGTTCGACCAGCCTGACGTCGAGGCGAGCAAGATCGAGACGCGCCGGCTCACCGCCGCGTACGAGGCCGGCGAGGTGCTGCCTGACGAGCAGCCGCTCACTCGCGACGGCCAACTGGCGCTGTACGCTTCGCCCGCCGGGGGTGCGCCGACGGACGAAGCGGAGGACGGCTCGCTCGCAGCGCTGCTCGCGGCGCATTGCGGGCAGGCGGGCGCCGGCGACTACCTCGCGCTGCTGGCCTACGTCGAGATGTCGACCGCGAACGAGGAGGCGCTGCAGCGCGTGCGGCACGCGTTGCGGAGCGGGTTTCGCGTGGCCACCTGCCTCGGCTTCGGGCCGCGGTTTCTCCACTCGACCGGCCAGGTCCACAAGGGCGGGCCGAACAGCGGCGTGTTCATCCAGATCACCTGTGACGATGCCGCCGACGTGCCCGTGCCGGGCCGGCGCTACAGCTTCGGCGTCGTCAAGGCGGCGCAGGCGCGGGGCGACCTGCAGGTGCTCGCGGCGCGCGGCCGGCGGGTGCTGCGGCTGCACGTGACGGGAAACCTGCTCGACGGCCTGAACAATCTCGCCGACCTGGCAGCCAGGAGTCTGCACCGTACCACGGTGCAGACTCCGCAAGGCGCGCACAGCGCGCCTCGGCGGGAGCGGCGCGGGGCAGTGGGGTCCCCGCAAGCGGACGCCGGGGGCTCGGGGCGCAGCCCCGTCTGAAGGAGGTATGGAATGTCCGATCGTCGTCGTTTCCTGAAGCACGCCGCCGGGGCCGGCGCCGCGCTGGCCGCCGCCGGTATCCAAAGCGGCGTCGGCGCCGCGCAGGCGTCAGCGAGCATCGTGCGCTTCGATCACGTCTCGGCCCCGATGCGGAACACCGACGCGATGGTCGCCTTCTACCGCGCGCTCGGCCTTCGCGTGCAGGAGGGCGATCGCATCTGCTCGGTTCACTTCGGGGACAACAAGATCAACTTCCACCGTCCGGAGATGTGGGAGGACCCGGCGTTCACGCTCAGGGGGCAGGCGGCGGTGCCGCCGTGCGGCGACTTCTGCTTCGTCTGGGGCGGCAGCGCCACGGAGCTGGAGCAGACGCTGGAGCGCGTCGGCGCCCCCGTCATCGAAGGTCCCGCGCCGCGCGAGGGTGGACGCAACGGCGGCCGGGACACCGGCACGAGCCGCTACATCCGCGACCCGGACGGCAACCTGCTGGAGTTCATCATCTATTCGTAGTCCTCGGCGGCGAGCGAAAGCCGGACCACCTCGGCGTCATTGCGCACGACGACGTGCCGGTTCGCGAACGCGGGGTGCGCCCAGAGCACCGCGCGGTCGTCCCAGCGGCCGGAGGCGCCGCCGCGGGTGCGGGTCGTCGGCCGCAGCAGCAGGGTGCGGTCGACCTCCTGATAGCCCTCGGGCGTGAAGCGCGCGATGATCAGGAAGCCCTCGTCGTTCGTCACGAAGTGGCGGTCGCCGTTGCGCACGAAATAGGCCGTCCCGAACCGTTTCTGCACGGTCATCCGGTCACTCCGCCACAATCGTTCGCCGGTCGTCGCGTCGATGCCGCGCAGCTCCCCGTAGCTGCCGACGCCGTACAGGTAGTCGCCGCTGACGATGGGCGTCGACATCAGGGCGTGCAGGGTGTCGGTCTGGTGCGGCAGCTCGCCGCGGTTGCGGCCCTGCCACAGCACGCGCGCGGCCGGCCGGTCCGGGTTGAGCGCCAGCATCATCGAGCCGTTGAAGAACTGGCTCACCACGAGGTAGCGGCCGTTGCGCACCGGCGTCGCTATCGCCATCCCCCCGCCGATTGGGAAGTCCTGGTTCCAGTAGATGTCGCCGGTTTCCGGATCGAGCGACGTGATGGCGGTGGCATGCCAGACGATGAGCTGGCGGACCCCCCCGGCGTCGATGACGATCGGCGACGAGTAGCCGGGTTCCGACGTGGCGTCGAGCGCGCGCCAGGCCTCCGCCCCGGTTTCCTTGTCGAAGGCGACGATCTTGGCGTCCGGCTCGCCGCCCAGCAGGACGATCAGATGGTCGCCCTCGACGAGCGGGGACTGCGACACGCCGTAGACCGGCACGGTCACGTCGTAGTCGAGGGTGGTGTCGATCTGCCAGACGAGGTCGCCGGTTGCGGTGTCGAAGCACGACAGCATGCCGGCCGCGCCGAGCACGTAGACGCGATCGCCGGCGACGGCCGGCGTGGCCCGCGGGCCGGTGGCGAACTTCCACTGCAGGTTGCGGTACGTGGCCGGCCACTCGCGGGTCCAGAGCACGACCCCGGTCTCCTCGTCGAGCGCTACCAGCCGCTCGGTCCCGTCCATCGTGCGGCTGCCGGCCGTCTCCTCGTAGTCGAGGACGAAGACCCGTCCGCCGGCGACGACCGGGCCGGCGAAACCGCCCCGCACGGGCGTGCGCCACGTCACGCGGAGGCCGTCTGCGGGGAAGCGCTCGACGACGCCGCTCTCTTGCCACACCGCGTCCCGGTGGACGCCGCGCCATTGCGGCCAGTCCTCGGCGTCGAGACTGGCGGTCAGACCGAGCGCGGCGCAGGCGCACGCGACGACACTCCATGTTCGTGAACGGCGTTCGGACATTCGCATATTATGCACCCTGCCAGCGCGGCGCCCGCTTGGCGAGGAACGCCTCGACGCCCTCCCGGAAGTCGGCGCTCGTGTAGCACAGCGTGATGAGGTCGTGCCCCGCGACGGGCTCGATGCGCCGCGCGGCCTGCACGCGCCGAATCATCTCCTTGGTGGCCCTGACGGTCAGGGGGGCGTTGGCGGCGATCGTCGCGGCCAGCTCGCGGACGGTCCGGTCGAGATCGTCGGCCGGGGCGATGCGGTTGACCAGGCCGGCGGCCACGGCCTCCCCGGCGTTGAACAGGCGCCCCGTGTAGAGCATTTCCTTGAGCCGCGTCGGGCCCATCAGGTCGAGGAAGCGCGCGTGGTTGGCGGCCGAGAGACAGTTGCCGAGGGTGCGGGCGATCGGCACGCCGAAGCGCGACGCGGGCGTGCAGACGCGGAGGTCGCAGGCCGCCGCGATGGCGCACCCGCCGCCGGTGACCACGCCGTCGATCTGGGCGATGGTGGCTATCGGGACGCGCTCGAGTCGGTCGATAATGGCATCCAGCCGCTGCTCGTAGTCGGTGCCGTCCCGCGCCGACTCGAAAGCGCGGAACTGCGCGATGTCGGTGCCGGCCACGAACGCCTTGCCGCCGGCCCCGCGCAGCACGAGGACGCGGACGCCGGCATCGCCCGCCACGCGGTCGCAGTAGTCGACCAGCGCCTGGTACATCTCCCAGGTCATGGCGTTGCGGGCCTCCGGGCGATTGAAGGTGACGGAGGCGACGGCTCCGACTTGCTCGTACAGCACGTGGGGGGTCGGCACGAGTCGTATCTCCCAGGTCAAGGTCCGCTGCAGCACGCGGGAAGGGAACCGATGCAGCATGCACTGAGCGGCATCCGAGTGCTCGACATCACCCAGGTCATGGCCGGGCCGTACTGCGCAATGCTACTTTGCGACATGGGCGCCGACGTGATCAAGCTGGAGCCGCCCGCCGGCGATTCCACACGGCGCATGGCCGGCGCCCGGGGAGGCGACAGCCCCGGCTTCAATGCCGTCAACCGCGGCAAGCGGGGCATCGTGGTCGACATCAAGCACGAGCAGGGACGGCACGTCGTGGCCCGCCTCGCGTCGACCGCGGACGTGCTCGTCGAGAACTACCGGCCGGGCGCCATGGCGCGGGCCGGTCTGGGATACGAGCAGCTGCGCGCGGTCAACCCCCGGCTCGTCTACGCGTCGATCTCCGGATACGGTCAGACCGGGCCGCACGGCGGGCGGGGCGGCTTCGACCTGGTGGCGCAGGGCGTGTCGGGCATCATGTCCGTGACGGGCGAGCCGGACCGGCCGCCGGTCAAGGCCGGCGTTCCGCTGACCGACCTCGGCGCCAGCCTGTTCGCTGTTGCGGGCGTTCTGGCGGCGCTTCACGATCGGCAACGGACGGACGCGGGGCAGCACGTCGATACGTCGCTCGTCGAAGCCGGCGTGGCCCTGTCCGTCTGGGAGGCGACCGAGTATCTCTCCAGCGGGCGGGTGCCACAGCCGCTCGGCTCGGCGCACCGCATGAGCGCGCCGTACCAGGCCCTCGAGTGCGCGGACGGCTACATCACGGTCGGCGCCGCCAACGACAAGCTGTTCGCACGCCTGAGCGCGCTGCTCGGGCATCCGGAGTGGGTCGGCGACCCGCAGTTCGAGGACGACACCGCGCGAGTGGCCAACCGGCGCGCGCTGGCGGACCGCATCGAGCAGGTCACCCGCACCCGGCCGCGGCAGCACTGGTTGGCGCGCTTCGAGGCGGAGGGCATTCCCTGCGGCCCCATCAATACCTATGCCGACGTCCTGACGGACGAGCAGATCACGGCGCGCGAGATGGTGGTCGAGACCCACCATCCCACGCTGGGAAAACTGCGCACCCTGGGTACGCCGCTCAAGCTGTCGCGGACGCCCCTGGCGACCGGCCGTCCCGCGCCGCTGCTGGGCCAGCACACCATGGAAGTGCTGCGCGAGGCGGGGTACTCGGAAGCCGACGTGGCGGAGCTGCGGGCCGCCGGCGCGGTCAGGTAGTCCGGACGGCCCCGCAGCCCGCAAGCCGTCACAGACTGAACCCGCGCTCGTTGTGCAGGGCGATGTCGAGCCCTTCCTCTTCCTCCGCGGCCGTGACCCGCAGCCCGATGGTGGCATCCAGCACCTTGAGGATGATCCAGGTCAGCACACCGCTGTAGACGATGGTGGCGGCCGCCCCGACGAACTGCAGCCCGAGCTGGGTGCCGATGCCGTTGGCGAGCCCCGACCCGCCGAACACCTCGGCGGTGAACACGCCCGTCAGGATCGCGCCGACGAAACCGCCGACCCCGTGGACCCCGAACACGTCCAGGGAGTCGTCGTAGCCCAGCGCCCGCTTCAGGTTGCTCGCGGCGAAGTAGCACAGGACGCCGGACGCGATCCCGATCAGGATGGCCCCGATCGGACCGACCGTGCCGGACGCCGGCGTGATGGCGACGAGGCCCGCGACCGCCCCGGTGGCGATGCCCAGCACGCTCGGCTTGCCGTAGCGCATCCACTCCACGAGCATCCACGTGAACGCGGCCGTGGCCGTGCAGATGTGCGTGACGGCCATGGCCATCCCGGCCACGCCGTCGGCGGCGAGCTGGCTGCCGGCGTTGAAGCCGAACCAGCCGACCCAGAGCATGGAGGCGCCGACCACCGTCAGCACCAGGCTGTTCGGCGCCATCGGGGTGCCCGGATAGCCGGCCCGCTTGCCCAGCACGATGCAGAGCACGAGGGCGGCAATCCCCGCGTTGATGTGCACGACGGTGCCGCCGGCGAAGTCCAGCACGCCGAGCTCGCCCAGCCAGCCGCCGCCCCACACCCAGTGGGCAATCGGCGCGTAGACCAGGGTCATCCAGATGCCCATGAACCAGAGCATCGCGGAGAACTTCATCCGCTCCGCGAACGCCCCGACGATCAGCGCCGGCGTGATGATGGCGAACGTGAGCTGGAACATCTGGAACACGGATTCCGGAATGGTGCCGTCCACCGTGTCCACGCTCACGTTCGACAACAGCACGTTGCCCATCCCCACGAAGGCGTTGAGCGCGCCGCCGTCGCCGAAGGCGAGGCCGTACCCGTAGAGCGTCCACAGGATGGTGACCAAGCACGTGATCGCGAAGCACTGCATCATCACCGACAGGACGTTCTTGGCCCGCACCAGACCCGCGTAGAAGAGCGAGAGGCCGGGGATCGTCATGAACAGCACCAGGACGCTCGACGTCAGCATCCACGCCGTGTCGCCGGAGTTCAGTGCGTCGTCCTGGGCCCACGCCGCATACGGCGTGCCCAGCACGAAGAGGACGATGCCAACAGGAAGTAGCCGGCTGCTGAGAAGCTGCATGGGTGTCGTTCCTCCTCGGCTGTGATCGCTAGAGGGCATCGTCGCCCGCCTCGCTGGTCCGGATGCGGATGGCCTGCTCCATGTCGCTGACGAAGACCTTGCCGTCACCGATCTGGCCGGTCCGGGCCGCCGACTTGATCGTGTCGACCACGGGTGCGGCGCGGTCGTCGGGAACCACGATCTCGATCTTGATCTTCGGAACGAAATCGACCGAGTACTCGGCGCCGCGATAGATTTCCGTGTGGCCCTTCTGGCGGCCGAAGCCCTTGACCTCGGTGACCGTCAGTCCGGCAACCCCCACTCGCGACAGGGTGTCTCGAACCTCGTCCAGCATGTGCGGCTTGATGATCGCAGTGACCAGCTTCATCCTCGTCTCCTTCTCTTGGGGTGTGAGGCGCCTGGAGCACCCGCGCCGGGCGTGCGGCGGCCCGGCGCTGCGAGTGGGCACTATACAACACTACTGTCGCGGGCCGACAAGGAGGCCGCACGGGCGGCCGCGGACTCCCGCGAACGCCCGCTCGATCCTCGCCGCGGCGCCCATGGCGGCCGGCCGATCGCCGCCGCGCCGGCGCGTCAGGGTTCGTCGATCGGCTCGATGCGCAGCACGGCCCCCTGCGCCTCGTCGACCGTCAGATACAAGAGGCCGTCGGGCCCCTGCCGCACGTCCCGGAACCGCTGCTTGAGCTCGGCCAGCACGGGGCGGATGCCGTTGCGCTGGATACGGCCCTCGGCGTTGAACACGATCCGGTGCAGTTGGCGGGTGCCCATGTTTCCCCGTCCCATGGCGGCGATGAACGCGTTGCCCCGCCACGTCGGAAACCTGTCGCCCGTGTAGAACGTGATGCCCGCCAGCGCCGGCGACGGCATCCAGAACGCGAACGGCTCCTCCATGCCGGGGGCCCAGGTGCGCTCCGACGTGGTCCCCGACAGGCCGCCGAGCTTGTTGCCGGTGTAGTCGCTGCCGTACGAGACGACGGGCCACCCGTAGTTGCGGCCGGCCTTGATGACGTTGAGCTCGTCGCCGCCCATCGGTCCGTTCTCCGTCTCCCAGATCTGCCCGGTGTCCGGATGCACGTACAGCCCCAGCGCGTTGCGAATGCCCAGGGCGTAGATCTCGGGCCGGTAGCCCTCGCGCCCGACGAACGGGTTGTCGTGCGGCGCCGAGCCGTCCTCGTTGAGACGCAGCACCTTGCCGGCGTGGTTGCCCGGATTCTGGGCGTCGTCGGCCGTGCCGATCATGTGGCGCGTGGGCATGCCGATGGCCATGATGATGCGGCCGTCGCGGCCGAAGGCGATCCGCGCGCCGGACGTGCCCTGCGACCACGCGTCGGAGACGAAGACGTCCGTGACGTCCTCCAGCGCACCGCCGCCGTCGTAGCGGGCCCGGGCCAGCGTGGCGGTGGCGGCGTCGCGCTTGATGGGCGCGCCGCCGGGTCCGCCCTGGAAGTCGTCGTGCGGGTTGCCCGGCATGGGCTTCGAGTAGGTGAAGTAGACGAGCTGGTTCTCCGCGTAGCGGGGATGCAGGACGATGTCCATCAGGCCGGAATTGACGGCCCCCGTGTTGATCTCCGGCAGGCCGGCGATCGGCTCGGGGTCGAGCACCCCGTCCCGGATGATGCGGAGGCGGCCCTCGCGCTCGGTGACCAGGACGTCGAGATTCGGCAGGACGGCGAGCGCCCAGGGCCGGACCAGGCCCTTGACGGGCACGACCCGGAACCGCTGGCCGTCCGCGCCGAGCACTACGGGATGGTCCGGCACGCCGGCCGGCAGCGTCGCGACGATTTCGTCCGCCGCCGGCGCCTGCCCCGCCGCCGCCGCCGCCGCGACCAGGGCCAGAGCAATAACCAACGCGGTTGTCCAGGATTTCATGATGTTCTAGCAGGGCAAGGCGGCCTCGACGGCCTTCAGAACGAGCTGCACGTCGGGCAGGTGCAACTCGTCGGGATGCTCGCTCAGGTACTGGACGACCACCGTGACGAGCCGCGCGTCCGGCGTGCCGTCGGGCACGCAGGCGCGCTCTGCGGTGACGCTTCCGTCCTGCTGCAGGAGCGCCAGCGTCCTGGCCGCGCCACGCACGACGCCGCTGCAATGCCGCGCCCGCGCGAAGTCGCCGCTGGCGCGCAGCCCTTCCTCGCAGTCCCTCAGCAGGGCAAGCCCGGTGCCGTCGTAATCCTGCGCCGCCATGGCTGCGGGCGACGCGAGGGCGGCCACGATCGCGAGCGGCAGCAGCTTCATCCTTCCTCCGGTTGGCGTCCGCGGGCTCAGTCGAGCAGCGCGTCGTAGACGCGGGTCTGGAACTCGCGCTCGATGTCCGGCGATGTGGGCGGCGCGACCTGGGACAGGAGCACGCCGATGAGATCGTCCTCGGGGTCGATCCAGAAGTACGTGCTCGCGTAGCCGCGCCAGCGGAAGACGCCGTCGTTGTCGCCGTAGGGCGTCGCGCCGGCGTCGGTCAGCACGCTGAAGCCGAGCCCGAAGCCGTACCCGGGGTCGGGGCCGCCGATGCTGATGGGGATCAGGTGCTCGGGAAGCTGGTTCGTGCGCATCTTGCGCACCGTTTCCGGCGTCAGCAGCCGCACGCCGTCGAGCGTTCCCTCGTCGAGCAGCATCTGCGCGAAGCGCAGGTAGTCGGCGGCGGTCGAGACGAGCCCGGCGCCGCCCAGCAGCAGCTCGGGCTGCGTATCGTGCACCCCGCACAGCGCGACGTCATCCTCGCGGAGCGCGCCGTCCGGCCCGCGGGTGTAGGCGGTGCTCAGGCGTCCCGCCTTCTCCGGAGGCACGACGAACGCGGTGTCCTGCATCCCGAGCGGCTCGAAGATGCGCGCGCCGAAGAACTCGTCGAGACGCTGGCCGGAGGCGACCTCGACGACGCGGCCGAGCACGTCCGTCGACACGCCGTAGTTCCAGCGCGTGCCCGGGTGCGCCAGCAGCGGCAGCGCGG
Organism: Vicinamibacteraceae bacterium; assembly: GCA_012271165.1. Taxonomy (GTDB): domain Bacteria; phylum Acidobacteriota; class Vicinamibacteria; order Vicinamibacterales; family UBA8438; genus JAAXGX01. The sequence goes on along the minus strand of JAAXGX010000161.1, from coordinate 2,615 downwards.
CGGCCTCGCTCACCAGGTTCTCGAGATCCCCGGAGAAGACGTCCGCCTCGCGGTAGAGCGCGTCCACGTCCGTGTCGCCGAAGAGGCCGTACGTCAGGCCGGACGTGTGGCGGAGCAGATCGCGGATGGTGACGGGCCGGCGGGGCGCCACGATCTCGCCCGCGTCGTACACCTGGGCGTGCTCGAACTCGGGCAGCGTGCGCGAGACCGGCTCGTCGAGCGTCAGCCTGCCCGCCTCGACGAGCATCATGACGGCGACCGAGGTCACCGGCTTCGTCATCGAGCAGATCCGGAAAATGTCGGTGCGCTCCAGCGGCGTGCGGCTGGCCAGGTCGCGGTACCCGATGGCCTCCCAGTGCACGAGCCGGCCGCGGCGCGCCACGAGGCTCACGGCCCCGCCGACCGATCCGTCGTCGATCCAGCGTTGCAGGGTCCGGGGGATGGCATCCAGATCCGCCGCGGACAAGCCGACGGCGGCCGGCTCGCTCCAGGGTAGCGGCGAATCCGAGCCGGCGGGCGCCGCGGCGAGCAGAGCGAGCGTGCAGAGCAGGGGGAGAGTTCGGTTCATGTCAGCGTCGTCCCAATCGTCGTTGCCGGAAGTCGAACCGCCACTCGCGCGCCAGCCGCTCGGCCTCCTCCAGCTCCTCGCTGGTCATGATCGCCTCGAGCTCGGGCAGCGCGAACTCCGCCCCTCCATACCCGCGCTCGGCGGCGAGACGGTACCAACGGACCGCTTCCACGGCATTCCTGGCGACGCCGAGTCCGTTCGAGTAGGCGATTCCCAGGTTGCCCTGCGCGGCCGAGTGACCCTGGTCGGCGGCCAGGCGGAACCAGCGCACGGCCTCCGCGGCATCCTGGAGCAGCCCGCCCAGGCCGTTGGCATGCGCGACGGCGAGGTTGTACCGGGCGTCGGCGTGGCCCTGGTCGGCGGCGAGGCGGAACCAGCGCACGGCCTCCGCGGCATCTTCCTCGACCGCCAGGCCGTTGGCGTAGGCCAGCCCGAGATGGTGCTGGGCGATCGGCAGCTCCTGCGCGGCCGCGAGTCGGAACCAGCGCAGGGCCTCGGCGTCGTCGCGGAGCACGCCGACGCCGTTGGCGTAGGCCAGCCCGAGGTTGCCCTGGGCTACCGCGAAATCCTGCTCGGCGGCGAGGCGGAACCAGCGCACGGCCTCCGCCGCGTCCTGGAGCACGCCGGCGCCGTTGGCGTAGGCATTGCCGAGGTCGTTCTGGGCCTCGGCGTGGCCCTGGTCGGCCGCGAGCCGCAACCACCGTGCGCCCTCCGCGCGGTTGCGGGGGACGCCGTCGCCGCGCTGGTAGGCGAGCCCCAGCCGGTACTGGGATTCGGCCTCTCCGCGCTCGGCGGCGGCCAGCAGGGCCGCCGGATCCTGGCCGGCGGCGAGCGCCGTGCCGGCAAAGGTCCCGGGCAGGGCCACGCACATCACGAGGGCGACGCAGGCAGGCAGACGCATGACAAGCAGCATTATAGGGGAGGGTTGGTTGCGGGGGGGGGATTTGAACCCCCGACNNCTACCGGACTGCTCCACCCCGCGTCAGAAGTGTAACCGCAATGCTAACATGCCGTCCAGGTGCTATCAACGGGGAACCGCGCGATGGCGAGCCGTCCCGGGGGCAGGCGGTGACCGACACAGGCTGCGTGGTCGTCTGCACGACGTTGCCGGCAAGCGCCGACGCCACGGCGTTCGGCCGGGCCCTGGTCGGGGAGCGCCTGGCGGCCTGCGTCAGCACGCTGCCGGGCGTGCGCTCCGTCTATCGCTGGCGCGACGACGTCGAGACGGACGACGAGCAGCAACTGCTCGTCAAGACGACGCAGGATCGGGTGGAGCACCTCGTCGCGCGCATTCGCCAGCTCCATCCGTACGATGTGCCGGAGATCGTCGTCCTGCCGATCATCGGCGGCGGCCGCGACTACCTCGACTGGATCCGCGCGTCGACGGCTTGATGGCTACAGCAGGCGGAGCGCGAGGAATCCGCCCAGCAGGAGAAGGAAGAACAGGATCGAAGCGGCGTTGAAGTGCCGTTCCAGCAACCGGCGGATCGGCGCACCGAACGCCCGCAGGATCGCGGCCACGAGCAGGAATCGGGCCGCGCGCCCGATCAGGCTGGTGGCCAGGAACGGAAGGAAGGGCATCGCGGTTGCGCCGGCCGCGATCGTGGCCACCTTGAACGGGATCGGCGTGAACGCGGCCGCCGCCAGGAACCAGATACCCCACGTGCCGGCCAGGGCCACGAAGCGGTCCCAGTGGTGATGCGCGCCGTAGAAGGCGATAATCGGATCGCCGATCGCGGTCATCAGCCCGGAGCCGATGCCGTAGCCGATGGCCGCACCGATGAACGAGCCGGTGACGCAGCACACGGCGGCCCGCAGCCAGCCGGCAGGCCGCGCCGCCACGATCGCGATCAGCAGCACGTCCGGCGGTATCGGGAAGAACGACGACTCCGTCAGCGCAACGAGGAACAGCGCGGTGAGCGCCTGCGGGGTGTCGGCCCACCGCAGCGTCCAGTCGTAGAGTCGGCGCGGGGCGGCCAGCATCGATTTCAGCAAGACAACCTCTTCATGAGTGTACGCAATGCGCAAGGCGCGCACAGCGCGCCTC
>JAAXGX010000010.1 GCA_012271165.1 Vicinamibacteraceae bacterium | reverse complement strand
AGGCCCATGTCGTCGGCCAGGCAGGCGCCGAGGCCGAGGCGCGTCAGCAGGCGCAGCCACGCTACGCCGTCGCGTTGATACGGCCGCAGCACCCCCTGCAGGGCCCCGCCGCCGGTCGCCGGGTCCAGGGCGTCCGGCCGGCGCATGCCGTCGAGGATGCCGCGCATCGCCTCGCCGGCCGCGACGTGCACCCAGGGGCGTTCGGACTCGGTCTGCTCCTCGCCCCGGAGGTCGGCCGACGCGCCCGCGAGCAGGCGCATGCCCTCGATGAACGACATCCCGTCGTCGCCGGCCTGTTCCCGGACGGCGTCCCAGTGCTCGATGGCCTCCCGCAGCCGGTCGCGGTCCACCTCCACCCACTGGCCCTTCAGCAGGACCAGGCCGTCGTCGCCGTCGAGCAGCGCCTCCAGCTCGCTGCGCGACAACGGCTGACCGCCGAGGGCGACGTCAACGTCGAAGGCCACCATGGCGTCCGCGCCGACCAGCGACGGGGTCGTGCCGCCGATCGTCACGGTGACCCGCGGGCGCGGCCGCTTGCGCCACCAGTTCGGCAGCCGCACCGACAGGCCGCTCGCCTCGAGCGCGGGCACGCTCCGCAGGAGCCGGTAGGCGCGATCCGGCGGCCACGCCAGCGGCCGGTAGACGTCGCCCGAGTCGACCAGCTCCCGCACCCAGTCGCACGCCTCGGCGGCCTGCTGAATCGGCGCCAGCAGGGTGACGAGCGCGGCACGGTTCCGCGCCCCGGCGTACTGCTCCAGCGCCCGGCGCAGCGGCAGATGCTTCACGCGTCCCGTCGCGCCGAAGCCGGCGGCATAGGTGGCCATGAACGCGAACGGACGCGCCTCGTCGTTGCGGTTCTCGGCCAGGTGAAAGCAGACCCGCCCCACCTGATGCCAGCTCGGGGCCCGCGTACGCAGGAATGCCGGCAGCCCCCCGGCGCCCGGGACCGTCTCCGACACCCACTCGTTCAGGTGCGCCCAGACGCGCTGCAGGCTGTCCGCGGAGAGGTACTCGCCGCCGTGCAGCGGCGGGGCGGCCAGGATCCAGGCGGCGCACTCGGCCGGCGTCGGCGGCTCGACCTGGGTGCGCGGCTCGCGCTCAGGCAGTTGGCACAGCGCGGTCAGGTGGCGTTCGGCGATCTCCTGCCAGTAGCGCACGGCGGGCGATGCCTGGGCGTCTATCCGGTCCGCCGCCAGCGTGAAGAGGGCCGCGCGCCAGTCGCTGTCGAAGGCGGACCGCAGGTGCGACAGGGCGGGCGGAACGGCGTCGCCGTCCCGCGGCGCCCACCGCAATTGCCCGGCCGGGGTCAGTCCGAGACACATGCCGAAGCCGCCCGCCGCTACGGGCGGTAACGCGCGAGCTCCCGCCTCACCACGGGCGCCAGCAGGTACAGGCCGATCAGGTTCGGAATGGCGACCACGAAGACGAGCGCGTCCGACAGATCGATGACCGCCCCCAGGTCGACGCTGGCGCCGACGACGACGAACAGGCAGAAGACGAGCTTGAACCCCAGGTCCTGGAGGCGGCCCTCGCCGGCCAGATAGGTGAACGCCTTCAGCCCGTAGTAGGCCCAGGCGATCATCGTCGAGAACGCGAACAGCAGGGCGGCGACCGCCAGCGGCGCCGGCGACCAGGCCAGGGTGGAGGCGAACGCGCGGGTCGTCAGCTCGATGCCGTTGACGCCGCCGCCGGCGAGCGCCGGATCGTAGACCGTCGTGGTGATGACCAGGGCGGTCAGCGTGCAGATGACCACGGTGTCGATGAACGGCTCGAGCAGCGCGACGAAGCCCTCGCTGGCCGGCTGCGGCGTGCGGGCCGTGGCGTGGGCGATGGCCGCGCTGCCCAGCCCGGCCTCGTTCGAGAAGACGGCCCGGCGGAACCCGATGACGAGCGCGCCGAGCGCGCCGCCCGCCATCCCGGTCGACGTGAACGCGCCCTGCCAGATGGCCGTCATCGCGGCCGGCAGCCTGCCCGCGTTCAGCCCGATGACCAGCAGGGCCAGCGCCACGTAGAGCAGCGCCATGGCCGGCACCAGGCGGACGGTGGTGCTGGCAATCGTCCGGATCCCGCCGACGATGACCAGCGCGACGGCGCCCGCCAGCAGCAGGCCGACCAGCCAGCCGCGGCCGGCGAGGACGCTGGCCTCGGCGCCGGTGATGTCGGTGAGGATCGCCGCCGCCTGGTTCGACTGGAACATGTTGCCGATGCCGAGGCAGCCGAACACCAGGGCGGCGGCGTAGAAGAGCCCGAGCCGGCGTCCGAGCGCCGGCCAGCCGCGCTCGGCGAGACCGCGTTCCAGATAGTGCATCGGCCCGCCGGAGACCGAGCCGTCCGGATTGCGCCGCCGGTACAGCACGCCGAGCGTGCACTCCGCGAACTTCGCCGACATGCCGAGCAGGCCGGCGACGATGAGCCAGAACGTGGCGCCCGGGCCGCCGGTGGAGATGGCGACGGCCACGCCGGCCATGTTGCCGATGCCGACGGTGCCGGATACCGCTGTGGTGAGCGCGCTGAACTGCGAGATCTCGCCCGGGTCGCCGGCGCGCGCGTAGCGCCCGGAGACGATGCGCAGCGCCTGGGCGAAGCCGCGGACGTTGATGAAGCGGAGATAGACGGTGAAGAAGAGCCCGCCGGCCACGAGCCAGGCCACGATGAGCGGCAGCTCGGCTCCCGGCAGCGGCAGCGCGTAGAAGACGGCGCCAGCGACCGCGTCGGCCACCGGGCGCAGCGTGTCGTCGATGAGCTGATCGATGGTCATGGCCTCCGGGGCGGACGCCGGGGTTCGGGGCGCAGCCCCGTCTGAGGCTAGACGTCGAGGTCCTGCACCTGGTCCGCCCGCTCCATGATGAACTGGAAGCGCGCCGAGGCGTCCCTGCCCATCAGCCCGTTCATCACCTGGTCGGTCAGGAGCCGATCGCTGACGTCGACCCTGAGGAGGCGCCGGGTCTCCGGATTCAACGTCGTGTCCCACAGCACCTTCGGCATCATCTCGCCGAGCCCCTTGAAGCGGGTGATCTCGGCCTTGCCGCGGTGGCCGTTGTGCGCGACGCGGTCGAGGATCCGGTCACGGTGCGGCTCGTCGAGCGCCCAGAACGTCTCCTTCCCGATGTCGACGCGGTAGAGCGGCGGCTGGGCCAGGTACACCCGGCCCTGCTGGATGAGCGGCGGCAGGTGCCGGTAGAGGAAGGTCAGCAGGAGGGTCGCGATGTGGTTGCCGTCGGAGTCGGCGTCCGCCAGGATGATGATCTTGCCGTAGCGGAGCTTCTCGAGGTTGAGGGTCTTCCCGAAGCCGCAGCCGAGCGCCGTGACCAGGTCCGACAGCTCCTTGTTCTCGAGCACCTTGGCCGGCGCCACGTTCTCGGTGTTCAGCACCTTGCCGCGCAGCGGCAGGATGGCCTGCCGCCGCCGGTCGCGCGCCTGCTTCGCCGAGCCGCCGGCGGAGTCGCCCTCGACGATGAACAGCTCGCGGTCCGCCGCCGTCCGGGCGGAGCAGTCGCTCAGCTTGCCCGGCAGGCTCAGCCGCGCCGCGGCAACGCCCTTGCGGGTCACCTCCTGCTGCGCCGCCCGGCTCGCCTCGCGCGCCCGCGCGGCGATGACGATGCGCGCCACGATGGCGCGGGCGGCGCTGATGTTCTGGTTCAGCCAGTGCTCGAGCGCCGGCCGCACGGCCGAGTCGATGGCCGCCGCGGTCTCCGGATTGTTCAGGCGGTCCTTGGTCTGGCCCTGGAACTGCGGATCGCGCACGAAGATGCTGAGCACGCCCGTGAGGCCCTCGCGGATGTCGTCCGCGGCCAGCGTCACCCCCTTCGGGCTCAACCCATGCGTCTCGATGAAGTTGCGCACCGCCTTGCCGACGCCGGCGCGCAGGCCGTTCTCGTGGGTGCCGCCGGAGCCGGTCGGCACGCCGTTGACGTAGCTGCGGACGTGCTCGTCGGTCGCCTCCGTCCACTGCAGCACGAGGTTGACGCGCGAGCCCGTCTCGTCGTGGTCCTTGCCGAGGGCGAAGACCGGCTCGTGAACCGTCGGCGCGCGGCGCGCGCCGACGATGTGGGTCAGATAGTCCTGCAGCCCGTCGGCGTGCTGAAAGACCCGCTTCTCGCCCCGGCCCTCGTCGTCGAAGACGACGCGCACCCCCTTGTGCAGGTAGCTGACGACCTCCAGGCGTTCGGCAATGACGGCCGGGTCGAACTCGGTCTTCGGAAATATCTGCGGATCGGGGCGGAAGAACACCGCGGTGCCCGTCCCGCGGGCGCTGCCCAGCTGCCGCGGCTTCGCCAGCGGCCGGCCGCGCCGGAAACGCTGCTCCCACAGCCGGCCGTCCCGTTTCGAGGTCGCGACGAGCTCGGCCGACAGTGCGTTGACGACGCTGGCCCCCACGCCGTGGAGGCCGCCGGCAGTGCGGTACGTGCGGTGCTCGAACTTCCCGCCGGCGTGCAGCGTCGTGAAGATCACCTCGAGCGCGCTCTTGCCGCTCCGCGGGTGGCGGTCGACCGGCACGCCCCGGCCGTCGTCGGCGACCGTGATCGACGAGCGGTCGGCGTGCAGCTGCACGTGGATGTTGCCGGCGTGGCCGTTCATGGCCTCGTCGACCGCGTTGTCGAGTATCTCCCACACCAGATGGTGGAGCCCGGGCGAGCCGACCCCGCCGATGTACATGCCGGGCCGCTTGCGGACCGGATCGAGCCCCTCGAGGACCGTGATGTCTTTCGCCGTATAGGTCTGTGCCATCGTCTTGCGTCGGCAGCCTGCTGGGACCAGGACGCCACGAGGCGGGAGCCACTGCGACCGTGGAAATCCAGTGTAGCATGGTGCCGTCATGACCGCCGATCAGCGGGCGACCGCGCTGGCCCGGCTGCGCGAGCTCGGTGAGTGCCTGCATGCCGCGGGCAGCGCGCAGGGCGCGGCCGAGGACTGCGAGCAGTTGATACGGGCGGTCGAGGCGTTCCATCCCGAAGGCGTCCGGTTCCGCGTGTACGGGCTGCGCCGCCGGCTGGCGGCGGATGGCGAGGAGATCCCGCCGGCTGCCATGCGCCTGCTCGAGGCAGCCCGGGACGCGTTGCAGGCCGCCGGCTTCAGGACGCGCTAGAAGACCACACGAGCCCGATGCCGCCGGCCGCGGCGGCCAGCGCGAGCGCGGTGGCCGTCCGGACGATGGCCTGTGCCCGCCGGTAGTCGGCGGCAGTCCCCGCCGGCGGGGATGCCGGATCGCCGAGCCACGTCTCGGTGACCAGCCGGCCCTGCAGCCGGATGGGGCCAACGAGGCGGCGGGCCAGGGCGCCGGCCATGGCGGCCTCGCTCCAGCCCGCATTGGGTCCGGGCAGCACGGCGTGCTCGCGCCAGCCGGCCGCGAGGGCCTGCCGGCCGGAGCAGCCCGGCAGCACCGCGGCCGCCAGCGCGATGAGGAGCCAGGTCGCCCGTGCGGGCAGCGCCTGGAGCAGGTCGTCGAGCCGCGCGCCGCACCATCCGAAGCGCAGGTAGCGCGGCGTCCGGTAGCCGACCATCGAATCCATGGTGCTGACCACCTTGCCGAGCACCAGCCCCGGCGCGCCGAGGAGGGCGTACCAGGCGATCGGCGAGACGACGCCGTCGGTCAGGCTCTCGGCCAGGCTCTCGATGGTTGCGCGCCGGCAGGCGGCGCCGTCCAGCGCCTCGACGTCGCGCCCGACCAGGCGGCCCACCGCGCGCCGCGCTCGGGGCAGATCCCCCGCCGTCGCCGCGCGGTCCACCGCCTGGCCATGGGCGAGCAGGTCGCCGAACGCCAGCAGGCTGTAGAGGGTGAACAGATGCGCGGCGGCGGCGGCGGCCGGGTGCAGCCGGTGGGCGCCCAGCAGCGCGAGCGACACGCCGCCGACCCAGCACGTCCCGAGGACGCCGAACAACAGGCAGCCGCCGCCGCGGCCGTCCGCCCCGGCGGCGCGCAGGCGGTGCTCGCACCAGGCGAGCGACGCGCCCAGCAGCCGCACCGGGTGCCAGCGGTAGACCGGATCGCCGAGCGCCGCATCGAGCGCCGCCGCCGCCAGGAGCAGATCGATCCGCGGCTGCAGCGGACTCAGGTCCACTTGGCGCTCCAGCCCGCGGCCAGGGCGTGCAGCGCCAGCTCGACCGGATCGTCCGGTGCGTCGCCCAAGGCCGCACGGAACGCCGGCCATTCCAGGGGGCCCGCGGCGAGCGCACAGGCGAGGCAGGCCGCCTGCTGCCGCAGCGTCTCGCGGGCCATGCCGGCTGGCAGCGTGCCGAACGCCGTCCGGTCGAGCACCGCCGCGTACGCGTAGGCGGCGGCCGCGACGCCGGGCTCCCAGAACACCGCCTTGCGGTTCCGGTCGAGCAGGGCGTACTGCTCCGCCGGCAGCAGCTCGGCCAGCCGCGCGAGCGCGCGCCGCTCGGTCAGGCCGAAACGGCCGAGCGCATGGAACAGACCGCGCGTCAGGGAGGGTTCGAGCCCGTTCTGCCAGCGCAGCGCCTCCTTGACCGCCGCCAGCACGGCACTGCCGATGAGCTCCCCGAGCTTGACGTGCGGCCCGGTGGCCGTTTTCGGCACGCGCTGGGGATCGAGCGGCGCCGCCACGCAGAACTGGTCCGTGCCGGTCCCGGTGGCGATGGTCGGCGAGTAGCGGCTGGGCGCGGCCAGCTCGGCGAGCGCCGCTGACTTGGCCTCCGTCATGGTCACGACCGCGCGCGCCTGGGCGGCCGGCGTGACCGGGTGGTTGAGCAGCAGGATCGTGTTGATCGTCCCGGCGGGCGGCGCCGTTGCGTCGTCCGCAGCGTCCGCGCCAACCGTCTCCACGCGGCGCCAGCGGCCGTCCGCGGCTTCGGTCCAGCCCGCCGGATCGCCCGCGCGGGCGGCGTTGCCGGCGACGCCGGCGGTCACGAAGGCGTCGACACGGAGGCCTTCGAAGTCGGCCGCGCGGTGGGCCGCATACGCCATGTTCGCGGCGGTGCCCATGACTGCCGTCCGGTCCGGCGCGACGCCCATCTCCGCGCAGACCTGCTCGTGGTACCCGACCGGCCCGAGCCCCGCGATCCGCTCGTAGCGGGCCGCGTCGCCCGTCGCCTCGCAGCTCTGGTGGTTGACCAGGAACGACAGGTCGTCGCGCTCGCCGCCGCACTGGACCGATGTGCTGACGACGCGGTGCGGGGCCGTCAGCTCGACCAGCAGAAAGCGCCCGGACCGCCGGGCGACGAACAGATCGCCGCGGCACAGCACGTCCGCCGTCTGCATCCGGTCCGCGGTCATCTCCGCCTCCCGCGCGCCCGCAACCCGGCCCGCGGCCGGCCGCCCCGGCCGGTCGGCGGAGTGCTATACTGCCGGCCGACAGCTTCGCTCCCGATGATTCCGGGAAGTGGGTGCGATTCCCACACGGTCCCGCCACTGTGAGCGGGGAGCGGGCGGCACATCGGCGCCGTTGGGCGCCCGTCACTGTGCTCGGCGAGCACGGGAAGACCTTGCCGCTCCGCCTCGATCCGCGAGTCAGGAGACCGCTCATCGGGACGGTCGCGCAACCCCGCGGTCCGGCCTGCCGGTCCGTGAAATTCGGCGCGTGGACACGCCGAAAGGAGGTTCCTGCCTGTCATGGCTCGTCGCCGGCCGTTCGCCGGCCGCTCGTCACACGCCCGCTGTGCCCGCATCGCGTCGATTGCACTGATCGCCGGCGCTAGGAGCCCGTGGCAAAAGGCCCCGCTGCATTCGAGCGGCCATGCATCCCGGCTGGCTGCGTTGCTCCTCGGTCAAATATGCCCAATATGCTCCCTCGTCGCGCCTTGCCATCCGGGCGCCTGGCCGCTCTCGGTGCGACGCGGGGTTTCACCACGGGCTCCTAGCCCCGTGCACGGATGATGCCGCGTGCGGGGCGACGCGACCTGCGCGTCGCAGGGCTGCGGACGCGTCGGCCGTCGTGCTGCAGATGATACGGGAACCGTCCCGATCCGAAAGGGAGACATCCGTAATGAGCATCGTCACCAAGCAGGGCGACCGCGGCCAGACCGGTCTGGTCGGCGGCGTGCGGGTCTCGAAGGCCTCGTTGCGCGTCGAGGCGTACGGTGCGGTCGACGAGCTGAACAGCCAGGTTGGATTCGCCCGCGCGATCTGTCCGAACGCAGCGGTCGCGGCGCTGCTCAAGGACATTCAGCGCGAGCTGTTCGCCGTCGGCGGCGCGCTGGCGACGCCCGCGCCCCGCAGTGGAGCGGAGCCGGCCGTTACCGCCGCCATGGTCGAGAGGCTCACGGCGGAGGTCAGCCGGGTGGAGGCGCTCGAGGGCGTGCTCGGCGACTGGGCGATTCCCGGGGAGCACGCCGCGTCGGCCGCCCTCGACGTGGGGCGCACCATTTGCCGGCGCGCCGAACGCCGCGTCGTGGAGCTGGCGGAGTCGGGCGAGGAGGTCGACGCCGAGCTGCTGGCCTATCTCAACCGCCTCTCCGATCTGCTCTGGATTCTAGGCCGCCAGATCGAGGTGGAGGCCGGCGTCGACGCCGCGCTGCGGACTCCGGCCGCCGGTGGGCCGAAGTGGTCGCGTGCGTGGTGAGCGAGTGAGCCCGGGCATGCGCCGTATCCGATCGGGAAGGCTGTGGGCCGCGCTCGAGGTCGCGGCCTGCCTGCTGCTGCTGGTGGCCGCCTGGCGCGCTACCGCCGGCATGCAGGCGGGCTGGCCTCTCGCGGAGCGGTCGGCCGCGCCGGCGGCGGCCGGGTTCCCGCGGACCGTGCCGGACTACGGCGGCGACGCGGTCCGGTTGGCAGGGCCGCCGTCCCGGATCGCCTCGCAGGCGCTGGTGACGGATCACTTCCTGTTCGGCGTCGTGTCGCCGTCGCGAATTGCGGCGGTCAGCGCGGTCGCCCACGACTCCCGCTACAGCTACGTCGCCGACACGCTCGCCGGGATGGACGTCGGCGTGGTCGATGACGTCGAGGCGCTGCTCCGGCGCCGGCCCGACCTGCTGGTGGTGTCGCACACCGCCCGTGCCGATCTGGTCGCGCTGGCGCGCAACGCGGGCATCCCGACAGTCCGCCTGCTGACCGTCTTCGAGGATTTCGACCAGATCGCGCGCGGTCTGGCAACCGTCGGGCGCCTGACCGGCGAGGAGGGCGCGGCCGAGCGCGAGATAGCACGCTTCCGCGAGCGAATCGCGGCCGCGGTGGCGCGCAAGCCGGCCGGCGCGCCGCCGTTGCGCGCGCTGGTGTACGTCGCCCTGTCCGGTACGTTCGGAGCCGGCTCGCTCTTCGATCACATCCTGACGGAGCTGGGCGCCGTCAACGTGGCCGCGGAGCACGGCATCGGGCCGCACGGCGCAATCAGCGGCGAGCAGATTGCCGCATGGAACCCCGACTGGATCATCGCCGACGCGCCCGCCGGCGAAGAGGATGCCATGCGCCGGCGCCTGCTCGACCAACCCGGCGTCGCCGTCACGGTTGCGGGGCGCACCGGGCAGATCCTGGTGCTAGACCATCGCCGGTTCATCACGATGTCGCAACATGCCGCGGAGCCGGTCGAAGCCGTGGCCGCCGCGCTGTACCCTGACGCGCCGTGACCGAAGCCGCCGATCAGCCGCGAGCCGGTTACGCCGCATGGGTGGGTCTGCCGCTGCTGGCGGTCCTGCTGGGGGTTGCCGCGGTTGCGGCGATCGCGGTCGGCAGCACCGGGGTGCCCTGGACCACGGTCGTGCGTGTGCTCGCCGCGCGTGTGTCGCCGGACGGCTGGGTCGATCTGCACGAGGTGTCCGAGGCGGACCAGGTGATCGTCTGGCTGATCCGGACGCCGCGCGTGTTCGTCGCCGCCCTCGCGGGCGGGGCGCTCGGCATTGCGGGCACGCAGATGCAGGGGCTCTTCCGCAATCCGCTGGCGGAGCCGAGCGTCATCGGCATCAGCCAGGGCGCAGCCCTCGGCGCGGTGGTCACCTTCGTCAGCGGCCTGTCCGCGGCGGCCGTGTTCTGGCTGCCCCTGTTCGCCTTCGCCGGCGCGCTCGCGGCGCTCGCGACCGTCTACACGATTGCCACCCGGGCCGGACGCACCCCGGTCGCCACGCTGCTGCTCGCCGGCATCGCGCTGGGGGCGCTGGCCACCGCCATCTCCTCGCTGCTGATCTCGCTGAGCGTCGTCAACTGGCAGGTGGCCAACGAGATCGTCTTCTGGATGATGGGCGGTCTCGACAACCGGACCTGGACGCACGTGTGGATGTGCCTGCCGCCCCTGGCGCTCGGCGCGCTCGGCGCGCGCTGGTACACGCGCGATCTGGACCTGCTGCTGCTCGGCGAGGAGACCGCCGCCAGCCTCGGCGTGGAGGTGGAGCGGGTGCGCCGCATGATCCTGACGACCGCGGCGATGCTCACCGGCGCGGCCGTGGCGGTCAGCGGCGTCATCGGCTTCGTGGGCCTGATCGTGCCGCACATGCTGCGGCTGGTGCTCGGACCGTCGCACCGCATTCTGCTGCCGGCGGCCATGCTCGGGGGGGCGGCGTTCCTGATCGTCTGCGACCTGCTGGCCCGCACGATCCACCCACCCGAGGAGATCCGGCTCGGCATCGTCACCGCGGCGTTCGGCGCGCCGTTCTTCCTCTATCTGCTGCGGCGCCAGAGGGGGCGCTTCGAGCTGCGATGAGCCTCCGCCTCGACGGCGCCGGCCTCCGCATCGGCGCCCGGCACCTGGTCCGCGACGTCACGGTCGAGGTGGCCCCCGGCCGGGTCACGGCGCTCGTGGGGCCGAACGGGGCGGGCAAGTCGACCGTGCTGCGCCTGCTGGCCGGCCTCTGGCGCCCGACCCGGGGACACGCCGCGCTGGACGGGACCGCGTTGTCGCGGCTGTCCCGTCGCGCGCTGGCGCAGCGCATCAGCTTCGTGCCGCAGGAGACCGGCATCGACGTCCCGTTCACGGTGCGGGAGCTGGTGGCGATGGGGCGCCATCCCCATCTCGGCCGCTTCGACGCCCCGGGTCCCGCGGACGCGGAGCTCGTCGCCTCGGCGCTGGCGCGGGCGGACGTCGCGCACCTCGCCGACCGCTTCGTCAACGAGCTGTCCGGGGGCGAACGCCGCCGCGCCGTGATCGCGCGCAGCCTGGCCACCGGCTCGCGCGTGCTGCTGCTCGACGAGCCGACCGCCAACCTCGACATCGACCACGTGCTCGAGACCCTGACGCTGCTGCGGACGCTGGCCGACGCCGGCGCGACGGTCGCACTGGCGCTGCACGACCTCAACGTCGTGGCGCGCTGGGCGGACGAGGTGGCCGTGCTGCAAGACGGCCACCTGCGGGCCGCCGGCTCCCCGGCGCAGGTGCTGGACGACGCCCTAGTCGCGTCCGTGTTCGGCGTCCGCGTGGAGCGGCTCGCCGCCGGGGACGGCCGGTCGACGCTGGTCTTTCACCGGGGGGAGCGTCGGAGTACGCGCGACGGTTGACCTGTCGTGGATGCGCGCGCGATGGCCGCGAAACGCACCCTGGGAACGCGAGGGAACCGACCGCAGTGAGGTAGACGAGATCCGATCACAGGGAAAACAGTCGCCTGTTGGACGGCAACGAGTACGTACCCGACGCCGCGTCGAAGTCGACACGTCGTTCCTTTCTTAGTTGACCCGCGAGCTTGCGCAGGTGGGACGGGGGCCAGGGTGTCGGCCGTAGTTCTCGATCGAGCTCTTCTCTTGTGTGTGGCCGCCGTTCCAGGCGCTCAAGTAGCCATTCCCGTAGCGGCTCCAAGTTGGGTGAGGGTGTGATCAGAAACGGCTGTCTGGGATCGTCTCGTTGAAGAACTTCGAAGCCGCCATCCGGCGCGACCTTCCACATGCATTCCTTCATGAGGTCACGGCCCTCGTCGTGGTTGGTAAGATGCAGGAGCAGGTACCGGGTCGCGGCGCCACCACTGGTCATGCGGATGTATGTGGCCCATCGAGCACCGATTTTCCTCGCGAGGAGCTCCACGGCTTGATGCATGCGTTCGTGGGGCGTATCGCCTTCGATCCGCCGCCAGTCGTCACCTGCAAAGACGACGTCGAGCGTTGCGGCCAAGCCGTGCCGTGAGTCACGCTGCTGGGTGATGGCCATGTTGAGTTCGCGCCATCTGACGTTGATGAACAGCTCGACACGCCCGGCCCCCATCAACTGCCCAAGCAGGTCTCCCGGCACCTTGAAGCCGTACGGGTCGACAAAGATGAATGCCGGCGCCATGGGTGTTCGGCTTTCGCGCAGGCTTTGAACGACGCTTGACAGCACGTCGTAGGCGTTTCCCTCGCTGGTTTCGACATGGACGCGATCAGGGAGGTTGCCGATCTCGTCCAGTTCATCGTTCAGGGCTTTCAGGTTGGTCGGATCCTGTTCGATGAAGAAGAACCCGACTTCCGACTTCTCGAGGAGCTTGTCGCAGTAGGAGTGATGGAGAAGTGTATCCAGTGCAACCAATGGCGATCCGGTTTCGCCGGAGCCATGCCGGCCGCGCCCGGCATGGGTGTCGACGTACAGGACACGGCCAGCCCATGTACCGAGCTTCGGGAACCAGCCGCTCAGGTACCCCTTGATCAGGTCGTGCTTGACTTTCTGGAACTGGCCGTATTCCTGCCAGTATTCGGGATTCGGATCCGCGGCTGTCATGGTAAGCGATCGGTATCGTTCGGCGTGACCGGAAAGTCATCGTACGTTCGGCCGTTCAGCACCCGGCCGGTCGAGTGCTTGTGTACGCCGCCCCATTGCTTGAAGAAAAACGGTACGCCGCGCCTGTTGCACTGACGTTCGATGGCCACGACCCATGCTTCCTCCAAGCGTCGCGCGTGCGGACCGCTCTCGCCGCCAGCGATCACCCAGTGGATTCCAGTCAGATCTATGTGGCCGAGATCTTCCAGGAGGGGTTCCATGGAGGCGAAGCGCACGACGGCCGGGGTCGTCCGCAACGTGTCGAGCCTGCCCAGGCCGTGAGCTCTATTCTCGACGCTCACGCCGTACCAGACGTTGACGAGATCGCTCATCCAGCGCAGCTCGCCTGCGAGCAGGTGCTTCATGCGGTCGTGTCGCTTCGTCAACACCTGGAACGTGTGCCAACTGGCCTGGTGCATCACCGCGCCGACGGACGCGATGTAGTCGGAAGGTACGTCTTCGTGAAACAGGTCGCTCATCGAGTTCACGAAGATTCTGCGCGGGCGGCGCCAGGATAGGGGTTGGCTCAGCTTCTCCGGCACCAGCCGGAGGTCGAAGCCCTGCTCGAACGGATGTCCGGGCACGCCTCTGAAGCGCTCGGCAAACGTCTGGGCGTAGCAATGTGCGCACCCGGGACTGACCTTGGAGCAGCCACGGATTGGATTCCACGTGGCGTCCGTCCACTCGATGGCAGACCGGTCGCTCATGGGGCGAATATAACACGAAAGACAGGTCTGGTTCAGACGACGGCCGGGGTCGACCTCCGGCAGGCTACTACGACCGCAGCACCGGCGTGGCGACCGGCGGTGGGACCACACGCGTGAACCGGCCGCGCTGGAGCAGCTCCCGGCCCTTGCCGCCGCGCTTCGTGACCTCGTACTTGGCGGTGCTGATGGTCTGCGCCGCGCCGCGGCTGGTCTCCACGGTGAGCAGGTCGCGGGCGCCGGTGGAGGCGACGAAGCCGAGCACGGCGTCCTCCCGGCGGTCGAGCTTGATCAGGGTCACGCCCTTGCCGGGACCGGACAGAAAGTTGATCTCGTCCGTGTCGCACAGGATGGCCCGCGCCTGCCGGGTGGCGGCGATGATCACCGCCTGCTCGCGCACGATCGACACGCCGGCGATCTCGGCGCCGCGGGCCTGGCGGGCGAAGCGGCGGCCGGCGCGGGTGCTCGGCTCCGCGAACGGCTCGAGGCTGAAGCGCAGGGCGAAGCCGTCGCTGCTGACGGCGACGGCATGAGTCGGCGGCGGCTCGCCTTCCGCCGGCGCGGCGATTGCCGCCGTGACGCGCGGGTCGAGGCTGAACGCCGCCACCACGCGCTCGCCGTCCTTCAGCTTGAACAGCCGCTGGATCGGCTCGCCGTGGCCGGTCGACGCCGGAATGTCTATGAGCCGGCAGGTGTACGCGGCGCCGAGGTTGCTGAAGAAGACGCAGGTGGCGCGCGTGCTCCCGGCGACGGCCGCCAGCAGGGCATCGCCCTCGCGGAGGCGCGTGCTCGCCACGTCGCGCACCTCGCGCTGGCGCTTCACCCAGCCGTCGCGCGAGATCAGGACGACGGCGTCCTCGTCGACGATGAAGTCGTCGGCGGTGAACTGGTCGTCCTCGACGGCCGCGATCAGCGTGCGGCGCGGGTTGGTCGCCGGGTCGCCGTAGGCGTCGCGGATCTCCCCGATCTCGTCGCCGACCAGCGCCCAGCGCGCGTCCTCGTCGGCGAGCAGGCGGGCGATCTCGCCGACCCGCGCCCGCCTGGTCTCGAGCTCCTCGCGGATGACCAGGATCTCCAGCCGCGCCAGGCGATAGATCTTCAGCTCGAGTATGGCGTCGGTCTGCTCGGCGTCGAGGGCGAAGCGCGCCATGATCTGGCGGGCGGCGTCCGCCTTGCCGTCCGAGCGGCGGATCAGCCTGATGATGGCGTCGAGGGCGTCGAACACCAACGCGAATCCTTCGAGGATGTGGATGCGCTTGTCGAGGGCGTCGAGCTCGTGCTCGAGCCGGCGGGTGACGACGTCGAGCCGGAAGTGGAGGAAGTGCCACAGAATCTGGTGGAGGTCGAGCCGTTCCGGCCGCGCCGTCTCGGCCTGCCCGCCGGGCACGAGGCAGGTGAGATTGGCGGCGAAGTTGGTCTGCAGCGGCGTGTGCCGGAACAGGTAGGCCATGACCAGCCGCTCGTCCGCATCGCTCTTCATCTGCAGGACGATGCGCACCTGGTCGGTCGACTGGTCCGTGACGTCGACGAGCGGCGGCAGCTTGCGGGCGAGAATGATCTCGGCGATCCGCTCGACTATCTGCGCCTTGTTCGCGGCGTACGGGATGCTCGTCACGTGCACCGTCTTCGAGCCGCGCGCCGGCGGCCCGGGCTCCCACGTCGCGCGCAAGCGGATGGTGCCGCTCCCGGTCCGGTAGAGCTCCCGCAGCTCTTCCGGCGTGTTGAGGACCTGCCCGCCGGTGGGGAAGTCCGGACCCGTGACGTACCGACAGAGGGCCGCGCTGTCGAGCGCCGGGTCCTCCAGCAGCTTCAGGAGCGCGGTGCACACCTCGCGGACGTTGTGCGGCGGCATGTTCGTCGCCATGCCGACCGCGATGCCCGTGGCACCGTTGATCAGCAGGTTGGGCAGCCGGGCGGGCAGGACGACGGGCTCCTGGCGCGTGCCGTCGTAGTTCGGCCGCTGCGGCACCGTCTGCCGGTCCAGCTCCGACAGCAGCTCGGCGCTGGCGGCGTCGAGCCGGCACTCCGTGTAGCGCATCGCGGCGGCGCCGTCGCCGTCGAGCGAGCCGAAGTTGCCGAAGCCTTCGACCAGCGGATAGCGCATGGCGAACGGCTGGGCCATGCGCACCAGCGTGTCGTAGATGGCCGCGTCCCCGTGGGGGTGGTAGCTGCCCATCACGTCGCCGACCACCTTCGCGCACTTGCGCGGCTTGGCGTCGGCGGTGAGGCGCTGCTGCCACATCGTGTACAGGATGCGGCGCTGCACCGGCTTGAGGCCGTCGCG